>DATFJP010000035.1:0-3594 GCA_035269105.1 Desulfuromonadales bacterium
CGCTGCGCCACGCCGTAGAAGCCGGCCGTGGCGATAATGGCTCCCCGCTGCAGGTCGGCGCGCTCGAGGCCGGCCAGGTTGAGCGCAGCCCGCTGCCCGGCATGGGCGACTTCGGACTTGTGCCCGTGCACCTGAATTTCCCGTACGCGCACCGTCTCGCCAGGCGGCAGCACTTCCACCATGTCACCGACGGCGATCCGACCGGACAGCAGGGTACCGGTAATCACCGTGCCGAAGCCGCTGACCGAGAAATGCCGGTCGATGGGCAGGCGGGCCGGGCCATCCTCGTCGCGCGGCGGCAGCTTCTGCAGCATTTCCTGAATCAGGGCCTTCAGCTCCGGCAGGCCCGTGCCCTGCAGGGCTGATACCCGGCAGCAGGGGGCATCGGCCAGGAAAGTGCCCTCCAGCGTTTCGCGGACCTCCTCCTCGACGATGTCGATCCAGTCCTCTTCCGCGGTATCGCACTTGGTCAGCACCAGGATGCCGCGGGGAATCTTCAGGAGTTCCAGTATCTGCAGATGCTCGCGGGTCTGCGGCATGACCCCTTCATTGACGTCGACGACCAGCAGGACCAGGTCGATGCCGCCGATGCCGGCCAGCATGTTGTGAATGAAACGCTCGTGACCGGGCACGTCGATAACCCCTGCCACCGAACCGTCCGGCAGACTGAAGGGCGCGAAGCCAAGATCGATGGAGATGCCGCGGGCCTGTTCCTCCCGCAGGCGATCGGTATTGACGCCGGTCAGGCTGTTGATCAGGACAGTCTTGCCGTGATCGACATGACCTGCCGTGCCGATGATATGAAAACGAGTCGATGCAGTCATGGATTCAGGATGTCTTTCAGGGTTTGCAGAAGCAGGTTTTCGTCCGATTCGTCAAGGGTGCGCGGATCGATCAGCAGGCGGTCGTCCTGGATCCTGCCGATCACCGGCACCGTCGCCTCGCGCAGGTACCGGGTCAGGCGATTCAGGGAAAGCGCCGCGGGCCGGCAGGCCAGCACCCAGCCGGGCAATTCGGCCAGCGGCAGAGCCCCGCCGCCGACCGGCGCCGTCGCTTCGATCATCTCCACCTCCATCTGCTCACCCACCGCCTCGCGCAGCAGCGGCAGCAGCCGGCTGCTGCGCGCGTGCAGTGTTTCGGCAGGCGTGGCGAGCATGCGCAGGGTCGGCAGCTCCTGCCGGGCCCGGTCCGGGTCCAGGTAGAGCTGCAGGGTGGCCTCCAGGGCGGCCAGGGTCATCTTGTCCAGGCGCAGGGCGCGGGCCATGGGGTGCTGGCGCAGACGGTCAACGTATTCTTTGCGGCCGACGATCAGGCCGGCCTGGGGGCCGCCGAGCAGCTTGTCGCCGCTGAAGGTGACCAGGTCGATGCCGTGGGCCAGGGTCTCGCGCACGGTCGGTTCGCGTGGCAGGCCATAGGGCGTCAGGTCGAGCAGCAGGCCGCTGCCGAGATCCTCGAGCACCGGCAGACCGTGGGCATGAGCCAGTTCGGCCAGTTCGGCCCCGGTCACCGCCTCGGTGAAGCCGAGGATCCGGTAGTTGCTGGTATGGACTTTCAGAATCAGGCCGGTTTCCGGGTCGATGGCGCCCTGATAGTCGGCAAGGTGGGTCTTGTTGGTGGTGCCGACCTCCACCATGCGCGTGCCGCCGGCGGCCATGATGTCGGGAATGCGGAAAGAGCCGCCGATCTCGATCAGTTCGCCGCGCGAAACCAGCGCTTTCCTGCCACCGGCCAGGGCAGCCAGCGCCAGCAGAACGGCGCCGGCGTTATTGTTGACCACATGTGCAGCTTCGGCCCCGGTCAGGCGGCAGATGAGCTTTTCCACGTGGCTGAAGCGCTTGCCGCGCCGGCCCGCCTCCAGGTCGTACTCCAGGTTGGAGTAGCCCCGCGAAACCTCCTCGACGGCCTGCAGGGCCGCCTGGCAGAGCGGCGCGCGGCCCAGGTTGGTGTGCAGCAGAGTGCCGGTGACATTGATGACCCGGCGCAGGGAGGGCTGCATGAGATGTTTCGCCAAGGCTGCGGCCCTGGCGGCGGCTGTCTCCGGGTCGACGCTAGATGGTCCTGCCTGCTCGTCCAGAATGAGCTGTCGAATTTCCGCCACGGCCTGCTGGGCGGCTTCCCGCAGCAGGACATGGGGGCACTCGTCGGCCAGCGCCCGGAGTTCAGGGGCGCCGAGCAGACGATCGATGGACGGTATCCGGCGGAGCAGCGCCTGATGCTCAGACATGGGCAGAAGTCTCCGAAAAAAGGTCGTCGTCAGGAAGGGCGTTGCGGATCAGTCGCTGGCGGTGGGTGCAAAGTCGCGCATCAGGGCATTGATCTTGCCGGCGGCCACGGCCATGACCAGGCCTTGGATGGCGCCGATTTCCTGTTCGTTGATGCCCTGTTCCCTGGCGACGCCAAGGTAGTGCGCGATTCATGGCTGGCACTCCCTGGCCATGGCGGCGGCGAGGCCGACGATGGCCACGGTGCGCTGATCCAGAAACTCCTGATCGCGCACGGCATCGTAGAAGGCGCAATAGGCTTTATGTTGAGCGGTCGGCAGCATGGTTCGACTTTCATCCTGATCGGTCACAAAGGTTTAGCAGATTTCCACCCGATTTGCAAAATTCTTATGGGGAGATCTTGAGGGGACACTTCCCGGGAGGTGTCCCTGGGAGGTGTCCCCCATTAGGCGTGCGCGCTGAAAGTCTTTAAAGTCATCTCTCACGCGGAGTTCGCAGAGTTCGCAGTTAAAAGCAAAATCTTTTTTGGGGTTTAAACCAAAAGCCTTTGTTTTTACTGCGTACTCCGCGGACGTGAGTGAGCGGAGCGAACGGGCGTGAGAAAGTCTTTAAAGTCATATCTCACGCAGAGTTCGCAGAGTTCGCAGTAAAGGCAAAATCTTTTTTTGGGTTAAAACCAAAAGCCTTTGTTTTTGCCGCGTACTCCGCAGACTTGAGTGAGCGGAGCGAACGGGCGTGAGGAAAGGTTTTTAAAAGCTTTAGTCTCACGCGGAGTTCGCAAAGTTCGCAGTTAAAAGCAAAATCTTTTTTGGAGTTTAAACCAAAAGCATTTGTTTTTACTGCGTACTCCGCGGACATGAGTGAGTGAAACGAACGGGCGTGAGGAAAGTCTTTGAAAATCGTGTCTCACGCGGTGTTCGCAATGTTCGCAGTTAAAGGCGAAGGGGAAACCTCCCGGACTGCGTGAAATGTCAGTGTCCCATGTGACCCATGCCGCCGGCGCCGAAAATCATGCGCAGGTGCCGGTAGAGGTTGTAGGCGCCCATCAGAGCCACCAGCACCCCGGCCAGACGCAGCATCCAGCGGCGGCGGGAAGTGAACCACTGGGCGGCACTGCCGACGAAGAACAGGGCCGGCAGGGTGCCCAGGCCGAAGGCGATCATGATGCCGGCACCCAGCAGGCTGTCGGCACTCTGGCCGGCGGTCAGGGCCATGGCGTAGAGAAAACCGCAGGGCAGAAAACCGAACAGCAGACCCAGCGGCAGGGCGGCCAGGGCCGGCGGCAGGCGCCGCTGTCCACGGACCGCCTCGGTCATGGTCTGTACCGGGCCGGCAAAATCCAGCTTCATGATGTTCAATCGGGCGAACAGGC
>DATFJP010000036.1:0-6924 GCA_035269105.1 Desulfuromonadales bacterium
CGGGCCAGCTTGAGCCGCCGGCAGAGGGCGACCGTTTCGTGCACGGCGATGGGGGCCGGCACCCGGTCGAGCTCGAGGATCTGGTAGGCGCCCAGGCGCAGAAGCAGCAGAACTTTCGATTCCAGCTTGGCGAGGGGGGGCTTGCTCAGCCGCGCCAGGGCGAAGTCGAGACGGTTCTGCTGGCGCAGAACGCCGTAGACCAACTCGGTGGCCAGGGCCCGGTCACGCGGGTCGATATCGGTCGCCCGCCGCAGGGCGGCGTCCAGGCTGCGATCGGCGTAGCTGCCCGAGGCAACCCGCTCCAGTACGGTAAAGGCAAGATGTCGGGCGTCAGTCATGGTCGTTATCCCAAGGCTGGAAAGTGTGAAAAAGGCCACGAGAATTCTACGTGTAGCCCTTATTAAATACCAGCAGCGTTTTTAGATAATGGCCACATTGTCCAGGCGAAGACAGGTATCAGAAGGCAATATGTGAAAGTGTTTTCGATGGAAACCACTGGCCAATGCTGGCAAATCTGCATAATTGTCCTATAATCTTCATTCCTACAATTTATGATGCACCGGCAGGCGATTGACCCGGTTTTCGGGGACATGTACTCGTTACGTGTCCCCGAAAACCGGGTCAATCGCCATCTCGAAGGCCACCATGGGCTTTCGGTCATGAAAATCCGGAGGGAAGATGCTGGAGGGGAACGGCGCGGCCGTTTACCACCCTCGGCAGCCGCAGCAGTCGCCGTTGTGGAAGCTGCTCGACGACCATTTTGAAGGGTTCGAGCGGGATTACGATCAGAAGTTTTTCAGGATATACGGCTACCAGCGGGCGGTCATTGCCGATGCGGTGCGGGCCTATTTGAAGTGCGGCGATCTGCGCGAAGGTTTTGCGCGGGTCCGCTGCCCGGACTGCCACCACGAATACCTGCTGGCGTTCAGTTGCCGGGGGCGCTGGTTCTGCCCGAGCTGTCACGCCAAAAAGGTCGTTCAGTTCGGCGAACTGTTACGCGAGACCGTCCTCTGTCCCGTTCTGCACCGTCAGTACGTTTTTACCCTGCCGAAGATCCTGCGTATCTACTTCAAGTACAATCGCAAACTGCTGACCAAACTGTGCCAATGCGCCAACCGCTGCCTGCTGCGTTACTTTCGCACGGCGCTGAACAGCAAAGTCGGCAAGCTCGGTACGGTCACAGCGATTCAGACTTTTGGCGATTATGGTCGCTGGCATCCGCACCTGCATCTGTTGGTAGAAGGGGTCAGCCCTTGACATTGGACAAACCGGGTTTCCAGGTTCGTCGCACCTGAGGTAGGCATTGTAAATTCGTCGTTCCAGAAACACTCGCATCAGCGCTCTTTATCGATTGAATGTTCCAGTCCAGTTGGTCAGCAAGAATACTTTTGCCGGACCGCTGTCATTATTTGTTCTTTTATTGATTTTTTAGGAGGGGAGTTATGGCGAGGCCATTGCGCATTGAATTCCAGGGGGCCGTCTATCATGTGACGGCACGTGGCAACGAGGGGAAGCAGATCTTTTTTACCAGGAGCGATTATGAGCGATTCAAGGAGTACCTGACTGTCGCGCGAGAGCGATTTGGCTGTTTTCTGCATGGGTACGTGCTGATGGGCAACCATTATCACCTGATGTTGGAAACGCCGGAGGGCAACTTGAGCCGGGTGATGCATTACCTCAACGGCTCCTATTCGACATATGTCAATGCCCGGCGCAAGCGGCGCGGACATTTGTTTCAGGGTCGCTACAAGTCAATTCTGGTCGACAAGGATGCGTATTTCATGGAATTAAGCCGTTATGTGCATCTGAACCCGGTGCGGGCGGGGATCGTTGAACGTCCCGGGGAGTATATTTACAGCAGCTACCAGGCGTTTGCCGGCAGACAGAAAGAGCCGTTTCTGGAGGTCGCTCCTTTGCTGGCGATGTTTTCCGCCAAGCCCTCGACAGCCTGGAGCCGGTATCGGGAATTTGTCGAAAGTGCACCCGCTGCCGACCTGCCCAATCCGCTTGCTGACGTTTACGGCGGAATGATCCTGGGGAGAGAAGGTTTCATCCAGAATGTTTTGAGCCGCCTGGACGAAGGTGACATTCAACGCACGGAGGTTTCGCACCGCAAGGCGCTGCAGGCAAGGGTTGATGCAGACACCCTTTTGGAGCATGTTTCTGCCTCCCTGGAGCGGCTGGGATTGTCCCGGGAGCAGAGTCGGGCGAAGATGTTCCGGAAAATCGGCGTTTACTTTTTGAAGAAACACACCGCTCTGGGCAATCGCGAGATCGGCGAGAAGGTGGGCGGGCTCGGATATTCCGGGGTGGCGAAATGCTATAGCCGGATGTGTGCAGAGGTGCAGAGAGATAAGGTGTTAAAGGGCGTGTTGAGTCGCCTGACGGCGGATTTGTCCAATGTCAAGGGCTGACCCCTCTTTTGAGGAACCGGCTCGGTACGGAGTGGACGATTACGACAACGACAACGACAACGACAACGACAATGACAACGACAACGACAATGACAACGAGTAAGAAAGGGAACCCCAACCAGACGCTTCACATTGACCTGGTACGGCTGGCGCCGCACCAGGCCAGTGAGCTATCCGTAAGTTGCAAAAATGATTTCAGCTACGCAATAGGAAACTTTTGTTTTTGGTGAAGAACACGCAGAATACGAATCGTGGATCCGTCAACAAAATAAGATACGATCAGTGAAACTTCAGGAATAATGAGCAATCTGCCTCGAATTCCATCCCGTTGAACGCCCATTAAAGGTTTTTCAATTAAGTTTTCAACTTTAGCTTCAATGATTTCATCTGTTTTTTCAGCAGCATCTGGGTTGAAGACGTAAAGAAACTCGAAAATTTTCTCACGATCATTTAAGGATTCTTCTTCCCAAAAGATCATTTACGACCCCGATTGCGAACCTTGGCTTTTCGTTCAGCCATTTGTGTTTTTGCAGAGTCATTGTCGACGAACACAGCCTTGCCGGAATCAAGTTTGTCGAAAGCAAGGTTTACTTGTTCGGTAAGCCAAGTATCATGAGACAAGGCCTTGCGTTGTTGCTCTGCAAGCTGCTCAGTTAGTTCACGGCAAGCGTCGCTAAGGGTGCGACCTTGGCTTTCAGCCATTTGCTGGGCTAAGCGTTTTGTTTCATCGTCAACACGAAATTGAATTCTAGTATCCATAGGTTGCTCCCGCAATTAGTGTGTACACAAATGTTAGCACAAGGGTCACTGAAGGGCAACTAACAATTTAATCAACCGGACGGAAAATACGTCTGTGCAAATTGGAAAGAAACCAAATCAAATTGCGGTGGTAGGCAAGCAGCTCGTCGCCGCCGGTTATCATGAACCGTTGGGGCCGGAAATCGGTCGTTGTCAGTGAAGCGACAGCGAAGCGGTTGGCGTTGTCGTAATCGTAATCGAGAAGATGATGGGATTTGGTCACGAACAACTTGACGTTTATCGACTCTCTGTTGACGACGTGGCATGGTCCTACGCGCTAGCGAAAGAACTGCGTGGTGTTGATCGTCATGCCCGAGACCATCTGCTTCGGGCGGCGCAATCGATCCCGTTGAACGTTGCCGAGGGAAAGACAATACTTTTGCGTATCGTCTCGATGCTGACCAAGCTTGCGCGACGGGACCACGAACTGCGTGAGAAACCGGCTCGGTACGGAGTGGACGATTACGACAACGACAACGACAACGACAAAGACAACGACAACGACAACGACAACGACAACGACAACGACAACGACAACGAGTAAGAAAGGGAACCCCAACCAGACGCTTCACATTGACCTGGTACGGCTGGCGCCGCACCAGGCCAGTGAGCTATCCGTTAGAGGATAGGAGTAACATATGGCAGTATCTGCTTCTTATAAAAGTGTCATCAAGCACTATGACCGATGCCCGGCCACAATATCAGCCTATTTCAACAATTTCCGAAAGCTGGTCGAGGAGTTTCAGTACGAGGGAGCCGTTGCATTCTGCTTTTTGAAGTTGGAGCCCGAAGTTTGACACTTTCAAAGGCGTAAATCACCTACTTTCAATACGTTAAGCCTTCAGCAGGAAGCGTTTTTTAGACGACAATCCTTGTTCGCCGGAAACGGGGCAGTCATCGGCTTGACTCCCAGCTTGCGCAGAGGTTCCTTATGTTCAGCGGTGGTCCGCGTAGCCATCGTCACGCTTTTGCCGTTGCCGGTCAATTCTCCCCCCCTTGATCTGTTGCAGTATCTGCAGGGCCTTGGCGACCGAAATCGTTTCCAGCCGGTTGCGCATCCAACGCTCAAGCTGCAGAGCCAATACGCAGATGAATATCTAGGAGCCTGTCGGACTATCCATGAACTGGCTGCAAATCCGATCCTTCGGCCCATATTTCAGCTCCTTTTTGCCCCATAGCTACGGCTATGCGCCTGCAAACGAGCTGAAATCTGTTCTCGAAGCCTCGGATTTTCGCTTCAGTCCGTATAGTCCGACAAGCTCCTAGGGCGCGGATCAAGTTTTTTGATCTGTGCTGTTTCCGCAGTTCTGCGGTTCATGCGCTATTTGTGCGTCCGGCTGCGTTCCCTTCTCTTTTTCCTCTCGAAAAATCCCGTATTACAGCCGTTGCAGGACTTTGTGGTTGATATCCCGGACAGTGGCGGGCATAGAAGATGGTCCCTTCTCGCCATGCCGGGCGGGTGACGGTTCAGGGAATGGTCTTGTCGCGCTCAAATTCGTCGGGGATGAGGATTACGATGTCGCGGGCGAAGCCGCTACCTCGGTGAAGCGCCGCACCAAAAAAGCGTTTACGGCCTAACCCCTTTGATCTTCATGATTTTTTTCAGCCAGTCCAGCGCCCCGGGTGTGTCCTGCCAGAGATCGCGCATCTCTTCGCGATAGAGCCAGGCTTGATCCTCGCCGCCGATACGGATGCCGTGCTCGGAAAGCTTGGGTCGTTTAACCCGCGCGCGCACCAGGAAGCGGGCGATCAGGGGAAACTCTTCGACCGCTGCCTCGGCAAGTTCCTGGACGCTGTTTAACTGGCCGCGGCGATAGAGGGCGAGCAGCCGGCCGTAGCGGGTTTGGGCGAAACTGTCGTCGGGGAACAGTCGTGCCAGCTCTTGGGCCTTCTCATTTTGACCTCGCCGGAGCAGATCGTTCATGAGTTCGGCGCGCAGGCCGTGGTTGTCCTGGGGGTTGAGTCGCAGCAACTCGAAAGCGAGACGCTCGGCCTCCATTAAATCCTCGCGGCCGTGGCGTGTCAGGGAATAAAGCCGGTAGAGGCTGCGCAGGCCATCGCGGTTTTCCGTGCGACTCCACCGCAGAAGCGGGTGTTCAAGATCGGATACGGCCTGCTCGACGATGGCGGTGGCGCGTTCAAGCAGCGGCTGGCTGCCCTGAATGATCAAGGCAGGGCCTTGCTGCTCATCGGGATGCAGGAACATGGCGTTGAGCAGATCGTCGATGATCTCCAGGCTGTCGGCGGCTTCAGGGTGGTTCTCCAGAAACTTCAGCCAGGGCTCCTCATGGCCCGGATCCCAACCTTCCCAGGCCTCGGCTGGAACATTTTGGATGCTGAAGGGTTTGCCCAGACCGAACAGCTTGTGCCATTGCGCCTCGAGCGGCGGCAACGCGGCCGGAGGCACAAGAATCAGACTTTCGTCGTCGACCGGTGTCTCTTCACTTTCCCCCTCGAACAGTTTCTGCTTCTGCTTGTCGAGCATGGACAAGGCGTTTGAGATATCATCGTCGGAGAGGCCCATGCGACGAAATTTCGCGGCCAATTGCTCCTCGTCCGCAGGGGTCTCGTCTTCTTCCACAGCGCGATAGGCGGGCAGGGGACGATGAACGACCTTGTCGATCCAGTCCAGCAAGCGGACGCAGGCTTCATCGAGTTCAACGTCCTCGTCAAAATCCTCAAGGGGCTCCTCCAGCAGACCCAGAACGATTTCGGGATTGTCGGCCGCCTTCTCCAACAGATCGATGATGGGCGCCACCGCTTCGGGGTCGTACAGGGGGCGGCGCAGCTTGCGCAGCCAGAAATCGGCGCGCGCACGGATCTGGTCCCAGTGTTCCTGCTTGGCCAGCAGTTGCAGTTCGATGAATGCTGAGAACGGTTCGTCGGGGTTGTCGAGGATGGCCTGTTCAAGAGCCTTACGGGCGCCGTCGAGATCGTTGCGATCCAGACGGATCACGGCCAGGCGCTGCCAGGCTCCGGCGCGCAGAGGCGAACTGGCGCCTTCCCGGGTGATGCGCTCAAGAAGGGCGAGCTTTTTGTCACGTTGGCCGCACTCATCGTAGGCATCGCAGAGAACCTGGAGCATCATGTCGTCCTGGTTTCGCGGTTTTTTGGGAAGTTGCTCGAAATGCGGGCGCAATAACGCAACAGCCTGCCGAGCCCGACCATGCTCGAGCATATCCGTGGCGGCCAGGGTGCGGGCTTCCAGGGGCAGATGTCCGGCGGCCGCGGCTTGTTGAATTTGGCTGTGCGGCAGATTTTGCAGGACCAGGGGCCAGAGCATCAGGGGATCGAGGACGGGAAAGGGTGGTGCGTTGTTACAGCATTTTTTGTATTTCAGACCCGATCCGCATGGGCAGCGATCGTTACGGTTGGGCAGCGGCAGGGGGCGCGGTCGGAAATTATTGCCGGGCAGGGGGGTGGCGTTCCAGATCATGTAGCTGACCGGCATCGCCATGGAGCGAAACATCGCGGCGGGCGCGGTTTGCAGCTCGGGTCCGGCGTAGGCGGCCAGATTCTCGGCCAGCCAGGCGCGAAATTCAGCCGGATCTTCGTCTTGGAGAATCCGCGCGACGGCGGCCGGCAAGAGTCGTTCCAGGTCGATGGGGCCTTGTGGGGTGTCGTCGAGATCACCTGGACCCAGCATGATCAATCTCCTCTCGTATTAAAGGCTGTTGATGCGCCGGCAGAGGGCGACCGTTTCGTGCACGGC
>DATFJP010000037.1:0-13951 GCA_035269105.1 Desulfuromonadales bacterium
GAAGACCCCTGAAGAGACCCCGTGACCTTCAGCGCCACTACCAGCATGCTAACCAGGGCCAGAACCGGGATCACGACGCCAGCCGTGAAGACGAACCGGAAACCCAGCGGAGACTTCTCCCGCCGACGCACCAGCAACGCCAGAACCAGCAGCGTCATCGTGGCGGCAAAGATGCTGCCGTAGACCAGCAGCATCTGCCACCACAACGAGGCAATCTGTTCGGCGCCGGGGCCGACCGGGTCGAGTATGGATCGGGGCCGTTCGCCAGCACAACCGGCGAGCAGGGCGCCGGCCGTCAGCAGCGAAGCTCCAATAATAACTCTGAACCCGGATAAACCGCCAACCGCGGTTACATCCTTCATCCTGTTTGAACCTCCATGACCCTTAACAAGCCGCAACTGATCAGGGCTGGCGATAGAGGTAAGCGCCGATGTTGCGCGCGTCCTCCTCGCCAACATCGAGATCAGGCATGGCCGTTTCAGGTGAATATTCCTGGGGATTCATGATCCACCGCTCCATATTATCGGGCGTATTGGTCAACACTCCTGCCAGGTAGATCTGCTGGTTGATATCCTCGAGTTTGGGACCTACCCGACCGGTGGCCCGGCGGATACCGGCAATTACGTGGCAGCCGGAACAGCCGTGGGCGAGAAGCACCTGACGTCCCTGGTCGGCATCGCCGCCGGTCATCCTCACGGCCGGTTCCCGGCCCCCGGGCCATTGGTAGCGAAGAGCGAAGAAAGCAAGTCCGCCCAGAATCAGAAGAATCAGGCCCCTCAGCACAGAATTCCGCCGCATCCCTATCCTCCCCTGTCGTCGGCACGCCGCGACGTTTGCCGCGAGAAAAGGCTCAAAAAGATACCATAAGTCGGGTCCGGGCAAATTTTATCATGGATTCAAAAATCTTCAGGCGGATCAGGATTTTTCCGCAATTCGGCATTAGGGGCAAGCTTGCCTGGGGCCAGGCAAGATCGATGCCGATAAGTTTATCGCCGTCTGTGCCGCTGCCGCCACCCCGCGCACAACAAATTCCTATCATTTGATCCTGGTCCAATTAAAGACAATGAGAGAGATGCCTGCAAGGCGGGCGTCTTCGGAAATGATTTCCGCTGGCTAAGGATGTTCTGGACACTTGCATCGCAGCAGTTACAATTTATGTGACTGTTTTTGCTGACGTCATGCCGGCGTCTACTCTGTTTCGTGCTGCCCTGTCTGCACTGCAAAGGGGAATTGATGACCGGAGCCAAGCCTGAGCAAAAGATTTTTCTTCGGCGGCTGGCCGTTTATCTGCTGCTGTGGTGGGTTCTGGCCGGCGGGAACCCTGCCGTATGGTCGATCGGAGCAGCGGCGGTGGGATTGGCTCTGCTGGCCGCCTGCCTCTTGCCGCCGCCGTCTCACTGGCGCATGACCCTAAGCGGTGCGGCAGGGTTTATCCCTTATTTCTGCCTGCAGTCCCTGCGAGGCGGCATCGACGTCGCAAGGCGGGCCTTTTCGCCCAGGCGACCGCTTGATCCCGGCCTGCTTACTTATTCCTTGAGCCTGCCGCCGGGGCCGGCCCGCATCTTTCTGCTCAATGTAATCAGTCTGCTGCCGGGAACCCTCTCGGCCGAATTGCTGGATCAAGAGCTGGTCGTGCATGTTCTTGACCGTAAGCTTGATCCAAAACTTGAAAGGCTGGAACAGCATGTGGCGGCTCTTTTTGGCCTGCCCGGCGGGAGGGAGCCATGACGGGGCTCTATCTTGGCCTCAGCCTGTTGCTGCTGGCTACCATCGTTCTCGGTCTGGTGCGGATTCTGCGCGGACCAACTGCTGCCGATCGGATGTTGGCCGCACAGCTGTTCGGGACCACCACCGTGGCGATTCTGCTGCTGTTGGGGCAGGCAACCAGCAACCAGGCTTTGTGGGATGTGGCGCTGGTTTTTGCCCTTCTGACCGCCATCGCGGCCATAGCTTTCGTTCGTCGTGACCTTGAGCCGGAGCAGAATAAGAAGGAGGATGGCGATGTTTCTGCGTGACGCGACGACCTGTCTGCTGCTGCTGGCGGCGGCGTCATTTTTTCTTGCTGGCCTCGTCGGCCTGCTGCGTTTTCCCGATGTCTTCTGCCGTCTGCATGCTCTGACCAAGGCCGACAACCTGGGTTTGGGCCTGGTCTGCATCGCCTTGATCATCCAGGCCGATTCCTGGCATGGCGCGGTCCGCCTGCTGCTCACCTGGTTTCTGGTCCTGGTCTCCGGTGCCACCGTCGCCCATTTGATCGCGCGCAAGGCTCTGCAGCAGGGGCAGACCCCCTGGAGAAATCGATGACACTATTGTTCGGCCACCTGATCGATCTGCTGCTGGCCGTTAGCCTGACGGTGCTGGCCTGGCGCTTGCTGGCGACATCCGATCTGTTCAAAGCGACCGTCCTTTTTATTGCTTTCGGTCTGCTCATGGCTCTGGCCTGGGTCCGGCTTGACGCACCCGATCTCGCCCTGGCCGAGGCCGTGATTGGGGCCGGTATTACCGGTGTCCTGCTTTTGACGGCCCTGCGCCATCTGGATTCCGGTGCCCGGGTAGCACGGATGTCGGGCAGGTCCGGGCGACGTTCATTGCGTGTACTGCTGCCCGCTCTCGGTATCATGCCGGCACTCCTGGTCCTCCTCTGCTTGTCATCTCCCCATATACGCTCGACGGCGGGGCTCACGGCCAGTGTCATTGAGCGACTCGACCAGATCGGCACGGACCATCCGGTCACCGCCGTTCTGCTCGATTTTCGCGCCTATGATACCTTGCTGGAGACGGCCGTTCTGCTGCTGGCCGTGGTGGCCGTCTGGTCTTTACATCCGGTCCGGCCGATCTTTTCGCCTGAGCCGATCTCGCCGGCTCAGCGAGGTCTGCTCAGGCTGTTGCTGCCGGTGTTGATCATGACGTCGCTCTATCTGTTCTGGCGTGGCAGTCATGCGCCGGGAGGTGCCTTCCAGGCAGGAGCCTTGCTGGCCGCCGGCCTGCTGCTGCTGTTGTTGTCGGAACAGAGATTGCCAGGTCGATGGAGCGGCATGTTTTTGCGTCTGCTGCTGGCCGGCGGATTTATGATATTTCTTTTGGTCGCGGCCGGGGCCCTGGTCGGTACGGGAACCTTGCTGGATTATCCAGGTGGGGGCGCAAGCTGGTTGTTGCTGTCCATCGAAGCGGCCCTGAGCCTGTCCATTGCCGCGCTGCTGGCCACGGCGGTCATCGGAGGCCGGCCGTCGGACCGATCGACCGAATTCCCGCCCCGCCGCAAAGACCCTGCCGGTGAGGAGGGATGATGAATGACCTGTCGGTTTATGCTGCCGCCGGCATTCTGCTTTTTTTTATCGGATTGTACGCCCTGTTCTTCCGGCGCCAGCTGCTGAGCAAGATTCTTGCCGCCAATGTCATGGGCAGCGGTGTTTTCCTGATCTTCATCGGCCTCGTCAAACAGCCGGGGCAGAGCACCGATCCAGTGCCCCAGGCTATGGTCTTGACCGGCATCATCGTGACTCTCTGCTTCACCGCAGCCGCCATAGCGCTGGCGATCCGACTCAAGGAGCTGAACGAGGAACATCACTCTGCAACCAGGCCGGAGGATGATTTTGGCTGATTTCCTTCTTGCCCAGCCTTGGTTTGTCTGGCTGATTCTGCTCCCGCTAGGCGGTGCCGCCAGCACCTTTGTCTTGCCGCGCCGCGTCGCGCCAATCGGTTTTTGTTGTGCGCTGCTGATCTTGGCCGGGGCGGTATTTTCGGTCTGCCAGCTGGCCGCCACGGGAAGTCTGACCCAAGCCGCCGGTCACTGGTCGGCACCGTTGGGGATTGTCCTGCGCGCCGATGGACTGGCCGTTGTCATGCTGGCCACCACGGCCGGCGTCGGCTTCATCATCAGCTGCTACGCTCTGGGCTACTTCCCGGCCCGTGGCCATGAGCCAAGCCGGGCCCGTTATTTCTGGCCTCTGTGGCTGTTTGTCTGGGCTGGCTGCAATGCCCTCTACGTGTCTGCCGATCTGTTCAATCTTTATGTCACGCTCGAAATCGTGACCCTGGCAGCTGTCGCGCTGACCGCTCTCGAGGGTGGCGCCCCGGCCGTGGGGGCTGCTCTGCGCTATCTCCTGACCAGTCTGGTCGGTTCATTGACTTATCTGGCCGGGGTGGCGCTGCTTTATGCTGGCTGGGGGACTGTCGACCTGTCCTTGCTCAGTCAAGTGCTGACCGAGGACCCTCTGAGTCGTACGGCCATGGCTCTGATGATCTGCGGCCTGCTGCTCAAGTCTGCATTGTTCCCCCTGCATTTCTGGTTGCCGCCGGCGCATGGCAAGGCCCCTGCGCCGGTCAGCGCGATTCTTTCCGCTCTCGTGGTCAAGACCGCGTATGTTGTTCTGCTGCGTCTCTGGTTCGAGGTTTTCGCCAGTTTTGATCGGGCCATGACCGCTCATCTGCTCGGTGCCCTGGGCTCTGCCGCGATCATATGGGGTTCTCTCATGGCCTTGCGACAGGAACGGCTTAAGTTGCTGATCGCCTATTCAACGGTGGCCCAGATCGGCTATCTGTTTCTGGTTTTCCCTCTGGCTGGGGCAGAAACGGCCGCGACCGTCTGGACCGCGGTGATCCTGTTCATGGTGGCGCATGCCTGTGGCAAGGCAGCCATGTTTCTGGTGGCCGGCACCATTCAGCAGACCGCCGGTCATGACCGCATCTCGCAAATGGCCGGAGCTGGCGGACCGATCGGCGTACTGGCGGTGGTTTTTGCTCTAGCTTCGGTCACGATTATCGGGCTGCCTCCCAGTGGCGGTTTTTTTGCCAAGTGGCTATTGCTCAATGCCGCACTGGCCACAGGTCAGTGGTGGTATTGTCCCGTGATTCTGACCGGCAGCCTGCTCGCCGCGGCTTATGTCACACGGGTTCTGAGCTGGGCATTTTTAGATGTCAGGCGCAATGTTTGCCCCGTGAGTTCTCGGGTCATGAAATGGCCGCCTCTGGCCCTGTGCCTGGTCGCTCTGCTGCTCGGTCTGGCCGCTTATGGGCCGGTGCGGGTCGCACTGACCGGAGCGCCGGTCACGGGTCACGTCCTGGTGGAGCAAAGGCCATGAACAATGCGCTTCTGCTGCTGGCCATTCTGAGCAGTTCCCTGATCCCGGGATTGATCATTTTTACCTTGCCAGAGCCTGCCCTGCGCCTGCGGACGACCTGTAACATGGCCGGGGTTCTCACCAAGTTGGTTCTGGTGGGAGTTTTGTTCCAGCGGGTTTACCAGGGAACCCTGCCAGAGTTGCGGGTCCCGGTCCTGCCGGGCATGGAACTGTTGCTGCATGCGGATTCCCTGTCGCTACTGTTTCTGGGCCTTTCCGCCGGCCTCTGGCTGCTGACCACCGTTTACGCCATCGGTTACCTGGAAGGATCTCCCCACCGTAGTCGCTTTTTCGGATTTTTCAGTCTTTGCATCTTCGCCACAACAGGCATTGCGCTGGCGGGAGACCTGGTGACTTTCCTCATCTTTTACGAGTTGCTGACCCTGTCCACCTATCCGCTGGTGGTGCATCGCGGTACCCCGCAAGCCTTGCAAGCCGGTCGCATCTACCTGGCCTATACCCTCGCCGGTGGGGCCTTGCTGTTGTTTGCGACAGTCTGGCTGCGGAGTCTGGCAGGCCCGCTCAACTTCGCCAGTGCCGGCATTCTGTTCACGCTTGATGCCTCTCTGCATGCCGACCTGAGTCTCATTTTCCTGCTGCTGATTGCTGCCCTTGGGGTCAAGGCGGCTCTGGTGCCTCTGCACTCATGGCTGCCGACAGCCATGGTGGCTCCTGCACCGGTCAGCGCACTGCTGCATGCCGTAGCCGTGGTCAAGGCGGGAGCTTTCGGTATTATCCGCGTCATTCACGGCGTTTATGGCGTTGAATTCAGCATGACTCTGGGACTGTTGCCACCGCTGGCATTTTTGGCTGTGTTCACCAGTCTTTATGGTTCAGTGCAGGCTTTGCGGCAGAATGATCTGAAAAGACGGCTGGCTTTTTCAACCGTCAGTCAAATCTCCTACATTATTCTAGGGATTGCTCTTGGCGGCCCCGCGGCGGCGATCGGCGGCCTGGTTCATCTGGTTCATCAGGGCCTGATGAAGATCACCCTGTTCTTCTGCGCCGGAAATCTGGCGGAAACGCTGCAGATCCATAAAATCAGTGACATGGCCGGAGTTGGCCGTCGCATGCCCTGGACCATGAGCGCCTTCACCTTGAGCGCACTCGGAATGATCGGTCTGCCGCCGCTGGTCGGGTTTGTCAGCAAATGGTATCTCGGCTTCGGTGCGCTGGAGGTCGGGCAGTCCTGGATCGTGGTTTTTCTGGTGGTCAGCACCCTGCTCAATGCCGGTTACTTCCTGCCGCTGATCTACCGGGCCTGGTTTATGGCGCCGCAGGGCCGGCGAAATGAGGATTGGCCTGAGAAAAACGGTTTGGAAACCGACTGGACTCTGCTGTTTCCGCCGCTGGTTACCGCCGCCCTGGTCCTGTTGCTGGGACTTTGGGCGCAGGCTCCCTTCAGTCCGCTCTACTGGGTCCAGCTGATTGTTTTGCGGGAGTACGGCCAATGATCTCAGGGGAAACTTTTATGCAGAGTCTGTTGCTGCTGGCGCCCCTGACTCCCCTGCTGTGTCTGGCCGGGTCGGTATTTATCCGGCGTGGTTCAGCAGGCTGGCTTCCCTGGGCGGCCCTGCCGGGATTGGTGCTGGCCTTGCTGCCCGTCGGAACCATCGAACTGCAAATCCCCTGGCTACTGTTTGGTGGCAGCCTGGAGCTCGACCCGACCGGCCGCGTTTTTCTGCTGCTCACTGCGCTCTTGTGGCTGGCCGCCGGACTCTACACCCAGGGGCATCTCGCTGAAAATAGCCGATGGCGCAGGTTTCATGTATTTTTCCTGCTCTGCATGAGCGGCAATCTGGGCCTGCCCCTGGCGGCAGATCTATTCAGCTTTTACACTTTTTTCGTGTTGATGAGCCTGTCCGCCTATGGCCTCGTTATCCATGAAGAGACCGACTTCGCCCGACGTGCCGGCCGGTTTTATCTGTATCTGGTTCTGCTCGGCGAGGTGCTGCTGTTCACCTCCTTGCTGCTGGCGTTCCAGGCCAGTCGAGGTCCGGCGCTGACCGAGGTCGCCGCCGCTCTGGCCATTGCCCCGAATCAGCATCTGATCATTGGTCTGCTGGTCGCTGGCTTGGGGATCAAGCTCGGCATGGTCCCCTTGCATGTCTGGCTGCCCCTGGCCCACCCGGCGGCACCAATCCCGGCCAGCGCAGTCCTCAGCGGAGCCATGATCAAGGCTGGGTTGCTCGGTCTGATGCGGCTGCTGCCGTTGGGTGAGGCGACCTTGACCGGCTGGGCCATGACATTGGTCGGGATGGGGCTGGTGATGGCTTTTTTCGGCGTAGCGGCCGGTTTGCTGCAGGATCAGGTCAAGGTGCTGCTGGCTTATTCGAGTATCAGCCAGATGGGATTTCCCCTGTTGGCGCTGGGGCTGGGCCTGGCTCATCCGGGCAGCTGGCCGCTCATCGCTCCGGCCATCGGTTTTTATGCCCTGCATCACGGTCTGGCCAAGGGAGCCTTGTTCCTCGGCGTCGGCATGGGAGTCGGCAATGCCGGGACAATGCCCGGCATCGTCCTCAGGGTAGGCAGAATCCTGCCGGCGCTGGCCCTGGCCGGAATCCCTCTGACCAGTGGCGCTATCGCCAAAAATACCCTCAAGTCTTTTCTCGACCTGACGCCGCTGCTTTCCGGCAGAACGATGTCTGTGATCCTGGCACTGACCACCTTCGGTACCCTGCTGCTCATGGCCCGCTACCTCTTCCTGCTTGGCGGGGAAAAGGCGGCCGAGAGGCAATCGCCACGGCTGATGTGGAGTGGTTGGCTGGTGCTGCTGATCGGGTCGAGCCTGTTTGCCGGCGGAGCCGGCTGGATCGATGTCCGCTTGCCGGCCTGGAACAGCACAGTCGTCGGATTGACGAAAATCCCCTGGCCATTGCTGTGGGGCAGCCTCGCTGCCGGCTGTTGCTGGCGGCTCCGGCCATTGCCATTACCGCTTCTGCCGCCAGGCGATCTGGTTCTTCTGCCGGAGTGCATGGCCGCCTGGCTCGGACGGAAGTTGGTCCGGCATCGGCAGTCTTTCACCCCGTTTGGCCGTCTGCACATCCCGCAAGGATTCAGCTGGCATGGTTTGCCGCTGCTGCTGAAGTTAAATCAGTTCGACCGGGCCTTGCAGCGCCTGTCTGTTGCCGGAGTGGCGTTCCTGCTGATTCTGGTGCTGTTACTGCTTGAGTAGCCGGCAGAAAAAAAACTTTCTCTCCACTCCCTGCTGCCACCGGCTTTCCCGGCTCTTTTTTGTCAGGAACGGCCCCTGTTGATCTTTAGGTTCCCTTGGTTATACTTTTTCGTAACGAGTGTCCAGCCGGAAACGAACTATCCGGTATGCCGCGGTAGGTTACAGCGGGATAAGCTGCTATTGCCTGTGTCTAACGTAATACTGAACTTCCCGCAGCCAATCACGGCCTCCCGTCGCAGAGGCCCTGGGGACCTGAATCGTTGGCTTTTTGTTTATTCTGCGTGCCAAGTCCTGTTCGTCGGTTGAAAGGAAGGTGGGCTATCGATAAGTGGCGTGAAACAGAACGGATCATTCTTCGCGGCTCCCGGTTTTTGACCATCGCTGCGGTCGTTGGATCCCTTACCAGCAGTGTATTAATGTTTTACCTTGGCTTATATGATATCTTTCGAGCTTTTCAGAAAGGGTTAAAACCTCCCATGGA
This sequence comes from Desulfuromonadales bacterium, assembly GCA_035269105.1. GTDB lineage: Bacteria > Desulfobacterota > Desulfuromonadia > Desulfuromonadales > BM103 > JAQYVZ01. The sequence goes on from DATFJP010000037.1 coordinate 8,777, forward strand.
GAGCACACTCGAAGGTTCTCCCGGGGCCCTGTCTGTGATCAGTGTTGTCGAAGGATTAGATCGGTTTTTGATTGGAATTGTTCTTCTTTATTTCGGCTATGGCGTTTACTCTCTTTTTATTCGACCGGAAGAAGCGCTCAAAGAAACCAAGGAGAATCTGGCCCTTCCTTCCTGGCTGAGAGTCAGGGAAGTCGGGCAGCTGAAACAGGTCGTCGCCGAGCTGATTGTGGTGATCATTTTTGTTCTTTTTCTGCGAGTGGCCTTGCAAGTCTTCCAGGATTCGGATTTAGTATTAAACTGGCGCCAAATTGCTACCCTGCTCGTTTTGCCCGCATGTACGGCTTTACTGGCCGTTGCCTTGAAATTGATCGAGCTTCATCCAAAAGCTCCCGCGAAAAGGGAGTTGGAGAAAACTTCTGGTGAGAAGGCAGAATAATTGCAAGCGCGAGGCGGGCCTGCTGGACAAATTCGAGACTGCCAACGGCTACGCTTCGGACCCGGAAGTCTGTTTTGCTAAAAATCACCTCGTGGCGCACATCATTCGCATCAATGATGCTCCGGTAAAGGCTTGAACAGCACCGGCAGTTCGAGCCTTTCCCCGTCCCGCTCGACCGTCAGCACCGTTTCATCTCCACTCTGCTTTTGCCCGACCTCGTAAACCAGGTCGAACATTTCCTGAACGTCCACCGTACCCAGTTTAAGAATGACGTCCCCTTTCGAAACTCCGGCGGCGGCCGCCGTGGACTCCGGCATGACGCCCGAGACGACGACCTGTCCGTCTTCCTCCTTCATCTGGATGCCGAGCATGACCTTGTCCCCGGGCAGGCTCTCGTAGCTGGTGAACACCAGGTAGTCGTAGGGCAGCAGGGGGTAATCCGGTTTTTCGACATCCATCATGCGGGCCTGTTTCTCTTTCGGGACCTCGATTTCCCGGCCGCCGATCAGGGTATAGGAAACCGGCAGCCGCCGGAAGACCCGCCGCGGGATGCCGAAGCCGTAACGGACGTGGTTGCCGCCGGCCAGAACGACCATGCGGTGGGCAGGGCCTTTCCGTTGCAGTTCCTCGGCAACATTGGCCGCCATGATCTCATCCCACAGGGTTTGAACCCGAATGAAACGCTCCACTTGCTGCTCGCCGACCGGATGGTCGGCAAATACGGCCTCACTCATGGCCCGCTGGTAAGGGTCGGTCATGTCCATTTCCGGCAGACGGTCTTGCAGGTCGGCGGGCATTTCCGCCACCGGCGTTTCGCCAACCGCATCGACCAGATCCTTGGGAGCATTGAGGGCGAGGACCGGGATGCGCTGCTCCCTGGCAAAATCGAGGATCTCCTGATAATAGGCGAAGTCCATGCTCCAGTTGCCGTACCAGTCGGATTCCTTCAGAAAGGTCTTTTCATCGATTTCGCCCGCCACCCAGCGGTCGAGAACCGCCTGCTGCTCAATGTTGAACATCTCCATGCCGAGGCTGAGCTGACCCGGGTAGCGGTCGGCCATGGCCCGCAGGACATCCAGTTGCAGGCGGTGGGACGCCGGATTGTCGTGGGTTTCACCGACATAGACAACCCGGGAATCGGTCGCCGCAGCGAGCATCTGCTTGGGCAGAACGAAGACGCCGGTCGGCAGGTGCAGGATGTCACCGACCACGGGCGTCTTGTCCGGTGGGTAGGGCAGGGAGGGCGTCCCGAAGCGGTTCGATGACGGCATGGCACATCCGGTCAGGAGAACAGTTGTGGTCAGAAGAATGAGAAGAAAAAGAGAGCGACAGCAAACTGGCATCAGGCAACCTCGTGGGCAAGCAGGGTTTGATGGCAAGTGACAGGATCGAACCGAAGAGAGGCATCGTTCCGACGGTTACCGCACCCGGCAAGAAGTCCATTTCCGTGAGGTTTTATTGTAACTCTCACGCCGGCAGGAGACAATCGGCTCAGAAAATATTCTTCGAATAGAAGATTTCCGTCATCTCCTTTTGCAGCAAGTCGGAAATTCGCTGTTGCTCACTGGTGCCGAGATCCTCCGTGCCGGAACCGAACAGGTAGTTGTTCAGGTCGAGCTGGCGCAGCTGCATCTTGGTGTGGAACAGGTTCTCCTGGTAGATGTTGATGTCGACGCAGGAGTAGAGATCGAGGGTCTTCTTTTCGATATACTGCTGAATGCTGTGGATGCGGTGGTCGATATAGTGTTTCTTGCCCTTGACGTCGCGAGTGAAGCCGCGCACCTTGTAATCGACCAGCACGATATCGGATTCGAATGATGCGATCAGGTGGTTGAGAGCCTTGAGAGGACTGATTCTGCCACAGGTGGAAACATCGACATCGACCCGGAAGGTCGACACTCCGGACTTGGAGTCCGTTTCCGGGTAAGTATGAATGCAGAGATGGCTTTTATCGAGATGCGCCAGGGCCTGCTCAGGACGGGGGTCGACCGGTTCTTCGGCAATCAGAATGGTGACGCTGGCACCCATCGGATCGTAGTCCTGGCTGGAAATATTCAGGATGTTGGCACCGATGATATTGGAAACCTCCTCGAGAATTCGCACCAGCCGCTCTGAATTGTACTCCTCGTCGATATATTCCAGATATTCCTTGCGAGCCTGTGGCGTCTTGGCGTAGCAGATATCGTAGATGTTGAACGACAGGGTCTTGGTCAGATTGTTGAAGCCTCTCAGCCTGAGCTTGCGACGGCGACGCGGCTTGGTTTTGCGGGTTTTTTTCGGTGGCATAGGCTACCCCCCTGTGCTGTCTTCTGGTGTAAAAGCGCCAAATTTAAGCACAGGAAAGAGGTGAAATTCAATAGGAAAAACGGCAGGCAAGGATTTGCCTCTCTGTCACTAAACCTCAACTTTTACGCTCGTTCATCACCTTGTAGGCGCAGAACTCTCCGCACATGGTGCAGGCACCATGCTCCTCGTCCACCCCCGATTCGGCGCGCAGGCGGCGGGCTCTTTCCGGATCCAGTGCCTGGGCGAATTGCCCCTCCCAATCCAGCTGCTTGCGGGCGCGGGCCATGGCGATGTCTTTTTCCAGGGCGCCGGGGACGCCCTTGACGATGTCGGCGGCATGGGCGGCGATGCGGCAGGCCATGACCCCTTCGTGAACGTCTTCCACGGTTGGCAGGCGCAGGTGCTCGCTCGGCGTGACATAGCAGAGAAAGTCGGCACCAGCCGCAGCGGCAATGGTGCCGCCGATCGCGCAGGTGATATGGTCGTAGCCCGGCGCGATGTCAGTGACCAGCGGGCCGAGGACGTAGAAGGGGGCGCCGTGGCAGAGACGTTTCTGAAGCTGGATGTTCGCTTCGATCTGGTTGAGGGGAACATGTCCCGGGCCTTCCACCATAACCTGGATGCCGGCGTCCTGGGCCCGCTGCGTCAACTCACCGAGCAGGATCAATTCATGAATCTGGGCCCGGTCGGTGGCGTCCGCCAGGCAGCCAGGCCGAAAGCCGTCGCCCAGCGACAGCACGGCGTCATAGGGCTTGACGATTTCCAGGAGCCGGTCGAAATATTCGTAAAGAGGATTTTCCGCACGGTTGTGGTGCATCCATTCGACGGTAAAGGAGCCGCCGCGTGAAACCACCTCCATGATGCGGCCTTCATTATCCATCTTTTCGACAGTCGAACGCGTCACCCCGCAGTGCACGGTGATGAAATCGACGCCGTCGTCGAGATGCTTGACCACCCCGGCGAAAATGTCGTCGACGGTCATGTCGACCATCGGCTTGTGCTGCAAGGTGACCGTATCGACCGCCGCCTGGTAGAGCGGCACTGAGCCGATGCAGGCGTCGGTCTCCTGGATGATGGCCCGGCGGATTTCGTTGATCGGGCCGCCGGTCGACAGGTCCATCAGGGCATCGGCGCCGGCGGCAACGGCCACCCGGGCTTTCTCCAGTTCCTTGTCGATGCTGGTATCGTCGGCGCTGGTGCCGATATTGGCGTTGACCTTGGTCCGCAGGCCTTTGCCCACGGCAAGGGGTTTGCCGTGCCGATGACGGCGGTTGCGGCAGATGACGGCGGTCCCTTCCGCAATGCGCTCGCGCAGATGCTCGGCGGCGATGCCTTCTGCGCGCGCTGCCTGTTCGACTTCCGGGCTGATTTGACCCTGGCGGGCCATTTCGATTTGAGTCAGGTCTTGTGACATGGCGATTAATTCGTCTCCAGAGGGGCGCCGAGAGCCAGGGCTCCGGCAAAATGGTTGACCGGCCCGTGTCCGGTGCCGATGGGATAAGCATGGCGAATGGCCGCGTCGATGAACAGCTTGGCCTTTTCCGCGGCTGTTGTCAGCGGCCAACCCTGGGCAAGGAGGGTTGCCAGGGCGGCCGAATAAGTACAGCCGGTGCCGTGGGTGTGCGGGGTTTCCCGCCGTTCGGCGCGAAGAAACCTGGTTTCTTCGCCCGCCTGCAGGATGTCGGTGGCGTCGCCGGCGCGGTGACCGCCCTTGACCAGAACATGGCGGGCGCCCATTTCCTGCAGGCTGCAAGCCGCGGCCTGCATGTCTTCCAGCGTTTCAATCTTCAGACCGGTCAGGGCTTCCGCTTCGGGGATATTCGGGGTGAGCAGGAAGGTGCGCGGCAACAGCTCCTGGCGCAGGGCTTCGACGGCCTCCTGCTTGAGCAGGGCGGCGCCGCCCTTGGCAATCATGACCGGATCGACCACGGCCGGCAGCATGTCCCAGCCAATCCGGGCTGCCACCTGCCGGACGATGTCCGGTGCGTAAAGCATGCCGGTCTTAAGAGTATCCGTGCCGATGTCGGCCAGGATCATATCCATCTGCCTGATAATGAATTTGGCCGAAGCAGGGGACAGGCCTTCCACCCCCCGTGTGTTCTGCGCCGTCAGCACGGTGATTGCGCTGGTGCCGAAGGAACCGAGCAGGGCGATGGTTTTCAAATCGGCCTGAATGCCGGCACCGCCCCCGGAATCGGAGCCGGCCACGGTCATGACCCGGGTTTTCGCCGGTTGTTTGCGGCGGTTGAATTGCAGGGAAAATTCCCGGGCGGCCAGAGCGGGGCAGCGATCTTTGGCGATCGCGGAGATGACGGCCAGGGCGTCGGCGCCGGCGTCAATCGCTTCCGCGGCATTGCCGGCGGTGATGCCGCCGATCGCCACGACCGGCAGCTTGACGGCGCGGCGGACTTTCCGCAAGGTGGCCGGGCCGACCAGTTCGGTGTCCTGTTTGC
>DATFJP010000038.1:0-3078 GCA_035269105.1 Desulfuromonadales bacterium
CTTTTCCCACCTCAGAGTCTGTTCAAAACCAAAGAAGCAAAACTGAGCACGAAGAAGAAGCCGCACATGTCGGTGACCGTGGTCAGCAGCGGGCTCGAGACCAGCGCCGGGTCCAGCTTCATGCGCTTCAGCAACAGCGGAATCAGGCCGCCGAGCGAGACAGCAACCACAGTGTTGACGGCCAGCGCCGCACCGACCACCAGCCCCAGGAACATGTTCCCCTTCCAGAGCCAGGCCACCCCGCCGAGCAACAGGCCGAGAGCCAGACCGTTTATGACCCCCAGACTGGCTTCCTTGCCCAGAACCCGCAGCAGCTCACCAGGCCGGATCAGGCCGAGCGATAATTCGCGCATGCTGACCGCCACCGCCTGGTTGCCGGAACAGCCGCTCATGTCGCTGACCATCGGCAGAAAGACGGCCAGGGCGATCGCCGCCGCCAGCGTGTCCTGGTAGAGAGCGATGACGCTCGCCGCAATGATGTTCAACACGATGTTCAGGGACAGCCAGGAGAGCCGCCGCCCGGAGCGGGACAGCAGCGGCATGGAGCGGAATTCCTCGCCGCCGATGATGCCGGAGAAACCGAGGAATTGCTTGACGCTGCGATTTTTTTTCGCTTCTTCGACCGCTTCCGGCAGAACCACGCCGAGCAGCCGATTGTCCACATCCACCACCGGCACGCCGAACAGGTTGTGCTCCTCGAAGAAATTGCGCAGGTCGTCCAGCGAGGCGTCGGCAAAGACCCGGTAGGGCTTGCGGATCATCAGGCTGCCGAGGGAGGTGCTCCGCGCCGGGAACAGCAAATCGCGCATGCGCAGCACGCCCTCCAGGCGCCCCTGCCGGTCGGTCACGTACAGGTACTGCACATTGTAGCCGGCATACTCGTCCCGGTTGGCCTGAAAATCGTCGAGCACATCCTGGACCGTCTGGCTGCTGCGGAAATCGAGGAACTCCGAGATCATCAGGCCGCCGGCCGTGTCTTCCTCGTACTGGAGGAAGCTGCGGGCCTCTTCCGCTTCTTCCGGCTCCATCTGATCGATGATGGCGTTGGCGTCCTCTTCGTCCAGCTCGCCGAGCAGATCGGCGACATGATCACTGTCGAGTTCGGCGAGAATCGCCGCCGCCTGCTCCGGTTGCAGTTCTTCAATGATTTCCGATGCCTGGGTATCGGAGATGTCTTCGATCACCTCTGCGGCATCTTCCGGCGCGAGCAGGGTCAGCAGCCGATTCTGCTCGGCGGGGGTCAGGCGGGAGACGACCCAGGCCGTATCGGCGGGATTAAGGTTTTTTAAAAACGTCTGGAGCTGTTGAGGATCGCCGATCGCGAGCAGTTCCGAGAGCTGTTCCCACGGTTTTTCAATGGTGGCAGTTTCCATAATCATCGTCCTGATGAAAGCAAAGGTTCTGTCTCCAATGTACTGAAAGGGCAATTGTACACACAGGTTGGCCTGACGGAAACCCGCTGCAATGATTTAAACGGTTTGACGCTCGTCAGGAAAGAGCTGCACGACCATATTGCAAGGCCGCAATTCGATGCTACAATTATTTTTGTTTTTTGCTTGATCGGGAATTGAACAGAAGCAACCCTTTCCAAAAAGGAGGATTACATCCATGAAAGGCAACCAGAAAATCATCGACGCCCTCAACGAACGCCTGGCCGAAGAGCTTGGCGCCATCAACCAGTATTTCGTACATGCCGAAATGTGCGAAGATTGGGGCTACACCACGCTGCACGAAGAGATCAAGGCGCGCTCGATCAGCGAGATGAAACACGCCGAGGCCCTTATTGAACGAATCCTCTATCTCGAGGGCCAACCGATCGTCTCCAAGCTCGGCCCGATCGAAATCGGCAAGAAAGTCGACGAAATGCATCAGAAGGACTGGAATGCCGAAGAAGACGCCATCAATAAATACAACGAGACCATTCGCCTGGCCGCCGAAGTCGGCGACAACGGCACCAAGACATTGCTGGAAAGCATTCTCAAGGATGAAGAGCAACATATCGACTGGCTCGAAGAGCAGCAGGACCAGATCGAGCAGATGGGCCTGCAGATTTATCTCGGCGAGCAGATCGGCTGAGACCTGCGTTTCCGGCTTTTTACACCATCGTCAGCTTTTGCCAGCGGCCGCCCTTTCCTGGGGCGGCCGCTGCTTATTTGTTTAACCGGAATTCCATAAATACCGCTTTCGCAAAGGTCATGTGACGGAAGGTCTTTGCATTTTGGAAATTCGAGGAAATGTGGGGTTGCAGATTGATTTTCGAACGAGTCCTGAGGTGCTCCGAGAGGGCGTGCTAATGGACCAAAGGTAAGTTATTATGGCTCCGCCAAGGCCCGTTGCCCCAACCATAAGCCAGGGCACCTGGATGTATTATCGCCTGCATCAGAGCGGACGGGGTCTCCAGCACGCTTTATTGTCACTGCTGGAGAAACACGTTGCGAATAGCCCCTTGCACAGTCAGGCCCTGGAACGATTGCATTCGTTCCGAAAAGCCAATGACCAGGCTGCCTGCTGATTTTTTTTGTGAACAATATATCCGTCTTGGCGGATGATTGACCTTGTGAGCTTTAACCTGATAAGGAGCCTGTCAAATGAATATCCGCGTTGGCATCAATGGTTTTGGCCGGATGGGCCGGCTCGCCTTGCGCACGGCCTGGGACTGGCCGGAGTTTGACATTGTCCATATCAACGAGATCAAAGGCGGTCCGGAGACCGCTGCGCATTTGTTGGAGTTCGATTCCGTGCATGGCCCTTGGCATCGAGGCATCCGGGCGACGGACCGTCAGGTGATTATCGACGGCAAGGCTGTCGGCTTCAGCGACAAAAAGAGCCCCGGGGAAGTGGCTTGGAAAGACCTGGGAATCGATGTGGTGATCGAAGCCTCGGGCAAGTTCAGAACCCAGGAAACGTTACAGCCCTATTTCGACCAGGGCGTTGCCAAAGTGATCGTTGCCGCACCGGTCAAGGCGGGGGCCCTGAACATGGTCATGGGCGTCAACGACGATCTCTACCAGCCTGCAAAGCACCATCTGGTCACCGCCGCCTCCTGCACCACCAATTGCCTGGCGCCGATCGTCAAGG
>DATFJP010000039.1:0-3068 GCA_035269105.1 Desulfuromonadales bacterium
TCGGCCAGGGTCTGCATATGTTTTGAAGAAAACAACTCCACCGGATTGTCCACCCGCCGCCCCGCTGGCAGCACCGTCAAGCGCCCGATGCCGGTCTTGACCAGCACCTCGCCGATGTCGGACCTGTCCAGCACACAGTCAGTCAGGCCCCGCTGGGACTGGAGACCGAGATAGTTGAGGAGACTCGGTTTACGCACGTCCGCCTCAACCAGGAGCACGGTGTGGTCGAATTCCTGGGCCATGCTGATCGCCAGGTTGAGTGCAGTGACCGACTTCCCCTCGCCGGCCGCCGGGCTGGTCACCATCAGCGACTTGCCAAGGTTGTGATGCTGGATCAGGCCGACAATCAGTGATTTAAGTTTGCGGTACTGCTCGGCGGCAGGCGACTCGCGGTCGTTGGCCGTGACCAGGTAGGGGTTTGTCACCGGCAGATTTTCCTGCCGTTCCGAATCCTTGGCCGGCGCACCTGAGAATGGCTGTAGCACCGGTTTCATTTCGGGTTGCGGCAGAGGGCCCTCATCCTGTTCTCTGCGTTTGCGGCTGGCAGCTTCAATGGCTTTTTCAAGTCGGCTCATTTAAACCTCGATTCAAGGGGTGTAACGCCAGATAAAATATTGCATTCTCATCTGCTTTTGCCATTGCAGTGAGTTCCAACTCTCTCAGCTGATCAACCGGTCGATGAACGTCCAGCGCAACAGGTCATGCATCAGCATGACTCCGACCAGGGCGAAGCAGACGGTGCCGAAGGCGAATGCCGTCCAGTCCTTGCGGCGCACCTGTCTGGTGTCGGCCTCGCTCCAGATAAAGGGGATCTCCGCAAGCACCGTGACCTCCAGAGCCTGCAGGTCATCGGTGCTGCGGATCGAGTTATCCAGTATCTCGGCAATGTAGACCGCACCCAGTCCGGCAGCCACCCCGGCAGCGATACCAAGCAGCATCAGCAGAATGCGTTTTTTGCCGACGGGCACGCTGGCCGTAATGGCCGGGTCGACGATGCGGAAGGTGGTCGACTTGTCGGCGACCTCCATCTGTTGGGAGACCTCGGAGATTCCCACCCGCTCCAGCAGTTTATTGTAGACGGACGCCTGCATCGACCGTTCCCGCAACAGGTCGTTGAGAGCCTGCTTGTCCTCGGGGAAGTTGCGCAGCAGCTGCTGATTGCTTTCGATGTTGGCCAGCAGCTCTTTCTCTTCGGCGATCAGTGCGTTGAGGTCGGATTGTGCGGTATTCAGCCTCATTTGGAGATCGACATAGATCGGGTCTTCGACCGGGTTAAAGTTTTGCGGCTCAAACGTCGGCGGTGCGACCGGTTGCTGCTCCTCTTGTCTTTTCTTCAGTTCCTCGATCTGGGCTCTCAGTTTGACAACCGTGGGGTACTGATCGTTGTAAACCAGCAGCAGTTCGTCAATCTGGGCCTGCAGTTGGTCGATGCGGTAGTCCCCCCCAGCGCCGGGATCACCGAAGTCAGCCAAAGTGTCAAGGTCACTGGATGAAAGGCCGTCACGCAGCATCTCGATCTGCTGCTTGATCGTTTTGATCGTGGCATAGGCCTGGGTCTTCCTGCCATTGATGCTCTTGAGGATTGCTTCGTCCTCCTCGATCTGAGCCATGACACTGGCTTCGGTGACCGTCGAATAAATGCCGGTTTCTTTCCTGAATTCATGAATTTTGTCTTCGATTTCATCCAGTTCCCGCTTGTAGTGAGCCACCTGCTCGGTCAGGAACCGGTTGGCACCGTAGGATTCCTCGCGCTTGTCGCTGAGATTCTCTTCAACATAGGTGGTCACCAGGGTGTTGATGTAATCCTTGGCAAAAGAAGGGTCCGGATCGACCAGGGAAACGATGAACAGGTCCTGCCCCCTGAGGTTGATCCTGGTTTGCTCTTGCATGCGGCGGACCAGCATTTCGAATTGAGCCGGCTCGCGGTAGCGGGGATCACTGTCCATGTCGAGCTCTTTGAGTGTGCGGGTCACCATGTCGCGGCTGACCATGTAGTAGCGCAGCACACGGATCCGGTCGCTCATGGAGGGTGAGACAGTGAGCCCCCTCATCAGGCTGTCGATGACGTTGCGCTCGATGAACACAGTGCTTTTGGCCTCGTAGACCTTGGGAATGAAGAAGGTGTAGAAGACCGCTCCCACGGCCACGATGGCGGCCACGACAATGAACAGGCGGCGTCTGGCTATGAAGGCCTGCAGAAGTTTCTTGGCCTGGTCCAATGGGCTTTGCATATGCAACCTTCCCTCCGGTTAAAAGATGCCTTCCTCGACGATCACATAATCGCCGCGGGCCAATTTAATGTTCTCGGTCAGCTTGCCATCTTCCACAAGTTCCTTAATGTTGACGATAAGCCGTTCCATCCCATCATTTTCTGTCCTGCGCAGGATCAGCACTTCCTTCTGCTTGGCGAACTTGCTGAAACCGCCGCACGCGAAGATGGCGTCGAGAATTCTCAGGCCGTCCCGATACATCACGAATTGCGGTTCTATGACGGCACCGACGACATAGATCTTGTTCCTTTCGTTGGTCGGCAGGTAGAGGATGTCTTCCGACTCAATTTTGACGTCTTTCGAGAGGTCCCCTTCGTTGAACAGGGTGTAAAAATCGACCTCCTGGTTTTCGCCGTTGCGGATCAGGCGGGCCATTTTCAAGTCGACATTTTCCACCTCCGGCAGGCTGCACAACAGTTTGAACAAAGTCGTACTGCCAGAGAGATTCTTGACAGTGGCCGGAACCCCGCCGCCAAAGATATATACCCGGTTGTTGGTGACCCCGGTGACTGCCACGGTGACGATCGGCTTCTTGACATAGCTTTCGAGGACTTGGGTCAGGTTCTGGCTCAATTCCGCCGGCGTCAACCCGGTCGCAACCACATCGCCGGCCGCCGGCAGGGTGATCTTGCCGTCCGGTCGCACGACAGTCGCGACACTCAATTCCGGGACACCCCAGACTGAAATGCTGAGGCCATCACCATCACCAATGGTGTAATCGTCGGACCAGACCTGGGTTGGGAAAAGAATACACACCAGAGCAATAATAAAAAATCGAGCCATCTGTTACCTCCCGCC
>DATFJP010000040.1:0-3528 GCA_035269105.1 Desulfuromonadales bacterium
CGAGGACGATTATACCAGCAACATCATATTCGTCGCGGCGGCGTTGAGTTTTTAGCAATCGGATTATGGACTTAACGGCTTTTGACAGGATAAGAATCTGATAACTTCGGATGAATGCTAAAGGCCAGGCAAGGCTTTTGATCTTGGTTATAACATCAGATTTTATCGGACCTTTATCCTGTCAAAGAAAAGGTTAAAGGCTTTTTTGACGGGATAAGAATCTGATAACTTCGGATGAATGCTAAAGCCTAGGGCAAGAGCTTTTGGTTTTGGTTATAACAATCAGATTTTATCCGATTTTTATCCTGTCAACAAAGATTAAGGTTTTTTTCGCGGTATAAGAATCTGATAACAGACCACCCGAAACAGGTCATCAACTATGTACGAAAATTTTTTCGGTCTGAACATAAAACCTTTCGAGCTCGTGCCGAACCCCGAGTTCCTGTTCCGAAGCCGTTCCCACAAAAAGGCCCTGAACTACCTGGAGTACGGCCTGCACGAACGGGCCGGATTCATTCTGTTGACCGGCGAGGTCGGCTCGGGCAAAACCACGCTGGTGCGCAACATCATCCGGCAGATCAGCAGCGACGTGGCCCTGTCGATGCTGATCAATACCAGAGTCTCCAACAAGCAGGTCCTGGCCATGATCAACGAGGACTTCGGCCTGAATGTCAGCGGCAAGGACAAAATCACCCTGCTGCGCAACCTCAACGATTTCCTGGTCAGCATCCATGCCAAGCAGCGGCGGGCGCTGGTAATCATCGACGAGGCACAGAACCTTTCCGCATCGGCCCTCGAAGAAATTCGGCTGCTGTCCAACCTCGAGGCCGCTGATTCCAAGCTGCTGCAGATCGTCCTGGTCGGTCAGCCTGAATTGCGCAAAACCATCGCCCGTGACGATCTGCGCCAGCTGCGTCAGCGGATCAGCGTGCACTGCCAGATCGATCCGCTGACCCTCGCGGAAACGGAAGAGTACATCTATCATCGGCTGCAGACCGCCGGCAACCGCAACGCGCTGACCTGGAAAGAGGGCACCTTCGAGGTGCTGTTCCGTTACAGCCGGGGCATCCCGCGGCTGATCAACGTCTTTTGTGACTTCCTCCTGCTGGCGGCCTATGGGGAAAACACCACCACCCTGAGCGCCGAATTCATCGAAGAGGTGGTCGACGATATCGCCTGGGACAAGCAGGTCGCCGAACATGGTTGTGACCAGCAGCCGCTCAACGCCGGAACGCGGCAGAGCCTGACCGAGCGTCTGAATCTCTACGAGCAGAAAATGGCGGCCCTGGAAGGACTGCTGGCCCAGCGCGAAGAAATCAACCGGGAACTTAAGGCTCATAAGGAGATCCTGCTCAAGATGCTGAAAGTCCAGGAAAGAGGTTTTGCCAACATGGAAACCAGCCTGGAGCGGACCAGTCATCACCTGCAGATGTACCTGACCGGCTCGACTGCCGAAGAAGCCGCCTTGCAAAGCGACGAAACCGATGAACCTGTCGAACTGGAAGAACTGGAGACTCATTCGCGCAAAAGATTGCTTGGCAAGTTGTTCAGTTGAGGGTCAAACGGGAAGGTGGCCTGGTGAAGAGTCATGGCAACATGATCAATTATCTCAGCATCGACGTCGAGGATTACTTTCAGGTTTCGGCCTTTGAATGTATTTCTGCGCCGAGCAGCTGGGCAGCCCGCGAATTGCGGGTCGAACAGAACACCGACAAGATTCTCGCCCTTCTCAATGCGCAATCGGTCAAAGCCACCTTTTTCATTCTGGGCTGGGTGGCGGAACGCTGCCCCGAACTGGTGCAGCGCATCGCCGCCGAAGGGCATGAGATCGCCAGCCACGGCTACGGCCATCAGCGCGTCACCCAGCAAACGCGCGAGCAATTCCGCGAGGATATCCGTTACAGCAAGGCCTTGCTCGAGAACATCTCCGGTCAGCTGGTAATCGGTTACCGCGCTCCGAGCTACTCGATTTCCCGCGCCACCTTCTGGGCCTTCGATGAGCTGTGCGACGCCGGCTATCGTTACGATTCCAGCATCTTCCCGATCCGCCACGATTTTTACGGAATGCAGGACTGGCCACGCTTCGCGGGCCTGGCTGTCAGAAGCGCGGACGGTCAATGGCATTCCGGCACGCCCGACGAGACAGATAAGTCGCCGCGTCTGCTGGAGGTGCCGATCACCACTCTGCACTTTGGCAGGCGCAATCTGCCGATCGCCGGCGGCGGATATTTTCGCTTCTATCCCTACGAGTTGACTCGCTGGGGACTGAGACGGATCAACCGCACCGAGCAGCAGCCGTTTGTGTTTTATCTGCACCCCTGGGAGATCGACCCCGCGCAGCCCAGAATGAATGGCGCAAAGCTGAAGAGCAGGGCGAGGCACTACCTCAATCTTGACAAGACAGAGAGCCGGTTCGAAAGACTGCTCAGCGATTTCGAATTTACCAGAATCAATCAAAGCCCGGCTCTGCTCTGAATTTTCTGCAACAGGATATATCGATTTGCCAAATGCCGAATGCTATCAGACCTCTCTGGCCACCGAACAAATCAGCGCGGACTGGGATCAGTACGTGCTGGGGCATGCGGAAGGGACTCTCTTTCACCTGTCACAGTGGAAAAGAGTCGTCGAAAAGTCCTTTGGCCACAAGGCCCACTACCTCGCGGCTTATGAACAGGCCGCGGGAACCCTGGTCGGAATTCTGCCCCTGTTTGAGGTTAAAAGTGCCCTGTTCGGGCATTTCCTGGTCTCCGTGCCTTTTGCGGAGCTGGGCGGGGGGCTGGCTGACAGCCCGGTGGTCGAGTCGCTGCTGACCAATCAAGCGACGGAGCTTTGCCGCCGATGCGGGGCCTCCTACCTGGAATTGAAGAACCGGCAGCCCCGCGACGGCCTGGCGACCAAGTCGCTCTATTTCAATTTCAGCCGGCCCATCCTGGACACTTCCGAACAGAACCTGCTGGCGATCCCCCGCAAGTCCAGGGCGATGGTGCGCAAGGGCATTAAAGCCGGTTTAAAAGCGGAATGGGGACATGACCATCTGGACGAATTCTACCGGATTCTGGCGAAAAACTATCATCGCCTGGGTACGCCGATCTTTCCAAAACGGTTTTTCAAGACATTTCTCGAAGAATTCGCCGACCAGGTCAACCTGACCGTGATCCGCAAGGCTTCCGGCGAGAGCGTCGCCGCGGTGATGACTTTTTTCTATCAGGACCGGATCATGCCTTACTATGCCGGATCCCTGGCGGAATACCGGGATACGGCGCCCAACGACTTCATGTATTGGGCACTGATGGAATACGGCTGCGAGCATGGCTGTAAAACGTTTGATTTCGGCCGCAGCAAGGCCGAGACTGGTTCCTTTGCCTTCAAGAAGAATTGGGGCTTCGAGCCGCGGCCGCTGGCCTACCAGTATGCTGTTGTCCGGGGCGACGCACTGCCGGACCTGAGCCCGTCAAACCCGAAGTACCAGAAAAAAATCGAGTTGTGGCGGAAAATGCCCTTTGCAATGACCAAACTGGTCGGGCCGTC
>DATFJP010000041.1:0-3315 GCA_035269105.1 Desulfuromonadales bacterium
GGCATCGCCTGCAGCGGACCCTGGAGAACAGGGGACATCCGGATGCTTACGCAGAGGCGGCTGAATTCCATGAAGACCTGAAACTCGTCGATCGCTGCCTGCGTCAGCAGCAGGGCGCGCGCCTGGCTGATCGCATGCTGGAGCCGCTGCTCCGCAAGGTGGCCACTTTCGGTTTTCATCTGCATACCCTGGACATCCGCCAGCATGCCGACCTGCATGCCCGGGCGGTCGCGGAACTGGCCTCGGCAAATACCGGGGCCACCCATCCTCCGCCCGTTTCCGAGCAGACCACGGAATTGCTCGATACCCTGCGGGCCATTGCCCGACTCAAGCAGGATCTGCCGACCGAAGCCATGCGCAGCTACGTGATCAGCGGCGCAGGCTCCGAAAGGGACATCTTTTCGCTCGTCTGGCTGATGGAACTGTGTGGCATCCAGGTGGCCGCAGCGGACCGGGACCCGGGCCTGATGCCGGTGCCCCTGTTCGAATCAATCGAAGACCTGCGCAATGCGCCCCGGACCTGCCGCAGTGTCTGGTCCGATCCGGATTACTCTCCCTATCTGGATTCCTGGGATCGCTGGCAGGAGGTCATGCTCGGCTACTCGGATTCCAACAAGGATGGCGGCATGATCACCAGCAGTTGGGAAATCTTCAAGGCCCATCGCGGTCTGCATCAGGTCGCCGCTGACTGCAATGTCAAACTGCGCCTGTTCCATGGCCGGGGCGGCACCGTGGGACGGGGCGGCGGCCCGACCCATCGCGCGATCATCGCCCAGCCGGCCGGCGCCTTCAGCGGCGCCTTCAAATTGACCGAACAAGGCGAAGTGATCAATTTCAAGTACGCCGATCCGGCCCTGGCCAAACGCAACCTGGAGTTGATGGTGGCCGCTTCGCTGGAGGCTTTGACCCGTACCGGTCTGGTCGAGGCCGAAGTCGAACCGGCCTGGGAAGAAGCGATGGAGGAGATTTCCGCGGACGCCTATGCCTGGTACCGCCAGGAGATCTACGACAATCCGGATATCCTGACCTATTTCGAGCAGGCCACGCCGGTCAGGGAATTCGACCTGGCCAAGATCGGCTCGCGCCCGGCGCGCCGCAAGGAAACCAAGGGTTTGGAGGACCTGCGGGCCATCCCGTGGGGGTTCGGCTGGATTCAGAGCCGCCTGTTGGTTCCGGCCTGGTTCGGCGTCGGTACCGCCCTCGAAAAGTTTGCCGCGCGCGGCCCGCAGCAGACCGCCTTGCTGAAAACCATGATGCGCCGCTTTCCCTTCTTCTTCGACATGATCCGCAACGTGGAGATGGCTCTTGCCAAGGTCGACCTGCCTCTGGCCCGGCAATATGCTGCACTGGCTGCCGATGCCGATCTGCGAACCAGGGTCTTCACCCTCCTGGAGGAGGAACTGCACCGGACCCGCTCCATGTTTTTTCGCATCACCGGCCAGCAGAGGCTGCTCGAAACCAATCCGGATCTGGCCAAAAGCCTGCAGTTGCGCTCTCCCTACATCGACCCGATGAGCCTCATCCAGATTGAGCTTTTGCGACAGAAACGCGGCGGTGCACATGCCGACGATCTCGATTATGTGCTGGCGGCCACGATTAATGGCATCGCCGCCGGCTTGCGCAACACCGGCTAGCACAGCATTTTCAGTCAAAGGCGGAAGTTTGGAAGTAAACTTGGGAGTTCGGCTCGGCAGCCCGCATTCCTCTCGGTTTTTCGCGCCATCTGTCCTATGCTGTGCTATTTTTTCAGGTCAAACTTCGGAGCAGTCCAGAGCCAGCGCCTCCGACGCCGGGCGTCGAAGGTCTCGATCGGCTGGACTCAGCTGACCGCTTTGCAACCAGAAGCCGGGGAAAAGGGCATGAGAAGATTTGATCGACCGCAAGCTTTGAGCCGATTTCTGCAGCGCTTCCGGCCAGGGGTAAAAGACAGGAAAACCCTGGAGGAAAAGTTACGTCAATTGTTCCTGCTGGCCCTGGGCCGGCAACCAACAGAGGCTGAAATGGCGAGCCTGGACAAGCGTCTCCGCAATGGTGAGGCTGCCATAACTGTCCTGATCGAGACATTGGCAGATGCCAAGGACCTGGGAAATTCACAAAGGTTCTGTTTTGAAACGGCATTGGCCGATGTTCGCGATCAGCTGACAGAGGATGCCCGGGAAATGTCCCAGCGTCTGGCCCGGCATGAACACATTCCCCGCAATCGGTATGAGGAACTCTACCGGCAGGTCTTTGCCAGTGGCAGAGAACTGATCATCGGCCAGCATGATTACGGAGCGCAGCATAAACAGCGCTTCCGGGAACTTTTCAATGCCTGTCAGCTGCTGATTGAAGGTTATGCTTCACCGCGCATCCTGGAATTCGGGACCTCGGAATTCTCGGCCATATACAAGCGTCTCTGGCCGGAGGCACGCCTGCACCTCAGCGACCGGCCGGTAGCGACCGACTATCCCGGCTTCCAGGAGTCTGTCGCCAGACGCCTGGCGGATCTGGAAGATTATCATGCGGTTGATCTGGAAGGCGGCCGCAGGGCCGTCGAGGATTCGACTCTTGCTGGCTACCGTTTTGACCTGATCGTGTTCACCGAAGTGCTGGAGCATCTTTTGGTCCATCCCGTGGAAATCCTCGGCGTCTTGCTGGATCTATTGACGCCACAGGGACATCTTTACCTGACGACGCCCAATTTTTTCCGGCGGGAAAATCTCGAAAAACTCGCAACCTTTGAAAATCCTCAGGAAATCTACCCGGTTTCCGGCGGAAACTGGGACAGGCATCACCACCACCGGGAATACGGGGCCAGAGAGCTGCTGCACTTCATCGCTCAGGCGGGGGGAGAGCCAGCAGCTTTCTGTTTCTCCGACTGCTGGGGTGAGGATCCGTCTCTTTCTCAACCGGAACGGTCCAACCTGGTGCTGGTGGCCCGAAAATCAGCCAGAGAACCGTGCTGAATATCCTGAACCTGGCAAATTGCGGAACCTGATTATCAGCACAAATCCTGCTGACGGTTCCTAATTTTAAAGTTTCATCCGGGAATTTCGGGGGAGTTTTTCCCGGAGTTTGACCTGCCTACCTGCTAGGTGTCAGCCTTCGAACCGGGAGCGAGTCCCCGGGTTGGCGGCAGAAAAGATGCAAGATGGAGAATCATATATCATGGCTCCCCGAAATTCCCGGATGAGCCATTTTAAAGCCGGATTCCCGCCGAAAATGCGATCTTTTAGAAACTGTACCGCACAGCCGCATAGACGTTGGTATTTTCCTGAAACTGGCCGAAAAAGGTATCGTCGTTGCCCAGGAAGATGTTCGCACCAAGCTGGGCCT
>DATFJP010000042.1:0-4040 GCA_035269105.1 Desulfuromonadales bacterium
TATGTCGCTCTGTTACCTGCCTTCGAACATAGGACGGCGTCGCGGAACAGTCAATTTAGGCCTGCATAGGCGTACGGTCAAATTTTCCGGGTGTCAGGAAAATCCTCTCAGATCGCGATCGGAATAGAAAAGCTCCAGGGGCCCCCTTTCTGAAAATCCCTGACTTTTCGTCAGCCTCAGATGCTCCATTTTAGCAGGCACTGGAGACTCAAGTCAGAATAATTATTCATCAATCCATGCTCTTTCCGCGCCCCCTGCGCCACTGCGTTAAACATCCTGCTTGTCAACGGCGGCCCGGAACTCCTCCGGCAAACGCCGCGGTTTTCTGGCCTGGTAATCGAAGCAGACCAGCGAGGTCCAGCCTTCGGCCGTGCCCTCCCCGTCCCGCTCGATCCGGTACTCCATGACGAAGGAGGATCGGCTGATCTTGGAAATCCGCACGCCGATCTCCAGTTGATCGCCATGAAACATTTCCGCCAGGTAATTGACATGCGCCTCCGGCAGAATCACACCGCAGCCGTTGCCGAGGTCCAGTTCAGAGAATTCGCCCAGAGTTTTGAGGCAGGCGATCCGGGCGTCCTGGAAAAAATTCAGGACCGCCGAATTGGCCACATGCCCGCCGTAATTGACATCGACAATCCGCACCACATAGGACATTGTAAAAGGAAAGCCATCCATGGTTCGCTCCTTGAAGGCTGTTTTAAGCCGTGATCCGTGATCCGTGATCTGTGATCTGTGATCTTTCGAAATCATCAACAAAACTTCTGTCAACAATATGGTTTATTATTCCATGTTGCAGGTGAAAACTTGCCGTTTACTTCTGACATTTCGGGCAGTAATAGGTGGATCGCTGTCCCAGGCGGATTTGCCGGATCGGCTCGTGACAGTGGACGCATGGCTGCCCTTCCCGGCCGTAGACGCGCAGTTCCTGCCGGAAATAGCCGGGCCGACCGTCGCTGTCGGTGAAATCCCTGATGGTGGTCCCGCCGGCGGCGATCGCTTCTTGCAGGACTTCCCGGACTGCCGCGACAAGTTTTGCAAAGGCCTTGCGGCTCACCCTTCCGGCCGGCCGCCGGGGATCGATGCCGGCCCGGAACAAGGCCTCGCTGGCGTAAATATTGCCGACCCCGACCACGACCGCAGCATCCATCAGAAAGGGTTTGACTGCTACCTTGCGGCCCCGGGAGCGGGCCCAAAGAGAGCCGGCTGAAAAATCGTCTCCCAGAGGTTCCGGACCCAAGCCGCGCAGCCGTTCATGCTGCAAAGGGTCTTCAACGGTCCAGAAGATCGCCCCGAAACGGCGCGAATCGTTGTAGCACAGGCAAGTCTGGTCTGCGAAGCAAAGTTCCACATGGTCATGCTTGCGCCGCTCGGCCGTGTTGGCGACCAGGCGCAGATGACCGGTCATGCCGAGGTGGACGATCAGGGTTCCCCGATTCATCTTCAGCAGCAGGTACTTGGAGCGTCTGTCCACGGCAGTGATCGTCTGCCCGGGCAAAATGTCATTCAGGGACCCGGGAACCGGCCAGCGAAGGGATGCATTGCGGATAAAAACCTCTGTGATCCGCTTGTTGGTGATCAGCGGTTCAATCCCCAGGCGGGTAATTTCGACTTCAGGGAGTTCGGGCATGAATGCAGCTCGGAATGCCTGTTGGAGAGCGAAAACAAAATTTCAAAAAATCACTTTCGGCTCGAAGTTTTCGAAGGTCTGGAAGTCGAGCTGGTCAGGGGGGCATGGCAGATCATCGGTTTCGATCTTCTGGCTGCGGTGGCAGCGCCAGGCATTTTCTTCCCACCAGAGCCAGGTCAATTCGGCGTAGGATTTAAATTCGCCGTTGACGTCCAGTTCCATGAAATAAATGACCCGGGCTTCCCGGGGACCATCATCTTCGGCGACAATCCGGCACTTGAGGATGCGGAAGTCCTTGCCGAGGCTGGCCCAGCCGAACCTGATGTAGTCGTCTCGCTCGGTGAACTGCTGCCGAAAGGCCGATTGCGAGTGGTAGGTGTCGAAGATAAAGCCGAAATCAGCCTCTTGAAAAGCATCGACGCGGGCGAGAATGACTTCAGCGGGAGAGCGTGGGGTCATGAAACTTTTCCTTTTGCCTGTGGCCGCGGTGCGGGACCGCCGCATCCTGCAGTTCGCTGCAACGGCCAGCACCCAAGACCAGGAACCGTCTCAGTCCTTGATCCGCGGGTCGAGAGCGTCCCGGATGCCCTCTCCAAGCAGATTATAGCCGAGCACCGTGACCAGGATGGCCAGGCCCGGGAAAACCGAGAGCCACCAGGCCGAGCCGAGGGTCTGCTTGCCGGCAATCAGCATATTGCCCCAGGAAGGCGTCGGCGGCTGCACACCGATGCCGAGAAACGACAGGGCGCTCTCGGTCAGAATCGCCCCGGCCACCCCGAGGGTCGCCGAAACCAGCACCGGAGACAAAGCATTCGGCAGGATATGGCGAAAGATAATGCGCCCATCTCTGGCACCCAGGGCACGCACGGCCTGAACGAAGTCCCGCTCCCTGAGTGACAGGAATTCGGCCCGGACCAGGCGGGCCACGCCCATCCAGCCGGTCAAACCGATAATGATCATGATGTTCCAGATCGATGGCTCGAGAAAGGCGATCACCGCAAGAATCAGGAAGAAAGCCGGAAAACAGAGCATAATATCGACAAACCGCATGATGACGGCATCGATCCAACGGCCGTAATATCCGGCCAGGGCACCGAGCAGAATCCCGATGAAGGTGGCGATACCGACCGCCACGAAGCCGACCAGCAGGGAGATCCGCGCACCGTAGAGGATCCGTACCAGGACATCCCGCCCCAGGTCGTCGGTTCCCAGGGGATGGGTCCAGCTCGGCGGCTGCAGGCGCTGGCTGATGTCGATGGCACCGGGGTCGGCGCTGACCAACGGCGCGATCGCCGCCAGTATGAACATGCCGAGCACGATCAGTCCTCCGGCCAGGGCCATGCGGTTGCGATACAGTTTCTGCCAGAGGATGACGCGAAAAAATGCTGACATCCTAAACTCCTTCCGGTGGGGGCGGCCAAGTTCAGCTGCGGCCGATCCCGCAATACTCGAACCCCTCGTCCTTGAGCGTTTCGGGGTCATACTGGTTGCGTCCGTCGAAGACCACCGGCGATTTCATCATGCTTTTCATGGCCTTGAAATCGGGATGCCGGAACGGCTTCCATTCGGTCACCAGGGCCAGGGCATCGACTTCTTCGAGGGCCTCGTACTGGTTGCGCGCCAGGGTCAATGCGCCCCGCTCGAACCAGCTGGGCGGGTATTCCCGGCGCGCCGATTCCAGTGCTTCCGGATCGTAGGCGATGACGGTAGCGCCTGCTGCGATCAGGTTTTTGATCAGGACGGTCGCGGGCGCCTCACGAATGTCATCGGTCCCCGGTTTGAAGGCAATGCCCCAGATGCCGAACCGCAGGCCGCTCAGGTCTTCGCCGAAACGATTGACGATCTTGCGGAACAGCACATGCTTCTGATCTTCGTTCCGCCGATGCACAGACTGCAGCAGGGTCGGTTCGAGATTGTTCTCCAGAGCCGTATGAATCAACGCCCGGACGTCTTTCGGGAAACAGGAGCCGCCATAGCCACAGCCCGGGTAGATGAAGGAATAGCCGATCCGGCTGTCGGAGCCGATGCCGAGCCGGACCTTTTCAACGTCCACGCCGACCCGATCACAAAGGTTGGCCACCTCGTTCATGAACGAAATCTTGGTGGCCAGCATGGCATTGCTGGCGTACTTGGTCATTTCCGCATCCCGGATGCCCATGAACAGGATCCGGTCATGGTTGCGGCAAAAATCCTTGTAAAGGTCGCGCATGCACTCCCTAGCCCGATCGGTCTCCGCGCCGACCACGATCCGGTCCGGCTTCATGAAATCATCGACGGCAGCCCCTTCTTTCAAAAATTCGGGGTTGCTGACCACATCGAATTCAACGTCTTCCCCCCGGACCGATAGCGCCTGCGCGACAGCCGCCTTGACCTTGTCGGCCGTCCCGACCGGGACAGTCGATTTGGTCAC
>DATFJP010000043.1:0-3177 GCA_035269105.1 Desulfuromonadales bacterium
CCGCGATGCCCTTCATCGTCTCCGGCGGTATCATGGGCGGTTGTGCCGTGCCCGGGGTAATGGCCACCCGAACCTTGCGCAGCCCCAAAGAAAAATTGGCCACCTTGATTACCGCACCCTTCATGCCTTGCGGGGCCAAACTGCCGGTGTTCCTCTTGCTGATTGCGGCTTTTTTCAGCCAGAACGAAGCCCGGATTATGTTCACCATTACCCTGTTTGCCTGGGCGATGGCGCTGCTGGTGTCCAAACTCCTGCGTTCCACCCTGATCAAGGGCGAGCCCACGCCTTTCGTCATGGAGCTTCCACCCTATCGGATTCCGACCCTCCAGGGCATCCTGATCCACACCTGGGAGCGAGTCTGGCAGTATATCAGGAAGGCGGGAACGGTGATTTTAGCGGTCTCGATTCTGCTCTGGGCGGCCATGACGTTTCCCGGCCTGCCGGAGGAGGTGAGCACCACCTTTGCAAAAGAGCGTGAAGTTGTCATGGCCACGGTACTGGACGAGGAACAGCGAAAAGTTCTGCTCGATGAGATCGGCAATACTGAGGCCCAGGCCGCCCTTCGTCATTCCGTAGCCGGCCGTATCGGCAGTTTCTTTGAACCTGTCAGCGAATGGGCCGGGTTCGACTGGCGCACCAACATCGCTCTGGTTGGCGGCTTTGCCGCCAAGGAGGTCATTGTTTAGACTTTTGGTACCGCCTATTCCCTGGGTGAAGTGGATCCGGAAGAAGCGGCCCCCCTGTCGAACCAGATTGCCAAGGACCCTGCATGGAATAAAGCCACCGCACTGGCCTTGATTGTTTTTGTGCTGCTCTATGCACCCTGTTTCGTAACGGTTGTGGCCATGGCCAAGGAATCGTCCTGGCGCTGGGCAATCTTTTCCACCTGTTTCAACACCCTGCTGGGTTTCAGCCTGGCGGTTCTGGTTTACCAGGTGGGTTCACGGCTGCTGATCTAAGTTAACAGCAAAGGTTTTTCCAAGGAGAATATGTCATGGGCTCTTTTGATACCCTGATCGCGGCAGCAATCGTTATCGGCGCAGGAGTTTATCTCTTCCGTAAATTTGCCAGAACCAAGAAGCACGGCGGCGGTTGCGGCTGTTCCCCCGACGGTTGCCAGAGCCATACAGAATCGCAGCCTGGTTCTCACTGCTGCGGCTCGAAACACTGATCTGCCACGAGAGTCACTCTCAACCCAACATTTCGTTCCTTCATGTGAAGGCCATCACCAGACATTGCCTTGCAATGCCAACAGGAGAATTGCATATGTTACAGCCGAAAAAACCATTCTTTGCTGTTTTGCTCACCTTCTGCCTCAGTCTCTTTCTCTTTTGCGGAACCGCCGGAGCGGTTCATCCGGAAGAGAAAAGCGAAATCGAGAATTTAAAGAATCGCATTGAAGCCCTGGAAGCAGAAAAGGACGGTCCAGAAGATGACGCTGACTTCGATTTGGGTCGGATCAACCGCTACCTCACCCTGCACGGACTGCTCGAAGTGGAAGCCTTCTATGCCAAGCCGGATGAAGGAGAAGAAGAAAGCGACCTGACCCTGGCTACCGCCGAGTTAGCCATCGAGGCAACCCTGAACCAAATGGTCGGCGGACATCTGACCCTGCTCTACGAGGAAGAAGAGGACGCCGAGGACGATCTGAATGTCGATGAAGCAGTCATCAGTTTACGATCCGCGGGACACGTGTTCAACCAGACCCCTGCCTTGCATTTCGGGCGCATGTATGTGCCATTCGGTTCCTTTAACAGCTACATGGTCAGTGATTCCTTGACACTGGAACTTGGGGAGACGCGAAATACGGCAGCACTGTTCGCCCTGGAAGGGGACTTCTGGAGCCTGGCTTTGGGAACCTTCAATGGCGATGTCGATGCCGCCGGGGATAATGACAACCTGGACTCCTGGGTGGCAGCCTTACAGTTCAGTCTTGGCGAAAACCTCGCTTTCGGCGGGTCTTACCTGAGCGACCTGGCTGAAAGTGATATCGGGCTGGTTCAGGATGCAAGCCTCTACACGGAAAGTGTCCCCGCCGCGAGTGCTTTCGTTTCTGGGCGATACGGTCAGTTCGGTTTCGAGGCGGAATACCTGGCGGCCCTGGAAGATTTCGATGCCGATGTTGTCCTTATCGGTGAGGATCTGACCGGCGACCAGCCGCAATCTTACAACCTGGAATTGGCATGGATGATCTCCGAACGCATGCAGGCAGCCGGCCGCTATGAGAAAGCAAAGGATTTCCTGGAGGACATGCAGCGCTTCGGAGGAACCATCTCCTATGGGTTGTTTGGACACATGGTGGTCGCTCTGGAGTACCTCCGGACCGAAACGGACACTCAAGACTCTGATACGCTGACTGCCCAGTTGGCGCTCGAGTTTTAATAGCCTTGCAGTGAATTGACTCCAAACTCAGGGATATTCATGCCAGAACATTGGACCACACTGACAACACGCTTCACCGATGAAAAGCAGTGTCTGGCGACTTTCCTGGCCTGGCAGGCCGCCGAGGTGCTCTCGGCGGCCAAGCCGGCCAATCTGATCAATATTTTCGACAAGCCGTTGCCGTGCGGTCGTAACATGTATCAGCTTTGGCAAAAACACGGAAAGGCTATTCTGCAAACAAGCTCGCTCAGGGCTTTGGATCTTCAGTTTCATCGGGGACGGCTGCTGGTTCTGGTTTACCACTCCCAACTTGTCATAGAGGCCCTCCAAAATCCGGATGCACGCTCGGCGCTGGAAATGCTGGGTTATCCGACCGACTGTTTAGAGGCCTCTTTGCGATTCCTGAAAGAGCGCCTGGGAAAAATGTCCTTTCCCCATGAAGTCGGCTTCTTTTTGGGATATCCGGCCAAAGACGTGCTTGGCTTCATGGGTATGAATGGGCTGCCGCTCGTTAAAAGCGGTCCTTGGCGGATGTACGGCGAAGTGGCGGAAAGTCTGACTGTCTTGGACGTCTATCGGGCTGCACGCACGGCTCTGCGAAAAAGTCTTTTTATCGAAAAGGATCCTCTGTCATTAGTTGAAGGGAGATGATCTATTGCCCGACTGGATGCCGGGTTTCGAAGCGCACTCAATGGAATATGGATGAGATTACCGGCGGCACTCCCTATGGCGCATCGACGCTGGCCGGTCCCGATGGCAGCCGGCAGCCCAGTGAAAATGAATTGGTCATTGCCC
>DATFJP010000044.1:0-6815 GCA_035269105.1 Desulfuromonadales bacterium
ATCTGGCCAACTGGATGATCCCCGGCGCCATGGTCAAAGGTCCGGGAGGCGCCATGGACCTGGTCTCCGGCGTCAAGAAGATCGTTATCATGATGGACCACTGCGCCAAGGACGGCAGCTCCAAGCTGATGGAGGAATGCACTCTGCCGCTCACCGGCAAGCACGTGGTCGACATGGTGGTCACCGACCTGGGGGTGTTCGAGGTGGATGCCGAAACGGGCCTCACCCTGATCGAACTGGCGCCGGAGTCGAACATCGAGTTGATCCGGGAAAAGACTGCCTGCCCGTTCCGCATTGCCGACAACCTGCAGACCTGAGGCAAGGAGAGAATTCATGAAAGAACGTACCGCCGTTGTTACCGGCGCCGCCAGCGGCATCGGCCTGGCCGTGGCCGAAACCCTCGTCGGCGCGAATTACCGGGTGGTAATGGCCGACATCAACCAGGAAGCCGGCCGGCGGGAAGCCGATCGCCTTGGAGCCCTGTTTGTGCACGCCGACCTGACGGACCGGGCCGCCTGCAAGGCGCTGATCGAGACCGCAGCTTCCTGGTCCGGCTCGGTGGATGTGCTGGTCAACAATGCCGGCATCCAGCATGTCAGCCCTGTGGAAGACTTCCCCGAGGACAAATGGGACTTCATGATCCGCCTGATGCTGACCGCGCCCTTCCTGCTCACCAGATACGCCTGGCCGCACATGAAGGCCGCCGGCTGGGGGCGGGTCATCAACATCAGTTCGGTGCACGGCCTGCGCGCCAGCGAATTCAAATCGGCATACATCAGTGCCAAACATGGCCTGATGGGGCTGACCAAGACCACGGCGCGGGAAGGCGGCCCGCACGGCATCACGGTCAATGCGATCTGCCCGGCCTATGTGCGAACTCCACTGGTCGACAACCAGATCGACGCCCAGGCCGAAACCCACGGCATTCCCAGGGAGGACGTCATCAACACCATTATGCTCAAGAAAGCTGCCGTCAAACGGATGATCGAGCCGGAGGAAATCGGAGCGGCCGTCCTCTACCTCTGTTCCGATGCCGCCGGCTGCATGACCGGCGTCGACTTCACCATCGACTGCGGCTGGACCGCCAGCTGAGAAAGAGGTTTTTGTGTCCGACCTGCCGCCGCTGGACAGAGAGCTGCTGGAGCTGGTCTTCGATCATGTCGAAAACGGCATTTATCTGGTCGACGGGCAAGGCACAACGATCCGCGTCAACCGCTCTTTCGAGGAGATGTCCGGCATCACCAACGAGGAACTGGTCGGCAAAAACCTCAAGGACCTGGTCGGTCCCGACAACTACTTTTCGGGTTCGGCAAGCCTGCTGGTGCTGGAACGCCGGGTTCCGGTGACGGTCACCTACTCCACCAGGACCGGCCGCAAACTGCTGGTCAGAGGCAAACCGCTGTTCGACGCGCAGGGCAACATCAGCTACATCATCAACACCGTCTGGGATCTGACGGTGGTCCAGTACAGCAAAACCATCGATGCCGATACCGCCCGCAGCCAGATCCTGGTCGAAGAAGACATCATCACGGCTTCGGAGCGGATGACAGCCATTATCGACCTCGCCTTAAGGGTCGCCAAAACCGACTCGACGATTCTGATTTCGGGCGAATCCGGGGTCGGCAAGGGTCTGCTGGCCCGCCTGGTGCATCGGGCCAGCGACCGCAAGAAACAGCCGCTGCTGCAGATCAACTGCGCGGCCATCCCGGAGAACCTTCTGGAATCGGAACTTTTCGGCTACGAACCCGGCGCCTTCACCGGCGCTGACCGCAAGGGCAAGGAAGGGCTGCTGGACCACGCCGATCAAGGCACCCTGTTTCTCGATGAAATAGGCGATTTGCCGCTCCATCTTCAGGCCAAGCTGCTCGGTGTGTTGCAGGACCGGACCTTCTTCCGGATCGGCGGCCGGGAACCGCACAGCGTGGATGTCCGCCTGATAGCCGCCTCAAATCGCGATCTGGCCGCCCTGGTCGCCACCCGCCGCTTTCGCGAAGACCTTTATTACCGGCTGAATGTAGTCCCCATTCATCTGCCCCCTCTGCGTGAGCGGCGCGAAGACATTCCCATTCTGATTGATTATTTTGCCGACCACTTCAACCGCAAGTATCAAAGCTATAAGCGGATCAGTCCAAAAGTCGTCCAGCAGCTGAGCATGCTGCCCTGGAAGGGCAATATCCGCGAACTGGAAAATGCCGTTGAACGACTGATCGTCACCTCCCGCCAGGATCTGATCGACAGTCTCGAGCAGTTGCGAATCCCGGACCTCAATGCCGAAGGCAAGGATCGCGGCCTGCAGGATCTGCTGCAAACCTACGAGGACGAGATCCTGCTCGACGCCATGCAACGTCTGGGCACAACCCGCAAGGTCGCCGGCGCGCTCGGCATCAGTCAGGCGACCGCCGCCCGCAAACTCAAGGATCTGCGGCAACGGACCGGCCGCGGGCTCTGAGAACCTTTTAAAAAGGGCAAAAACTTGCGATACCCAAGAGCAATGGTAGGGTTTAAATTCGGCCCCACAGAACGGTGTTTTGATTTTTTCTTGACCTCTTTCCAAGCCCGGCGTATGGTGACTATCTAATTGGTCTTACCATTTGCTGGTCAAGTCTTCCTTGAAGAGGAAGAGTTCCAAGGCTTCATTAACCCAAGCAACGAGGAGGCAACATGTTCAGACGAATCAAAATTTTGGTTGGCCTGCTGATTATGGCAAGCCTGGTTGCGGCGCCGGCCACATTCGCCGCCAAACGCGAAAAATTCGGAACCGACAAGCGTCACGAGGAAGTCAAGCGAGAGTTGCGTCAAATCAAGCCTTCCGAAGAAACCTTCCGCTGGAAGATGGTCATGCCCTGGTCCAAAGGTCTGCTGTTTTTCGACATGGCGCAGCACTTCGCCGACTCTGTCGCCCTGGCCTCGGGTGGCCGCCTGGAAATCAAGCTGTTCTCGGCCGGGGAACTGGTCGGCGCCATGGAAAGCTTCGATGCCGTCAGTAAAGGTTCGGCGGAAATCGGCCATGACTGGCCGGGCTACTGGAAAGGCAAGAACGAGAACTTCGTTTCCTTCGCTTCGGTTCCCTTCGGTCTTGATGCAGAAGGCTACAACATCTGGCTTTACGAGCGCGGCGGCCTCGAGCAGATGCAGGAATTGTACGGCGAGTACAACCTGATGGCCTTCCCCTGCGGCAACGGCGGCCAGGAAATGGGCCTGTTCTCCAACAAGCGCGCCACTACGCTTGCCGACTTCAAGGGCATGCGCCTGCGTACCCCGGGCTGGTTCATGGACATCATGAACAGCCTCGGCGCCTCGGTCACCCCGTTGCCCGGCGGCGAGGTTTACCTGGCTCTGGAGCGCGGCGTGATCGATGCCGCCGAGTTTTCCACTCCGGCCATCAACTACCCCATGGGCTTCGACGAGATCACCAAGTACGTCATCGAACCGGGCGTACACCAGCCCTCGGTGCAGACCTCCTGCTTCATCAACAAGGACGCCTGGGACAAACTGCCGGCCGACCTGCAGTGGATCGTCAAGATTGCCGCCAAGGAAACCCAGCTCTGGGCCAATGCCTGGCAGGAGAACCTGAACATGGAGGCGATCAAGCTGTTCAAGGAAAAAGTCGAATTCGTGCGCATGGACGACGAAACCCTCAACAGCTTCGCCAAGCGGACGCATGAATACCTGGAAGAGCTCAAGGGCAAGTACCCCGACGTCAAGAAGACCCTCGACTCCCAGGAGCTGTTCAAGAAAGATTTCGCCGAATGGCGCGAAATTCGCGGTGGTGTGGCGCCCTGGCCCTATGATATGTACATCAGCGGCGAGCAGAAATCCAAAGGCCACCACCTCCAGTAAATATCTGATTTTCTAATCAAACTGCGCCCCCGGCATTGTAGCCGGGGGCGTCTCCTGCTTCTGATGGAGATGACCTATGCTCGTAATAGAGCGATCGATCAACACGCTCAACAAGAAGATCGGCGTCATGACCTCCTACCTCGCCCTGCCCCTGATCGTGGTCGTGGTTTGGGAGGTTGTCATGCGCTACGTGTTCAACGCACCGACCAGTTGGGGGTTCGAAACCACCACGTTTATCTACGGCGTGCACTTCGTTCTCGGCTTCAGCTATACCCACCTGCACGACGGTCACGTCTCCATCGACGTGTTCGAAGCGAAACTGCCGCACAAGCCCCGCACCATCCTGCGCCTGCTGACCAACCTGATCATTTTCATTCCTTCGGTCGGCCTGCTGACCATCTGGTCGGTGAGTTATGCCGCGGATTCCTGGCAGAACTGGGAGCTGGCCTCGACGTCCTGGGCACCGCCGCTCTACCCGTTCAAAACGCTGATGGCTGTTGGCTTCGTCCTGCTTTTCCTGCAGGGGGTCTCCAGGCTGATCCATGATTTCCGGGTTTTGCGCAACCCTGAATAACAGATTAACGATTCTCAACGCGGAGAAGAGAGAGTCCCATGAGTCCTGAAGTTCTGACAATTTTGATGTTCGGCACCTTGATGGTGTCTATCGCGCTGGGACACCCCCTGGCAATCACCCTGGCCGGAGTTGCAACCTTCTACGGCCTGATCGAATACAACGGGGATGTTGCCTCCCTGCTCGATCTGTTCGTCAACAACGTCTGGGGCTTGCAGCAGAATTATGTTCTGGTGGCCATCCCCCTGTTCATTTTCATGGCCCAGGTGCTCGACCGTTCCAAGGTTTCCGAAGGCCTGTTCGACGCCCTGTACATCGTGCTCGGCGGCCTGCGCGGCGGCCTGGGCATGGCGGTCATCGTGGTCAGCACCGTGTTCGCCGCCACCACCGGCATCATCGGCGCCTCCGTGGTCGCCATGGGCCTGATGGCCGGTCCCGCCCTGTTGCGGCGCGGCTACGCGCGCGGCCTGGGCGCCGGGATCATCTGCTCTTCGGGAACCCTGGGCATCCTGATCCCGCCGAGCATCATGCTGGTCGTTTACGGCGGTCTGACCGGGATGAAGGAGACGTCGGTCGGCAACCTGTTTGCCGCCGCGATCATTCCCGGCGTTATCCTGTCCTCCATCTACCTGGCCTATGTGGCGATCCGCTGCTACATCAATCCGAAACTCGGGCCGCCCATACCCGCCGAAGATCGGACGGCGACCGCTGGCCAGAAAATCGTCATGACGCTGAAAAGTTTCGTGCCGCCTTTCGGTTTGATCCTGGTCGTCATGGGCACGATTCTCGCCGGTGTTGCCACCCCGACCGAAGCTGCCGCGCTCGGCTGCGTCGGCGCCCTGATCCTGGCTTTGTTCAACCGCAAGCTGAACTGGCAAGTTTTCTCCCAGGCCTGCGATTCGACCCTCCGGACCACCTCCATGATCATGCTGCTGTTCGTCGGCGGCAAGCTGTTCAGCGTGGTTTTCCTGTCGATGGGCGGCGGCGACGTGGTTGCCGACCTGCTGCTCGGCATGGATGTCAATGACTACGTGATCCTTTTCATCATGATGGGCGTGGTCTTCATGATGGGCATGTTCATCGACTGGGCCGCTATCCTGCTGGTGGTGGTGCCGATCTTCACCCCGATCGCCGCCGACCTCGGCTTTAATCCGCTGTGGTTCGCCATGCTGATCTGCGTCAACCTGCAGACCTCGTTCCTGACGCCGCCCTTCGGCTACGCCCTCTTCTACTTCAAGGGCGTGGCACCGCCCGAGTACACCATGGCGGACATCTACAAGGGCATTCTGCCGTTCGTGGTCATCCAGTTGGTCGGGCTCGGCCTGATGGTGGCTTTCCCCCAGATCATCACCTGGCTGCCCTCGGTCTTCTTCGGCGGTTAAATTAGGGAGGTATTCGCATGCTACCAGACGTCAAGACCATTCTTTATGCCACGGCCCTCGGCCCCGGCGCCCCCTATGTGTTCCGCTACGCGCTGAAAGAAGCGGAAAAGCATCAGGCCAAAATTGTCATCCTGCACGTCATGGAACCGCTCAATCCGTTCGGTCAGCACCTGGTCGAACTGCACATTTCCCCTGAACAATCCGAGCAGATCCACGAAAACGCCCGCCAGTACGCCAGGCAGAAGATCAAGGAGCGGGTCCAGAAATTGTGTGACAAAGAAGGCTGCGAGGCCTCGGACGGTGGAAATCTCGTCAGCGAAATCCGCGTCGTGGAGGGCCAGCCCTACCTGGAAATCATCAAACAGGCCAAGGACGTGGAGGCCGGCCTGATCATCATCGGCTCGCACCGCCACAGCGCTCTGGGTGAAGCCATGCTCGGCCACACCGCCACCAAGGTCGTGCATCGTTCAGAAACGCCCGTCCTGCTGGTGCGCATCCCGGACGGCTATCATGAAGAAGGCCTCTGACTCTACCCCGGAACGAGGGAAATATGCTCTCTGAGACCGCAATTCGAAAACTGCAAGAACTTTTGGGTCCGCCGAACGTCCTTCACGAAAAGGAAGACCTGCTGACCTTCGGCTATGATGCGACTCCCGAAATCCAGCTCCTGCCTGACGTCGTGGTCTTTCCAACCAGCTCCGAACAGGTGGTCGATCTGGTCAAATTCGCCGGCGAAGAAGGTCTGCCGCTGGTGCCACGCGGTTCGGGAACGGGTCTCTCCGGGGGCAGCGTGGCTGCCGAGGGCGGCATGGTACTCTGCCTGACCCGCCTCAACCGGATTCTCGAAATCGACGAGGAGAACCTGACCGCCACCGCCCAGGCCGGCGTGGTTACTCTCGACTTTTTCGAAGCGGTGGCCGCCAAGGGTCTGTTCTATCCTCCCGATCCGGGCTCCCAGAAAATTTCCACGCTCGGCGGCAACATCGCCGAAGACGCCGGCGGTTTGCGCGGTCTGAAATACG
>DATFJP010000045.1:0-10158 GCA_035269105.1 Desulfuromonadales bacterium
ATGTCCGAACAGTTCGCTTTCCAGCAGGTCGCGGGGGATGGCCGCACAGTTGAGGGCGACGAAGGGCTTACCGAGGCGCGGACTGTTGAAATGAATGGCCCGGGCGATCAACTCCTTGCCGGTACCGCTTTCTCCCGAGATCAGCACGGTGACGTCCGAAGGCGCGATTTTGCCGAGCACCTTGTAAACGGTCTGCATCGGCTGACTCTGCCCGATGATGGTGCGGTCCAACTGGTAATGGTCCTTCAACTCCGCCTTGAGGCGAGTGACTTCGTCGGAAATGGTCGACGCCTTCTGGGCCTTGAGGATGATCGCATCGAGCGCATCCAGATCGAAGGGCTTGGTGATATAATCATAGGCCCCCCCTTTCATGGCTTCGACGGCATTCTTCATGGAAGATTCCGCGGTCATGATAACGACCAGGGTCCGCGGCGATTCTTGCTGCAGCCTGGCCAGCAGGTCCAGTCCGCTCATCCCGGGCATTTTGATGTCGAGAATCGCCAGATCGTAGGCGTTTTTTCGGCTCAGTTCCAGGGCGTCCGTGCCGGTACTGGCCAGGTCGACCTGGTAATCCCGTTTGCTGAATGCCTTGGACAGCACCCAGCGGATGCTGTCCTCATCGTCAGCGACCAGAATGCGCTTAATGGACATGACACAGAGTCTCCCGTTGAAAAATCATTCTAATGCCTGAAAGGCAGTGAAACAGTGACAATCGTTCCTTCGCCAGGGTTGCTGCTGATATTCAACAGGCCCCGGTGGTCTTCGATGATTTTCTGGCAGATCGCCAGACCCAGCCCGCTGCCGCCGATTTTGGTGGTAAAGTAAGGCGTGAAAATCCGGTCGAGTTCTTCCTGCGGGATGCCGCTGCCATTGTCGCTGATCCGGATGATGGCCATCGGCCAAGGTCTGCCGCCGCCCGGGCTGTTGATGTGCAAATCAGCGGACACCCTGGCCTCCACCCGAACCCAGCCTTCTTCCTCGATGGCTTCTCCGGCATTCTTGACCAGATTCAGGAAGAGCCGGGTCAGCAGGCTTTCATCACCCAGAATCGGCGGCAGGCTCGGATCCGCGGCCAGTGAAAAGCTGATATGCTTGCCGCGGGCGGCTTCCTGCTGCAGCAGAATGATGTCGTTGAGAACCTTGACCAGGTTGACCTCGGCCATTTCCGCGGGGCGGGGATTGGCCAGATCCATCAGTTCCTCGATAATGCTGTTGATGCGCTCGACTTCGCGGACCATCACCTGCGTGTATTCCCTGAGTTCGCTCCCTTCTGGAAGTTCCATGGACAGCAGTTGGGCGGCACCTTTGACGCCTCCCAGCGGGTTTTTGATCTCATGGGCGAGACCGGCCGCCAGCGTTCCCAGCATCGACAGGCGGTCCGCCCGCCGCAGGGACCGTTCCAACTCCTGAACGCGGGTCAGGTCGCGGATGATCAGGACTGCGCCTTCCTGGCCCCCGCGTTTCGAAAAGATCGGTGCGGCATAGATGCTGATCGGCAGCGGCCGCTGCGAAGGTCTTTGCAGAAGCAGGCCCTCGTCGTCGGAAATGGTGCGGCCTTCCTGCAGCGCGACCCGGATCAGGTACAGAATGGTCTCCTGCCCCTGGAAAAATTCGCGAACGTCCCGGCCGAGGCAGTGGCGTTGGGAAATCCCCAGGAAGTCCTCGCCGGAGGGGTTGACCAGGGTCACGACCCCTGCCTGGTTCATGACCACGACCCCGCGGTCGATATTTTCCAGAACCATGGCATACAGGTTCGGATCAACGTGCACCGGCTGCTTCATGTCAAGCCGCCTGTTCGAAGAATTCTTCGAGAATTCCGCGCATGCTGGCCACGGAGTCGACAACATTCAGCCGGCTGCGAAAGGCTGCGGAATTCGGCAGCCCCCGCGCGTACCAGCAGAGATGTTTGCGCATATGGCCCACGGTTTTGCGGGGCCCGAAACATTCAATGAACAATTCCAGGTGGTCACGGGCGACCTGGCCTCGCTCCGCGGCGTCCGGCTGTCGCGGCGAACGGCCGGCCATGAGATCCAGAGCCTGCCGGATCAGCCAGGGGTTGCCGTAGCCGCCCCGGCCGACCATGACTGCGTCGCAGCCGGTTGTGGTAAACATTGTTTTAATGTCCTCGGCACTGAACAAATCCCCGCTGCCGATAACCGGGGCGCGGACGGCCCCCTTGAGCTCCCGCAGGTGACTGAGGTTCGCACGTCCGGCAAAGCCCTGACTGCGGGTCCGGGGATGCAGCGTGATCGCGTCGACGCCCTCTGCTTCGGCGATGCGGGCAATTTCCAGAAAGTTCACCCGGCTGGCGTCCCAGCCGCTTCGCAGCTTGATCGTGAGCGGTCGCGCAGTGGCTTTACGGACGGCCCGGAGCATCGCGCCGGTCCTGGCCGGGTCGTTCAACAGTGCGCTGCCGGCGCCCGAGCGAACCACCTTGCGCACCGGACAGCCGAGATTGATGTCGATCAGGTCGGCTTCTTCCTCCACCATACGGGCCGCATCAGCCATCCGCTGAGGATCTTCGCCGAACAACTGGATTGCCAGAGGACGCTCCTCCGGTACGGAGCGCAGCAGTTCGCGGGTGGCCGCACCACTGAAGAACAGCCCGTTGGCACTGACCATTTCGGTGAAAACCAGCCCGGCCCCAAACCGTTTCATGACCAGCCGATAGGGGAGGTCGCTGATGCCTGCCATGGGGGCGAGGAATATATTATTGTTGAGTTGGAGAGTCCCGATATTCACGGCCAGCCTGCTTAATTTTTGGGCATCTTAGCATGGCCCCACCGGAAAGCAAAGAGGGAAAATCACCCGGCAGGTAAAATGCTTCTTGCATACTGTATACAAAATTCAGCTTGACAGTCTCTAATCGAATTGCTAAAACGATATTTGGGATAAGTGGCGAGTTCATGGCTCGCCTGTCATTCCTCATCATAAAGAAGTACTGCAATGGTTTGAGCCGACGGCCCGGCCGTGTTCAGCTGTCTCCGGGTGCGTTGTCGAAGCCCCTGTTTCCTTTTTATGTCATTGTTTTGAAGCAAGGGACAGTTTCGGTCGGTGGGGCTTAACCCCATCATTCTTCATTCCACCAAAAGGAGAGAGAGTATGTCGACATTGAAGGAAGTTCTACGTAAAAAGATTGATGAGCATCGCCCCCGCACCACCCGTCTGGTCAAAGAATTCGGCGATGTCAAACTCGGCGACGTCACCATCGCCCAGGCCATCGGCGGTGCCCGCGGCATCAAGTGTCTGGTTACGGACATCTCCTATCTGGATCCCTATGAAGGCATCCGTTTCCGTGGCCTGACCATTCCCGAAACCTTCGACGCCCTGCCGAAGGTCCCCGGCAGCGAATATCCTTACGTGGAAGGTTTCTGGTATCTGCTGCTGACCGGCGACGTGCCGACCGAGGAACAGACCCTCGAAGTGGTCGAAGACTGGAAGAAGCGCGCCGAAGTTCCCCAGTATGTTTTCGATGTGCTGAGCGCCCTGCCGGAAGACGCCCATCCGATGGCCATGTTCTCCTCCGGCATCCTGGCGATGCAGAAGGAGTCGGTGTTTGCCGCCAACTATGCCGCCGGCAAGTTCAACAAGATGACCTGCTGGGAAGACATGTACGAGGACTCCAGCAACCTGATGGCGAGACTCGGCCCGCTCGGTGCCTGGATCTACAACAAGAAGTACCGCAACAACGACCAGATCGCCGCCGATCCGAACCTCGACATGGGCGGCAATTTCGCGCACATGATCGACCAGAGCGACGAGTACAAGGATGTGGCCCGG
Organism: Desulfuromonadales bacterium; assembly: GCA_035269105.1. Lineage (GTDB taxonomy): Bacteria > Desulfobacterota > Desulfuromonadia > Desulfuromonadales > BM103 > JAQYVZ01. The sequence goes on from DATFJP010000045.1 coordinate 3,781, forward strand.
ATGTACTTCATCCTGCATTCCGACCATGAGTCCGGCAATGTCTCCGCCCATACGACTCACCTGGTCGCTTCGGCCCTCTCCGACGCCTACTACGCCTACAGCGCCGGCATCAACGGCCTGGCCGGCCCCCTGCACGGCCTTGCCAACGAAGAAGTGCTGCGCTGGACCCAGAATTTCATGGACAAACTGGGCGGTGAAGTGCCGACCGAAGAGCAGCTCAAGGAAGCCCTGTGGGACACTCTCAACAGCGGTCAGGTCATCCCGGGCTACGGCCACGCCGTATTGCGCAAGACCGACCCGCGGTACGAATCGCAGCGGGAGTTCTGCCTGAATACCGAAGGCCTCAAGGACTACCCGCTGTTCAAGCTGATCAGCATGATTTACGAGGTGGCTCCGGACATCCTCCAGGAGCACGGCAAGGCCAAGAACCCCTGGCCGAATGTCGACGCTCAGTCCGGCGTCATCCAGTGGTACTACGGTGTCACCCAGTACGAATTCTACACCGTGCTGTTCGGCATCGGCCGCGCCCTCGGCTGCCTGGCCAACATCACCTGGGACCGTGCCCTCGGCTACGCCATCGAGCGTCCGAAGTCCGTGACCACGGCGATGCTGGAAGAGGCGGCAGGCATCAAGTAATTGTCTTTTGATGTTGGTTGAATTGAATCAGGGGTGCCCGGTTGGGCACCCCTTTTTTACTGGTGAGGGATTTCCGTCGGGGATGAATCGTGACGCCGAAGAATCCTGCATGGCATCCGGACGCTTGTGCAGGGAACGAAAGCTCTCCTTGCCGGCAGGGGCCGCGGCCAGCAAGGAAATCGCCGAAAACAGTTCCTGCCAGCTATTTTTTGGATGGCCGGCTGGCGTAGATCAACAGCTTCTTGTCGGTGTAGGTCTCAACTTCGCCGGCGAAGGCTTCGATCTGGAAATAATCCTGGACTTTGTTGGGGGCCTCGAAAAAGAGCTTGTTCATGGCGGCGATGGCGTCGCGGTTCATGCCGCCGCGAACCGCCCAGGCCGGGAAATCGTGGGTCTTCCGGAAAATGGCCGTCTGGTGGATGGTGAAGCCGACCTTGGTCACCATCTCGGTCCATTCAGCTTCTGTAAAAGCCTGGATGTGGGTCGGATCGCGCATCCGTTCCATCTCCTGGTGCCAGGCGGCGATTTCCGGGTCGTCCGGCAACAAGGTGTCGACGATCGCCAACCGTCCGCCGCGGCGCAGGACCCGGTGGAATTCGGTCAGGGCACGGGGCACATCCGGAAAATGATGAGGCGCGATGCGGCAGGTCAGCAAGGTAAAGGCGCCGGCCGGAAAAGGCAGATCCTCGGCATCGGCTTCCCTGAAGATCACATTGTCGACGCCGCCCTCTTCGCTGACGTATTCCTGGGCTTTCTTGAGCATGACCATGCTCAGGTCGGAGGCAACGACACTTCGTACCAGGGGCGCAAAACGCAGGGCCGTATGGCCGCCGCCACAGGCCACATCGAGCATGTTGTCTTCATGCGAAGGCTGCAGCAGCTCGACCATGGCATCCAGATCACCGCCGGTTGAAAACCCGGCATCCCGGATATAGCCTTCCGCGGCCCGACCGAAGCGTTCCCTGACTCTGTTTTTGAAATCACGTGTCATTCATTCTTCCTCCGTTGCTGCGATTATAGCATCAGTCGCACGAAATTCTGCCCAGGATTTTGTCTTGGGAAAAGAAAAATCGCACCAGACCTGAATCCACAAGGTCAATTTGTCGAGGATTTATCCTCCTGTCGGGGAACGGAGAAATCTTTTTCAGCTGCGCTGGGGTCAGGAGCAGGTTAAAATACTCGGCAAAGGGCAAGGAGGTTTAATGGCGCATAAAAAGTCCGGAAAACGACAGAGACTTCAGGTCGGTCCGGAAACGGTACAGGCTTTGAACTTCGGCCATCCCTGGGTGATCGCCGATCATTACACCCGACAATGGCCGACAACGGAATGCGGCGACCTGGCTGAACTGATTGATGGCCAGGGACACCTGCTCGGCACCGCCCTGCTCGATTCGTCATCCCGCATTGCCGCCAGGCTGTTGTCCCGTTCCCGCATTGAATTGAACCATGACTTTCTGAGCCGGCGTCTGCAGGTGGCCAGCGCAGGACGTCGTTGGATCGACCGTGGCCATACGGATGTCTGGCGCATGATCAACGGCGAAGCAGATGGCCTGCCCGGCCTGACCATCGACCGTTATGCAGATTTTGCATTGGTCCAATATTATACGACGGCCTGGGACAAACATCTTGAAATGGTTGCCCAAAGCCTGCTGCAATCTGGCGAGATCAGCGGGGTTTACGCCAAGCACCGACCGCAGCAGACCCGCAAGCTTGCTGCCGGCCGGGGGGGACGTCGCGGCGTTGGCCGTCTGGTGGCAGGGGAGGCGGCCCCGGCCGGCCTGACCGTAGTGGAGCATGGTCTTCGCTTTGCAGTTGATCTGGCTGAGGATCTGCATACCGGGATTTTCCCGGACCAGCGGCAAAATCGCCTGGCGCTGAGAGCCCGGGCCGCAGGTTGTGAATTGCTCAACCTGTTCGCCTATACCGGGGCGTTTTCGGTTGCTGCCGCAGCCGGCGGAGCCCGCAAGGTGACCAGCGTCGACGCCAGCGCCCGCTATCTGGAGCAGGCTCGCCGGAATTTCGAACTCAACGGCATTCCGGCGCAGAACCATGAATTCCTGGTCGGCGACTGTTTCGTCGAGCTGGAACGATTGGCCCGGCACAACCGGCGGTTTGATATCATCTTGATGGACCCGCCCAGTTTTTCCTCGACCCGGAAAAGTCGCTTCACGACCGGCGGCGGAACGGCTGCGCTGGTGGCCCAAGCCCTGCAGCTGCTGGATGCCGGCGGACTGCTGGTCACGTCATCGAATTTGCAGAAAATGCCGATGGCCGATTATCTCAAAGAGCTGCGTAAAGGAGGGTTGCAGGCCAACCGGCTGCTGCAGGTCGTCGAGGTCGGCGGCCAGGGGCCGGACTTTCCCTTCCTGCCCAATTTCCCGGAGGGGCAGTACCTGAAATATGTGGTGTCAGTCGTGAAGGAAATGTTCTGAGTCGAACAGCTTGCTCTGCTTGCGGTATTCCCGGTGACGGCGGCGCTTTTCCTCGGCGACCGGATCATCGTCGCCGACCCGCGCCCGGAATACGTCCCAGTACAGGAATTCATAGCCGGAAAGGTTGGCACCGGCCATGACCGGGTGATCCACCGGCAGGATCAGGAATGGCCGCGACTGCTCGCCACCGACCGAGCCGTGTCCGCCGACCTGATCGTCAAAACAGGCGATGCCTTCCTCGTCGAGGGCGCCGAACAGGACCAGGTCGCCGCATAACGGACCGCTGCCGAACCTGTAGAGTTCTTCGATCAGGAACTCCGGCATGCCGTAGGGTCTTAAAAATTCCCGATCCGCCTGTGGGGGAGTCTGGCCTGGCCGCAAGTCGAGCCGCCCCTCCCGATGAAAGATGCAGATCTCCCCCGGGTGGTCACCCCTGGCCAGGACGAAGCCGATGCCTTTGTGCCTTTGCAGGAATCTCAGCAGCAGCGGTTGGGACAGGTCGACTTCCTTCCAGTTCAGACGGCGTTGCGCTCCGGTGATATAAAGGTGCGCCAGGGTGCTCGAATAAGTGATGACCACCCCGCCGTCGGGGTCGATTTTCAAGGTTTCCGCAACCATGTCGCGAATCCGCGACTGCAGGTAATTTTTGGTTTTCCGGTAAAGCTTCTGCCGCCAGCTGGTCGGTCGGGCTTTCAACTCGTTGGGCAGCAGCTTGATCTGTGCACTGGACACTTCCAGCGGGCCGGAGGAGACCGAAGCAATCTGATTCTCCTTGAGGAATGCGCTCACTGCATCGCCCAGGGTGGCCCCGAACCGGTTCTCGAAGGGGTAGCCGGGGGTCTGGCCGTGGTCCGAGAGGATGACCAGCAGGTAGTCCGCGCCGGCGACATGGTCGATGGCGCGGATGATTTCGGCCAGTCGACTGTCGATGTATTTGAGATTCTTGAGGGCCGGCCAGGTCCCCGGGCCGAAGTGGTGGGCAATCTCGTCGTAGCCGCTATAGGTGGTGTAGATGCGGGGAACCCCGGTATAAACATCGGCGATGACGCCGAACGTCTGCAGTTCGCGCAGGATCACGTTGCAGAAAATCCGGATCAGCGGGAACAGCCCCTGGCGAGTGCGCCATTTGGCCCGCCGGCGATGATGCCACTCATCCTTGCGGTTGGTCCAGAACTCGATGAGTGTGGCGAAGAACATGCGACAGGTTCGCAGGGGGCTGAACAGCAGAATCAGCACGATGCGCAACCCGCCCATGCGCCCGAACAGGGTCTGGGGATGGGGGGAAGAAACGGTGAAGACGCTGCGCGCAGCGCCGCCGTCGAGAATGTTCGAATAGGAAGAGCCGCCAGCCAGAACGCCGGTTTCCCCCTCGAAGAGTTTTTCCCGAAACAGCTGAACGTGGTCGAGGTCGTTGCAGGAGATGATCTGTCCGGTGGCTTTTTCGAACCAGCGGAATGCCGGAATGCCGTGATCTTTGCCGTAGAAAATCGTCGATTGCGCTGCCGGTGTCGCGCTCGGCAATGCCGCCTGGAATTCGGTCAGTTTATGGCCGCGGCGCAGATAACGTTCCAGGTTGGGCAGGTAGCCGCGGTCCAGGGCCTGGCGCAGAAACGGGAAGGCCAGGCCGTCGATCTGAATGCCCACGAAGCCACGCTCCTGGCCCTCGGCCAGACGCCTGCGCCGCTCCTTGCGGAAGGGAAAGAGCTTGATGCCGTAATAGATGTGGTAGACCAGCCGAACCAGGAATCTCTGTTTCATGTGGACCCGCCGTCCTTAAGGAAAACGACGGGTCTGGATATTAACCCGCTGTCGACTGACAAGGAACCCGTGCGGGTCGCCTGCTGCCGGATGGGGAATCATTCGAGCACAATCGCTTGCTCGATTACGACCGGCTCGGCCGGCACATCCTGGTGCATGCCTTTTCTGCCGGTTCGGACCTTGCGGATGGCATCGACCGTCTCCATGCCATCGACCACGCGGCCGAACACCGCATAACCATAGCCGGCGGGAGTCTTGCTCTGGTGATCCAGAAAGTCGTTGTCGTCGAGATTGATGAAGAACTGGCTGGTGGCGCTGTCCACGGCCTGGGTGCGCGCCATGGCGACAGTGCCGCGTTCGTTCTTCAGGCCGTTGTCGGCTTCGTTCTTGATCGGGGCGCCGGTTTTCTTTTCAAACATGTTCGGCTTCATGCCGCCGCCCTGGATCATGAAGTCATCAATGACGCGATGGAAAACGGTCCCGTCGTAAAAACCCTCCTTGACGTAGTTCAGAAAATTCTCCACCGTGACCGGCGCTTTTTCGGCGGCCAGTTCCAGAACGATGTCGCCCTTGCTGGTGGTCAGTTTGACTTTGGGTTCCTGGTCGGACATTTGCGGGTACCTTTCTGCTGAAAGACATGACTGGAAAGTGAATTAGGCCCCAGAATACAGGAATCGGCAGGCGGTGGGAAGGGATTGCGTGAAACGGCGCCGCAGGCCGGGTCCGCGGAGTCCCCCGATGGCGACCCCGCGGCCCAGGCGTTGAAGCAGCTCCGGCTTTCGATCAGTACCAGCCGGCCCTCCTTGATAACTATTCCAGTTTTTTCAGTGATTTGCCGATGAAAGCGGGAAGGTCGCCCGGGTGCCGGCTGGAAACCAGGTTCTGATCTTCCACGACCTCCTGGTCCACGTAATCGGCACCGGCGTTTTTGATGTCCTGGACGATCGATTTGTAGCCCGTCACGGTCCGGCCGCGCAGGACGTCGGCGGTAATCAGCAGCTGCGCCGCGTGGCAGATGGCGAACACCGGCTTGCCGCTTTTGACAAAGTTGGCGGCGAAATCAACGGCGTCGTCATTCACGCGCAGTTTGTCCGGAGAGTAGCCGCCGGGGATCAACAGGGCATCGAACTCTTCCACGCTGACGTCCTTGACTGCCTTGTCGATGGTTACGCTGGTTTTATCGGTCTTGCCGGTGACCGATTCCCCGGCTTTAAGGCCGACGTGGGTCAAGGTATGGCCGGCATCACGAAAGGCCTTGGCCGGCTCGGTATATTCGGAGTCCTCGAAAAGATCGGTCAGAATGACTGCAACTTGGCTCATGGGTCCTCCTTGGCTGAGTGAGTGAAAGAGAGCGTGACAGTTTCTGCCGCCGGGGAGGCGTCCAATTCGGTAGTGATGGGCTCTTTACCGCAATTCAGCTGATGCTGGTCGGTGCGTGGCGTTCCAGGATTTCCCGGATTTCCGGTTCCGATTCCTCGGGGACGATGACATCAATCTGGTTGTTGGCGGCATGGGTGACGATTTTTTCCCGGGGAATGCCCTTGCCGATCAA
>DATFJP010000046.1:0-15845 GCA_035269105.1 Desulfuromonadales bacterium
GAACCTCGGCCCCGATCAGGTGAAACTGCCGGTAGCGTCCTTTCTGGGGACGCTCATGGCGAAACATGGGACCGATATAGTACAGCTTGCTGATCGGGTCCAGAGCATGCAGCTTGTGCTGAATGAACGCCCGCATGACCGGAGCAGTGCCTTCCGGGCGCAGCGTCATGGAGGTTCCACCCTTGTCGCTGAAGGTATACATCTCTTTTTCTACGATGTCGGTGGTCTCGCCGATGGAACGGCAGAATAATTCCGTTTTCTCGGCAACCGGAACCCGGATCTCCCGGTAGCCGAAATTGCCGAAGATACGCCTGGCTTCCTGCTCAAGATATTGCCAGGCCTCCACGGCGCCGGGCAGGATGTCGTTCATGCCTTTGATGCCGGAAATGGTCACGTCGTCGCGTCTCCCTGTTTTCTGCAGAGGCTGGCTTGGCTTGCCAAACCTCTGAGTGCGTTAGGTTCTACTCGTTCTCGGTGCAAGCGTCAACCGGATAAATCGGCGGACGCTGATTTTCAGGTTCCAGGTCATGAGCCTCCGGCTGGCACCTAGAACACCCTCCGGGGGGCTGCTAAGTACTGCATGGGCTGGTGGGATGGATCAGGAAGATGCGTCCAGGAGAAATTGCGGCCGGCAGCGTATCAATCGATCGAGACCTCACTTGCGCTGCGGGTCACGTTGCGTTCCATTTTGCCCTGGTACATGGCCTTGTCGGCCAGGTCGATCAACTCCATCTGGGTTCTGGCATGCACCGGATAAGTAGCGAAACCGACCGTGGCGGTAATCCGGCAGGTCTCGCCGCTGTCGGTCAAAAAGACAATCTCTTCAATGGTCTTCCGGAAGCGCTCCGCGACGATGACCGCTCCGTCGCTGCTGGTCTCGCTGAGCAGCGCCGTGAATTCGTCGCCGCCGTAACGAAACAGCAGGTCCGCCTCGCGAAGGCAGGTTTTGAGTTGGGCGGCGACTTCACGGAGCAGGTCGCTGCCGGCGATATGCCCGTGCCGGTCGTTGATGTTTTTGAACATGTCCAGATCGATAAAGATGACTGAGAATTCCAGACCATAGCGTTCGGCTCTCCGGATTTCCTGGTTGAGGGCCACCTGCAGATAGCGATAGTTGTAGAGACCGGTCAGATCGTCGCTGTAGATCAGGCCTCGGGCTCCCTCATATTGGCAGGCGTTGCGAAAACCGAGGCGGATCTGGTCGGCCAGAAAGCCCAGGTTTTTTTCAGGCAGGCAACTCGGCAGATTAGCGCCGACCGGATTGAAGAGTATGATGCCACCTCGGAACTGCTCTTCCGCTGTAAGCGGTAGCAGCCAAATCGAGCGCAGGTCCTGCGGACCCTCATGGAGGGGCTCCAGGCTGTCGCTCTCAAGCAGGGTCACCCGGTCCATCTCCAGGCTCCTGGGGGCCAGCGCGTCGCAGAGAACTCTGGCCGATGCTTCCTGGCAGTCGGGACTGTGGCCTGTCAGGGTGAGCCGGTCTTTTTCGATAAAAAATGAACAGCCTCTGGCCTCACCGATTTCCTGGCGCAGGGCCTGCATGGAATCATGGAGCAGGATCGAAACATCCAGCTGGGTGGCCAGGGTCTGGCCTTTCTGGTAAAGCCGGATCTGATCTTGCAGGAGGCTGTTTTCATTGAGCAGCTGCCGCTGTTCCAGGCAGGTCCGTACGACATGTTTAAGCTGGTCGGGGGTGCAGGGTTTGAGAAGATAGTCGCGGGCTCCGTTTTTCAGGGCCCGGACCGCCGTTTCGACACTGGCATGGCTGGTCGCCAGAATGACTTCCGGCGGCGGGTCCAGGTTGCGGGTCTGTCGCAGGAGATCGAGACCGGTTACCTCGGGCATCATCAGGTCGGCCAGAATGAGGTCGAAATTCGTCTCTTCCAGGCGTTGCAAAGCCGCCATGCCGGAGGCGGCGGTTTCGATATGGTAACGACCGTCATCGGCGAGGATATCGCTGAACACCTGGCGGAAGAAGCTTTCGTCGTCGACCACGAGAATGGTTGGCTTGGGCATGCATGATCTCCGGGAAAAGACGGTTTAAGCTAGCAAAAACCCTAAGTTTCGTCAACGGAAAAGCCTTTCGCCTGCACGGGCCGTCTGCCAGCTGCTGCCGGTGGCCTGAAAGACCAGGGTTCCGTGCCGGTCGGTCCTCAACAATGGCAGGCCGATCCTGTCGCAATAATCCACGACTTCCGGATGCGGCAGACGATAGGGATTGTGGCGCCCGGCAGAGACGAAAGCGATGTCCGGGGTCCAAAATGCAAGGGACGGTGCCGGATCGGACCCGCGGCTGCCATGATGGGGCAGTTTAAACAGGGTCGCCGGACCCGGCAGGCCGGCTTCGAGAAGTTGGTTCAGGCCTGAGGGTCCCATGTCCCCGGTCAGCAACACGCCATCGGTTGCGACTCTGGCATATACCGCCAGCGACCGCTCATTGAGGTCGCTGTGATTTTGCCTCGGTGTGAAAATATGCAGGTGATTGGCCGTGCCGACCGGGATATCCGTCCAGCCCGGCGGCAGGGTTGTCACCGGAATTTGGTGCTTCCTCAGGATGCTTCGCAACTCGGGATGAAGAGCCGCGAATGACTGTCCGCAGTAAAACCTGTCCACCGGAAAATTGTCGAGAATAAAAGCAAGACCCAGACGGTGGTCCGGGTGATCGTGCGTCAGGACCACGCCCGCCAGGCGCCTGACGCCGAAGCGCCCCAGTGCCGGCGCTACCAGCCGTTCGCCCGTATCGAACCGGCTGCGGGGCAGGCCGCCGCCGTCGATCAGAAAATGTTCTGTGCGGTTGACGGTTAAAAGGGTGGCATCTCCCTGTCCGACGCTGAGGGCCACAACCTTGAGGGCCGGTTTCCCGGCGGGTTCGTAACAGAAAAGGGTCAGTCCCGCCAGAAGCAAAAACCCGCACAGCAACCGCCTGCTGCGGGCTTCGCCCCATGCCGCCAGGGCGCCCAGCAGCAGGAGCAGGGTCGTTACATCGGTTCCGCTGGGAAAATGGTGTATTGCCTCCAGTCCGGGCAGACGGGCAAGGCTGGCAACCGCCTGCAGGGCGACGGCGACCAGGGCGCCGGCGGCAGCAAAGCAGGCCTCGGCCATAGCCGGCGCGACGGGCAGCAGCAGGACCCCGCTCAAGCCGACCGGAACGGCACCCCAGGCAAGCAGTGGTGTGGCCAGCAGGTTCGTCACCAGGCCGGCGGGTGCGATAATATTAAAATGCCAGAGTGTCAATGGGGCTGTCGCCAGTGTGGCAGCGAGGCTGGCAAGGAACAAGGTGACCGGCCAGCGCAGACAGCCCGGTTTTTCCTGCCAGGGCCGCTGCCAGGTCGGCAGCCAGAACAGGATGCCGAGCAGGCCGGCAAAGGAAAGCTGGAAGGAAGGCTGGAACAAGGCCAGCGGTTCCATCAGCAGAATCAGCAGGGCGGCTGACGAAAGCAGGCAAATCGGCTGGGTGCGGCGGTTGCTGCTGTAAAGCAGGGCCGCTGCGGTGGCCATATAGAAAGCACGTCTGGTCGGCAGGCTGTTGCCGGTCAGAACCAGGTAGCCGCTCATCGGAAAAATCAGCAGAAGGGGCAGGATCCGCCTTGGGGGGCACCAGAGAAGCAGCCGCCGGTTGCGGCTGTACAGCCATTTTCCGGCAAGATACAAGAGCATTCCCAGCAACCCGAAATGCAATCCGGAAATGGCGAACAGGTGAGAGACGCCCCCTTCGCTCAGGGTTTGGCGCTGCTGCTCGGTAATCCGGTCCCGTCGGCCGATGACCAGGGCCTCAACCAGCGGCGCCTCTGCCGGCGGAACGGCCCGGAGAATCGCTGACGAAACCCGGCTGCGGAAGTGCTGCAGCAGGGGTGGGGAAACCATGGCCGTCCCTGAAAGCGGTACCAGATCGGCGGCGTCCCGCAGGTAGGCCGTCGCAAAAATGCCCTGCGCGGCAAGATAGGTTGCATAATCGAATTCCCCGGGGCATCCGAAGTTTTCCGGTCTTCGCAAACGGCTGCGCAGCCGTATCGTCTGGCCATTCTCTGCGGCAACCGTCCCATGATCGATCGAAACCCGGACCAGGCCACTGGCCGTGACCTCCAGTCCGGCCGGCCGCAGAACGCGGCTGACCTGCAGGTCAAACCGGGAACGTCCATCCACAGCCACCGTCAGGTTGGTCATTCTGCCTTCGAGAACCAGTGGCTGGCCGTCGATGAACGCGGTGATGTCGTTGCCCGTGGCTGGCGGCCGGGCCGCCTGACCGGCAAGAATCAGACCGAGCAGAAAAAAGACACCGAGGACCGGAAGCCACGCCCATAAGGTTTTGCGGAGCAGTCCCCAGGTCGCCAACAGGAGACCGGTCAACAAAAAGAGAATCGCAGGCGACGGTGCGCCCAGGATACCTCGGCACAGAATGCCGCAGACCAGGGCACCCGTCAACTGACAGGTTTGCACTTTCCCTGCGGCTAGGAGAGCAGGTCAAGCGGACGGGTCGTGCGGTCGTCGTCGGCAGCGATAGGGCTTAAAACAGCCCGAACGGCAAAGACTTCAGAAAGAATAAGGGAAATTCTGAACATGGGCCCCTCCTGCAGCGATCATATCAAAAATAAAAACAAACGAATCAAAGCCGGTGAATTAACTCCGGTCTCAACTCTGCATGGCGCAGAATCTAACATACTCCTTGACGGTGACCAAGCAATAAGACGCTGCAATCGCCCCGGTCCGTCCGGCGGGAAAGCCCGGAACCAGGTTGCAGGTCTCTGATTTTGCTGGCTTTGTGGAAACAGGGGAATATGGTAAACTTAACACTCAAAGGTTAAAGGTTTGGAGGTTTGCCAAAGGAGAGATTTGTGGCGCGGGTTCTGGTCGTTGAAGACGATAGCGATTTTGCAGAAAGTCTGGTCATTGCTCTGGGTGTCCGAAAATGCCGGGTCGACGTCGCGCAAACCGGCCCGGAAGCGGTGCGGATGTACAATGAAGCCGACTACGACCTGGTATTCATGGATATCAAGCTGCCGGGGCGGACGGGTGTGGAAGTTCTCGAGGATATCCGCAGCAGACATCCGGACGCCCGGATTGTCGTGATGACCGGCTTTACCGAGCCCGCTCTCCTTGAGTCAGCTATGCAGGCCGGTGCTCTGGACGTGCTGCGCAAGCCCTTCAAGATGCGACAGCTGTTTGCATACCTCGATGCGCTGCCCCAAACTGACGGATAAGCTTGCCTTTTGGGGGAAGCGGCCGAAGCTGTCCCTTCCCCGGTTTTCGCAGGTGAGCGTCCGGCGGGCTTCCTCCGGCAAATTCTGCAGACGATTTTTTGTCTTGCGGCCGCGATCGGCATGAGTGCTTCCGGTCTGCAGATGAGCCGTTCTTTTCCTCGGGCAGCAGTTGACTGATCGCCGCTGCCATAAATCCTGCCAGCATAATAAGTTCGAACATGAAAACCTCCTTTGGGTTCATTTAACCCTTCTTCTGTGACAGAATATGGCACAGCTTGCCCGTTCTATTGGAAGCAGAAACACCCGAGGAAAAAGCAAAACATGCTTGCCGGAAGGTTCGATTTTTCAGCTGGCTTGAACATTGACCCGTTGATAAATATCGTATACAGTATGCAATGCTCCCGCCCCGCGGAACGCTTCTTGTCGGGCGGCCTGTTTTTATCCCCGATGCCCTGGACAGTAAAGAACGAGGACCGACCGTCCTCAGCCCAAAAATCCCTGATGAGGAGGATGACATGATTGATGCTTATTTGCGCCATAAGCAGGAGAGAAATGCGCAGGGTATTCCCCCCCTGCCGCTGAACCCCGAGCAGACCGAAGAATTGTGCAAGCTGCTGGAGTCTCCGCCTGCCGGCCAGGAAGAATTTCTGCTGGAACTGCTCAAGGAGCGGATCTCGCCGGGCGTTGATCCGGCCGCCGAAGTCAAGGCCGATTTCCTGGGCCGGATTCTGACCGGCAAAACCAGCTCGCCCTTGATCAGCAAGCGGGACGCCGTGAAAATTCTCGGCACCATGATCGGCGGCTATAATGTGCAGCCACTGATCGATGCACTCAGTGATGATGAGCTGGCCGACGAGGCTGCCTGCGCACTGGCAGGGCTGACTTATGTCTACGACGCGGCAGGACAGGTTATTGAACTGGCCAAAAGCAACGCCGCCGCCAAGAAGGTCGCGGAGTCCTGGGCCGAGGCCGAATGGTTCACCAAACTGCCCGATATTCCCGAAACCATCACCGTCAAGGTTTTCAAGGTCGAGGGCGAAATCAATACTGACGACTTTTCCCCGGCCGGCGATGCCTGGAGCCGCCCCGACATTCCGCTGCATGCTCTGGCCATGGGCAAGACCCGCTTTCCCGGCGGAATCGAAGAGATTGCTAAATGGCGCGAAGAAGGCCACCAGGTCGCCTTTGTCGGAGACGTGGTCGGCACCGGTTCGTCGCGCAAGTCGGCCTGCAACAGCGTGCTCTGGCATATCGGCAAGGATATTCCCTACGTTCCCAACAAGCGCCGCGGCGGTGTGATCATCGGCGGCGTGATTGCGCCGATCTTTTTCAACACCTCTCAGGATTCCGGCGCCCTGCCGCTGCAGATGGATGTCAGCGACCTCAACATGGGCGATGTGATCACAATCAACACCCGAAAAGGCGAAGTCACCGACGAAGCCGGCCAGGTGGTCGCCACCTTCAAGATCAAACCGAAGACGGTCCCCGACGAGTTTCGAGCCGGCGGCCGGATCCCGCTGATCATCGGCCGCGCGGTCACCACGGAGGCCCGCGCAGCCTTCGGCTTGGATGAAATCAAGATCTTCGCCGAGCCCGATAATCCCGTGCCGAAACCGGGCCAGGCCTATACCCTCGCCCAGAAAATGGTCGGCAAGGCCTGCGACGTCGATGGCATCCTGCCGGGTTCCGCCTGCGAGCCGAGGATGACCACGGTCGGCTCCCAGGACACCACCGGTCCGATGACCGCCGACGAATTGAAGGAACTGGCCTGCCTGAAATTCCAGTCGCCGATGTTCATGCAGTCCTTCTGTCACACCGCCGCCTACCCGAAGCCGGCCGACATCAAGATGCACAACACCCTGCCGCAGTTCATTGCCGAGCGGGAAGGCGTGGCCCTGCGTCCCGGCGACGGCGTCATTCACAGCTGGCTGAACCGGCTGCTGGTGCCGGACACGGTCGGCACGGGCGGCGACTCGCACACCCGTTTCCCCATCGGCATCAGCTTCCCGGCCGGCTCCGGCCTGGTGGCCTTTGCCGGCGCGCTCGGCTTCATGCCGCTCGACATGCCGGAGTCGGTGCTGGTGCGGTTCAAGGGCAAGCTCAATGAAGGCATCACCCTGCGCGACGCCGTCAACGCGATTCCCTACTATGCCATCCAGGAAGGCCTGCTGACCGTACCCAAGAAGAACAAGAAGAACATCTTCAACGGCCGCATCCTGGAAATGGAGGGACTGCCGGACCTGACCGTCGAGCAGGCTTTCGAACTGACCGACGCCGCCGCCGAGCGCTCCGCCGCGGCCGGCTGCATCCAGCTGTCCGAAGAAAAGGTGGCCACTTACCTGCGCTCGAACATCGCCCTGATGGAAAAGATGATCGAGGAAGGCTACCAGCATCCCGATACCCTGCGCCGGCGCATCGAAGCCGTCCAGGAGTGGCTGGACAACCCGCAGCTGCTGAAGGCAGACGAGGGTGCGGAGTACGCGGCTGTCATCGAGATCGACCTGGCCGATATCACCGAACCGATTCTGGCCTGCCCGAACGATCCGGACGATGTCAAGCTGCTCAGCGAGGTCGCCGGCACGGAGATCCAGGATGTATTCCTCGGTTCCTGCATGACCAATATCGGTCATTTCCGGGCCGCTGCCGAGATCTGGCGCGGCGAGAAGTTCAATCCGGATGTCCGCACCTGGATTTGCCCGCCGACCCGGATGGACCAGGAAAAGCTCAAGGAAGAAGCCTATTTCTCCGTCTACAGCACCAAAGGCGCCCGCATCGAGATCGCCGGCTGCTCGCTCTGCATGGGTAACCAGGCGCGGGTGCCCGACGGGGTGAACATGTTCTCCACCTCGACCCGAAACTTCGATGATCGGATCGGCACGGGGGCCCGGGTGTACCTTGGTTCTGCGGAACTGGGAGCGGTGATCAGCAATATCGGCAAGCTGCCGACCCCCGCCGAGTATCTGGCCGTTTACAAGGAGAGAGTGGCGCCGAAAGAGGGCGAGATTTATCAGTATCTGCAGTTCGATGAGATGGAAGGGTTTCAGAAGTCGGCGTAGGGACGCCGCAAATTAGCTTAGCCGTGGGGCCGCCTGATCAGGGCGGCCTCTTTTTTTGTGCGCCAGGCATCTGCTGAAGTTTGCCCCCGGCTTTGGCTTGCCGGCCAGCAACGTCTCAAGCTTCGAACCGGGGACTCGCCCCCGGACGGCGACCAGGGGGACCGCTCACCCCGGTCCCCCTGGACCCCCACGGTGCCCGATGCCGATGCCCGTTGTCCAGAAACCGGACAACGGGTCCCCTCCGCCAGCCGCGCCCCGGCCGGACCGCTCAAAACTCGCCTGCGGCTCAGACAGTTGAGCGGTCTTTTTCGGCCGGCGCACGCCCGGCTCCGGCATCGGCAAACGGGAAGAAAACCGGATAAGCCATTCGCGGTCTGAAGACCGCGCCTACGGAATCAGCATCCCTGTTTTGATTGGGTTATGGCTGGGACAGTCCCGCAAAACCACTTCGAAATCCCTTAAAGGTTCTCAACCACTCGTGAGAGCAGCAGTATTCTGCCAGGACCTGGTACGACCCTTAACCAAGCAGCACCCGAGGGCCGCAATGTATCAGGCCTCTCGGCAGCCTCATAAAAGTAATATCCTTTTCGACCTGCGAGACCCTCCGGTAGCAGCAACGTCCTTGCCCTCCGCAGGAGAAGGCATTTTTGCATACTTTTGCTGCCGGGCAAAAGTATGTCGGCTGGCGGGACGAAACCCGCCGGTTTAAAGGTGTTTGGCTGGCAGATCAGCGCAAAAGCCGGAACCGCTTAATACCTGGTTAAGAACCAGTGAAGTACAGGGAATGGTTTTATACAAGAAAACGAGAGGAATCTACCCTTTACTCATACTCAATCCGCATCTGACTGCCGGTCATCGGCTTGCCATCAAAACCATTGGCCCGCCCCCAGAAGGACACCAGCTTCATCAGCAGCTTGGCAGCAGTCATCTCCGAGACCCGGCTGGGTTCGGGAACCAGTTCGACCAGATCGACGCCGCGCAGTTCGATGCGCCGGCCGGTAAACAGGGATTCGATGATTTCGACCATCTGGTACCAGGACAAGCCGCCGGGCTGCGGCGTACCGACCCCCGGGACGCAGGAAGGACTGAACACATCCATGTCGATCGAGAGGTAGACGGGGCCGTTCAGGGTGCTGACTTTTTGCAGGAAGGATTCCCATTGGCCTTTGCCGTGGAGGTCCCAGTCCATGAACAGGCTGATGCGGGGTTCGCATCCCACCAGTTCGACCTCCGTTTCGTAGACCGACCGGATCCCGGCCATCAGCAGGTTGTGTCCCTGTTCGAGCAGGCGTTTGGCGGGGCAGGCATGGCTGAAGCGGCTACTTTCGTACTGGTCGCGCAGGTCGGCGTGGGCGTCGAGGAAAATCACGGTTCCCGGTTCCGGCATGCGCGCCGCGACCAGGGAGGGAGTGATGGCATGTTCGCCGCCGAGGCTGATGAGCAGGTTCTCGGTCGGCAGGGAAGCCGTATGGCGGGTCAGCCGCGCATGCCATTCCGCCTCGTCGAGGCTAGCTGGTTCGGCGAAAGCTGGTTCAACGGCCAGGGTCATATGCTTGAAAGGCGACCAGCCGCCGTCTTCCTCGAAGAACTCGAGTTGATCGGAGATTTCGAAAATTGCGTTCGGCGCCTTCGCCGTACCGGGTTTGAAGGACACGGTGCGTTCCAGCGGGACCGGCAGAATGACGACATCGGCCTGCTCGGTGGCGGTATTCGGCAGGGCAAGGAACCTTGGTTCGGACATGACCAACCCCATTCGCTACGGAAACGAAAAAAAATCGAGCACAAAATAACCAGAAGCATACAAAAGTTGCGGCCGAGAAGACAGCATAAAATCAGCTTTATCCTACCAGGGATTCGGCAGTCGCCTCGACCATGGCCTTCAACAGCTGGTCAAGGTCGCGCTCGTTGATCACATAAGGCGGCATAACATACACCAGCCGGCCGAACGGCCTGATCCAGACCCCCCGGTCGATAAAGCGCCGGGTTATGGCCGGCATATCCACCGGCTGTTCGAGTTCCAAAACGCCGATGCCGCCCTTGATGCGGACATCGGCGACGCCGGCGAGTTTGCGGCAGGGCCCGAGGTGGTCGCGGAATGCTGTTTCCATGGCGGCGATCCGCTTTTGCCAGGGACTGTCGAGCAGCAGATCGATGCTGGCGCAGGCAATGCTGCAGGCCAGGGGATTGGCCATGAAGGTGGGTCCGTGCATGAAAGCTCCCGGCGGGTTGGCGGAGATGGCGTCGCTGACCCTCCGGCTGGTCAGAACGGCGGCCATGGTCAGATAGCCGCCGGTCAGCACCTTGCCCAGGCACATAATGTCCGGGGCAATACCGGCCTGCTGGCAGGCGAACAGCTGTCCGGTCCGGCCGAAGCCGGTGGCGATTTCGTCGGCGATCAGCAGGATTTCATGGGTATCGCACAAGGCGCGCACCCGGCGCAGGTATTCGGGACAATAAACCCGCATGCCGCCGGCGCCCTGGACGATCGGTTCCAGAATGACCGCCGCGATTTCGGCATGCCGCTGCTGTATGACGGCCTGCAGTTCGGCGACATCCGCATCGTCCCATTCGGCATCGGTCCTGCAGGTCGGGGCGGGTACGAAGATCTGCTGCGGCAGGACATGGGAAAACATGTGGTGCATGCCGTTCTGCGGGTCGCAGACTGCCATGGCACCGAAGGTATCGCCGTGATAGCCGCGGCGCAGGGTCACCAGTTTCTGCTTGGCAGGCCGGCCGAGGGCGAACCAGTACTGGATCGCCATTTTGATGGCGACTTCGACGCTGACCGAACCGGAATCCGCAAAAAACACACTCTGCAGAGGCTCCGGGGAGATGTCGACCAGACGTGCCGCCAGCTCAGCAGCCGGGCGGTGAGTCAGCCCGCCGAACATGACATGGGACATCCTGCCGATCTGCCGGGTGGCCGCGGCATTCAGCACCGGGTGGTTGTAGCCGTGAATGACCGACCACCAGGACGCCATGCCGTCGATCAGCTCGCGACCATCCTCCAGGGTGATCCTTACCCCTTCGGCATGCTTGACCGGCCAGGGCTGGAGGGCCCCCTGCAGCGGCGCATAGGGATGCCAGACATGTTCTCTTTCAAACGCGAGCCAATTCCGGTCGGTTAAGTATTCCATGTGCGGATCCATAGGGTTCGAAGTTTTCAGGGTTTTCGCGTCCCGCGTCCCGCGTCCCGGGTTCCGGATTTTTTAAAGCTGCCGAGAAAATACCAGCGCAGCCAGACCACCACAACCGTGGCAGCCAGAAGCAGCCCCATCAAAAGTGCGAACCGACTCGCCCAGGTCTGTGCCCGCTGCCAGCTGCTGCCGCCCAGGTAGCCGAGACCGGGGTAGCACAGTCCCCAGAGAATAGCGCTCAACAGCCCGTAGCCAACGAAGAAGCGGGCTTTCATGCGCGAGAGGCCGCACACGAAAGGGACCTGACCGCGTATCGGTCCCAGGAACCGGCCGAAGAAAATGCTTTTGGCGCCATGCTGGATAAACAGAATCTCCGCCTTGCGCAGCATGTCCCGACGCCGCCTGAGCAGCCGGGCTTTCCAGATCCGCGGGCCGAAACGGGCACCGAGCCAGTAGCTGGTCATGTCGCCCAGGAAGGCGCCGAGCGCCGACCAGCAGATCAGACCGACCATGCCGGCCTTGCCGTGGAAGGCGAGAAAGCCGCTGACCACGATCAGGGTACTGCCGGGTACGAGCAGGCCAACCGCGACCAGGCTCTCAAGGAATGCGACCAAAAAAGCCGCGGCCAGGAACGCCGGTCCCTGTGGCAATTGGTTCCAGATATCCAGCAGCCAAGCATCCATAACACGGTCAACGGCGGAATAATCGAGGTGGCAAGATCACAGGTTCTTTTGCAACCATCCGGGGTCATTTGGGGCGACCGCGAACGAATCTCCGAATCTCCTGTGCCACTGATCGAAGATGGCAGTTTTGTGCGGGCCGTGTCGCGCCAGTTTCGCCCGAACTTTTTCCGGCGGACGCGGGCCTTTTCCGGGTTTCCGGTTCTTGGAAAAAAACAGATCGGCGTAGGCGACGATTTCCTCTTCCAAAGTTTGCGGCGTCATGTCGCGCCGCGGCAGAGGCAGCTGCTGCTCTTCGATATCCTGCAGGCTGAGACCGACGCCCACATGGCGCTCGCAGACCAGGGCATGTCGAGGCAAGCCTTCTTGTCGGAGAAGATCCGCGCCCAACACACCGTGGCTGAGGTAAGGAGCGGTGCCATGACAGCCGATTTTCGGGGAATCGGTCAAAAAGACGCCGATGTCGTGCAGCCAAGCGGCCTCGGCCACAAACACCCGGTCGACAGGGTCCCCCGTAGAGGCCAGCCGCGCCGCCACTGTATCCGCCAGTTGGGCAACCTGGCTGCTGTGTCTGACCAGAGTTCGGAAGGCCTGGCTATCCGATGCGTAATATTTGCGGATCAGGCTCATCGGGTCCATGGAACAATGATAAACATTTTCAGGCAATTGTCACCCGCTAAACCGGTTCCTGCAGAAATCGGGTGGCCTGCAGAAACAGCAGGCTGATCGGTACCAGCAGCAGGATCAGGAGGGCGCCGAGAACCAGCATGGTGGCGTGCAGGCCGAACCGGTCGGCCAGCAGGCCCACCCCCGGACCGGTGGCCGCGAAGCCGAGGCGGAACAGCAGTGATTTGAGGGAGAGCACGCTGGCCCGTTCGGAGCGTTGGCTCTGCTGCTGGAGGCAGTGGCGGAAGAAGGGACCCTGCAGGCCGCGCATGAGGGTCAGCAGAAAGTAGCAGGTGAAGCCCCACAGGGCATGGCTCAAACCCAGCCCGAGGTAGCCGCCGGCCACCAGCAGCAGACACAAAAGGAGCATCCCCCGGAAGCCGAGATGGAACAGAATGCGGTGGCTCAGAAGGGAACCAAGCGAAACGATCAAATTGGCTGCGGCCCAGATCGGTCCGAACCAGGCCAGCGGCACGCCCTGGGCCTGCATGTAGGGTTGGATCAGCCAGACCGGATAAAAGGACGCCAGACCGAGCAGGGCCGTGACGAGCAGGCTCCAGCGCACGCCGGGGCGGGTCACCAGGGCGTCGCGGGCGATCCGCAGCGCCTCGCCGAGATGCGAGGCCGGCGGCGTCGTGGCCTCTGTCGGCGGTTCCCGCAGGCCGCGGCAGACCAGCAGGGCCGCCGCCCAGACCCCGATCTGAATAACGAAGGGCAGCAGCGGTGCCCACGCATAGAGCAGACCGGCAAACAGGGCGCCGACGGCTTCGCCGCCCTGGGCCCAGGCTGCCATCCGCCCGTCATGCCGGGCATATTCCGCTTCCCGTCCGGTCTGTCGCAGGGTCTCGTAGAGCAGTGCGGTATCGGCCCCGCTGATGAAGGCGTAAGAGACGCCGAGCAGCATTTCGGCGAGGAGCACGCCGGTAAAGGTTTCGGCCAGGGTATAGACCGTCCAGCCGGCGATGCCGAGCAGGGCGGCCAGATGGAGCGTCGGTCGATAGCCGATGCGGTCGCTCAGATAACCCGAGGGATATTCCATGACCAGGGTGGCTGCCGAAAAGAGTGCTTGCAGCAGCAGGATTTCCGTCAGCGACAAGCCGATCTGGTCCTTCCAGAACAGGGTGATGATGGCCATGGGAAACAGGGCCATTTTCAGTCCGGCGAACAGGTTAAGAAGGGGGAGATTGCGGGAAAAACTGGAAGGCGGGACGCGGGACGCGGGACGCGACGAATGCAAAGCCATGATCCTGAATGGTTTTCAGCTGAAAAACGGTGAGAGACTTAGGCCGCAAAAGGCCGGAATAGTCGGGAAGGAAACCTCTGCCCGAAAAACGACCTGGTCGATTTGCCCACGTCCCGCGGCCCGTTTTTATTCCCAATAAATGCACGCCGAAGGACAGTTGTCCATCGCTTCCTCGATTTTGCTCGTGGATGCCCCGGTCGGATTGTGGACCATGGCCTTGTGTTCGTGGCCGTGGTCATGATTGTGGCCTTCCTCGCTGCCTTCCATGCGGAAGACTTCGGGACAGATCTGGGTACAGACTTCACAGCTGATACAGCAGTCGCGGTCGATGGCGGGAATGCGGGCCATGGCAGAATCCTCCGGTCAATGAAAGTGCGCGTATCCTAGCAGGTCTCGGCGGAGTTTTCCAGTCAAGACAAACCTCAAACATGACCTTGCCACCAAGGCCCCAGGACACGAAGAAAGGCAAACCAAAAAAAATCATTTGTTCGCGGCCTTTTGAAACCGGAATATCGAGAGATCGACCAGCCGGATTGCCTTGGTGTCCTGGTGTCCTGGCAGCAAAGAATCTGATACATAACACTTTCTTGCCCTTGGCCCTGTGAAATTATATACTTGCCTCGGAGGCTATCGGACTATCCATGAACTGGCTGCAAATCCGATTCTTCGGCCCATATTTCAACTCCTTTTTGCCCCATAGCTATGGCTATGCGCCTGCAAACGAGTTGAAATCTGTGCTCGAAGGCTCGAATTTTCGCTTCAGTCCGTATAGTCCGACAGCCTTCTGGCCCGGCGCCTTTTTCCCGACAGATCTTTTGCTTGAGCCGCTCCTATGCAAACCGGATTGCGTACTGAAGTCGTAGTCAGCATCAGCTTCCTGCTCGGGGCGGCTCTGCTGTTCTCCGGTTTTTTGTTGGTCAAGCTGACCGAAAAGGAACTGCTCGATCAGAAGCGCACCGGACTCCGGCAGACCATGGTGCTGCTCAGTGCGGCCTTTGCCGAACAGCTCGCAGCCGGGGGCTCCGAAACGGCGAACCGGCAGGCCGAGCTGCGACCGGTACTGGCTTCGCTCGACCTGCAGGAGGACGTTCTGGGCTGGCGGGTAATCAGCACTGAAGGGGTCGTCGCCCCTGAAACGTCGGCCGGCGCCGGGGGTGGGTTTCAGGAACCTTCCGCAGCAACCATGGATCGGGGGAGCGTGGGCGAATACCTGCAGTATTCCTCCTCCTGGAAACTCTTTGCTCAAGAACAGCGCAGTTATCTCGAACTGACCGCGCCGCTCGCCGGGGGTTGGGAAACGGCAGGTTTTCTCCAGGTCCGTTTTTCACTTGCCGCTCTCGAGGGCCGGGTGCACCGGGCGCAGCAGCTGGTGCTGGCCTATGTTCTGCTCTACGGTCTGGTGCTGACCCTGTTCGGGGTCTATGCCCTCAACCGGAATATCGTCAGACCGGTGCGCCGCCTGCAGCAGGCCAGCGCCGATGTCGCCGAAGGTGCACTGAAGGCCGTGGACGTTCCCGCCGGACCGGCCGAGATCCGCGACCTGGCGACAAGTTTCAACCAGATGGTGCAGGCACTTAGCGCCAGCAGAGCCGAGGCCGAAGCTCACATTGCTTCCCTGCAAGAGGCCAACCGGGCGCTTGGGCAGGCCCAGGAGGACCTGCTGCGTTCGGAGAAGATGGCCTCGGTCGGCCATTTGTCCGCCGGCATGGCCCACGAAATCGGCAACCCCCTCGGCGCGATCGTCGGTTACCTGAACCTGCTGGCCCGGGATCCGGATGACCCCTCGGCCCGGGAGCTGGTGGCGCGTTCGTTGAAGGAAGCCGGCCGCATCGACCGGCTGATTCGGGAATTGCTCGATTACGCGG
>DATFJP010000047.1:0-40172 GCA_035269105.1 Desulfuromonadales bacterium
TGACGGGCGAAGGCGGGTCCCTCCGCCAGCCCCGCCCCGGCCGGACCGCTCAAAACTCGCTGATGCTCAGACAGTTGAGCGGTCTTTTTCGGCCGGTGCACGTCCGGCTCCGGCATCGGCAAACGGGGAGAAAACCGGCGAAACCATTCGCGGTCTGAAGACCGCTCTACAACATCAACATCTTTGTTTTGTTTGGTTTTTGACTGGGACTTCCCGTGCAGAGCCACCGGAACGGAGTGGAGGTTTCGGGATAAAGCCGGGCAAACTGTCTGAGCCGAAGGCGAGTTTTTGACCGGCCCCGAAACATCTGCGCAGTGGAGGGAACCCGTCGTCGTCCGCCATAGCGCTTTGCGCGACGGCGGGCTATGACGTGGTGGCGCTGCACGGGCGCGTTTTGGTCCTACCTTTGAGGCGTATCAAAGGTAGGGCGCCGTCCGGGGGCGCGTCCCCGGTTCGAAGGCTGACACTTAGCAGGTCGGCAGGCCCAACTCCGGGGAAAACTTCCCCGAAATTCCCGGATAAAGCCAAAAAGTGCAATTTTTGCATACTTGGGGGCGCAAAATATGCAAAGTGAAACGTTCAGCTTCGATCTTCAAAGGGCGATCGGAAAAACAGAAAGAAGGTCAGGATAGAGTACCTGCCGGGGGAGCAGTCGGTGCGGAAGAAAGTTCCTGCTGCGGGCAAAGAGCAAGGCAGAGTTCGCCGGTCTCAAGGCAGACCTGTCGCAACAGGTCCAGAGAGAGACAGAAACCTTCGACGATCTCTTTTTCAACCATTTGGCACCTGCTTTCGTCGAAAGCCTCGAGATTCATGGCAGCCTCCAAGGTTGGCAAAGCCGGCAGGGACTAGCCCGCATTATTCATGAAATCTTCTGCTGCAACCGACATTTGACCATCATCTCCCGCCGTGCTCGCGCCTGGCGCTTCGACGGACTGTCCAGTCCGCCTCCAGGGCCAGCCGCTGTGCTTGCCGGGATCTGACGGCCACTTGCCGGTTTCGCGACAAAGACTCATGAATAATGCGGGCTAGGCTTGCTTCCCTGAAAACGGGCTCTGTCAGGTAAACAGAGCAAGTGACATGCCAGTTTTTCAGGCAACTCACGGTTGAGCCATAAATTACCCGGCTTTTCTCTTCAGGCCGACCTCTTCACAATGGCAGGGAATTTCGATGTCATTGTCCGCGAGAATTTTTCCTTCCGGACTCATTTGCGGCGTAGCATCCGAACCATGCAGCTCTTTGTACATTTTGCGAACGCACTGATCCATGTAATCACCTTTGCAGAACAGATCCTTGAGCCGCTCCGCTTCCTCAGTGCTGAGGTCCTTGTATTTCTGAAAGAAAGGGCAGCTCATCAATCTCGAACATTCTCTGGACATCGTCTTTCCCCTTTCTGTCGGTAAAGAATAACTTGCCCTATATATATCCATACCACAGTTAAAAACTATGGTGCCAGCCCACCCTCATATTTATTTAATGATTTTTTTTCTCGGCATTCTTTAATCACCGACCGTTCCATGACAACTCGGCGCATGGTCGAGCCGGATTTTCAATCCTTTCCGGCTATTTGACCTGTGTCAAAATCGGCACATCGCGGAATGAGTTATGGCTTTCCTGCAACAGTTTCCATGTCAGGATCTCCATAGCAAACAAAAATGATAATGTTTTCAGGGGCCTTATATGGAGTCGCTTTATTGGCAAAGGATTTGCAAAAGAACACTGACGTTGTTCAACTCCTTGGGGAGTGACACCGAGCAATGCCCTGCCCGGAACCGACCGGGGCATTGCTCGATGTCCAGCAGCACAGCCATTCCATTCACCTTTAGAAAGACGGGGACGACATCTTGAAAAAGACCTCTTTCTTCCTTCTGCTCCTGCTGGCCCTGACCGTTCTCCTTGCTGCCAACGCCGCAGCCGAAAGCTATGTTTCCGGCAGCATCGGACTGGCTTCGGTGAGCGATGCGGATATCCGAGGCTCCGAGGATTCCGGTGAAATCGAATTCGACAGCGGTTTTGCCGCGACCGGCGCCTACGGACAGACTCTCGGCCAGGCCGGCCGCCTGGAACTGGAATTAGGCTACCGCAACAACGACATTGACAAGGTCATCCTCGACGGAGTGGGAACCGTTTCCGACACAGATGGCGACGTCGCGACCATCTCTCTGATGGCCAATGCCTTCTACGGTCTCAACAACGACAGCCGCTTCACGCCGTTTATCGGCGGCGGGATCGGCATCGCCAATATCGAAGCAGAGCTCGAAACCGGCAATGAGGAGGACGACACCGTCTTCGCCTACCAGCTTGCCGCCGGTGCCAGTATGGCCGTGACCGAGAATCTGGACATCGATCTGCAGTATCGCTATTTTGCCACTGAAGATCCTGAATTCGATGGCCTGGAAGCCGAATACGACTCCCACAACCTGATGTTCGGCCTGACCCTTTATTTTTAAACTCCCCTGCCCTCCTGCCAGTTTTCAGAACCTCCTTCGGGTGCCCCGACAGGAGGTTTATGACTTTTCCGCCTGTTCTGTATTATAATGACCGGAAAGCGCAATCTTTTATCGGGGCAAGTCCCTTCCCAGGAGGCTGGTTTCGGTCGGACATATGATGGCAATCTTTAAAAAGTACCGGTGGGCTGTGGTTCCGTTTGCTGTTCTGGGCGCCGTTTTGCTGGCCGCGTGCAGCGATTTCGGCTATTACGTCCAGTCCGCCCGAGGACATATGGAGGTCATGTCCCTCGCCCAACCGATCGAGGACCTGATCGCCAATTCAGCGACCTCCGCTTCGGTCAGAGAGGAACTGTCCGAAGTTCTGGCCATCAGGCAGTTCGCCGTGGATGAACTGGCCCTGCCCGACAACGACAGTTATCGGCACTATGCAGATATCGGCCGCCCTTACGTTATCTGGAACGTCGTCGCTGCTTATGAATTCTCCCTGAAACCAAGAGAATGGTGCTTTCCCGTCGCGGGCTGCGTCTCTTACCGCGGCTATTTCGAGGAGAGCGATGCAGAAGAGTTCGCCGATTCCCTGGAAAAAGAGGGCATGGATGTCACTGTTTTCGGCGTGCCGGCTTATTCAACCCTGCGCTGGTTCGACGACCCGGTGCTGAACACCTTCCTGGCCGCCCCGACCGCCCGGACGGCCGCCTTGATCTTTCATGAACTGGCGCATCAGGTGGTCTATGTGCCCGGCGATTCCTCCTTCAACGAAGCATTCGCCAAGACCGTCGAGATGGAAGGCGTGCGCCGCTGGCTGCAGGCGACGGCGCCTGCGGAGAAATGGCACGAATACCTCGAGCGGCAAGCCCAGGTGCGGGTTTTCCAGCAATTTCTGCAAGCGACCCGGGAGGATCTCAAGGCGCTTTACCAGAGGCCCATGGGCTTCAGTGAGAAACGCCAGGCGAAACTGGATTTCTTCGAAGGGGCCGGAGATCGCTACCGCCAACTGAAAGAATCCGGCGAACTCGACAACCGGTTCGACCACTGGATGGCCCGCGGCCTGAACAACGCCCGGCTGGCATCGGTCGCCACCTATCGCGACTTCGTGCCCGCCTTCCAGGTCATCCTGGAGCGCAGCGGCAATGACCTGAAGCGTTTTTACGCTGAAGTCGAGCGGATCAGCAATTATCCCAGAGAGGAGCGGCTAGCCGTGCTGCGGCACTGGATGCAGACCGAACGGCATGCCGCCCTGACATCGCCTGGAGAAGAAAGCCAAAGCGTTGTCGATTAAGCCCGCCCCCGGTTTAGTTTTAGCCTTGCCCTGAAGACGCCTCGCCTTTGTTTCCCAAACCGATGATCCGCGGCCTCGTCAGACTCAAACGCATACCAAATGGCCCTGGATAATCCAAGGACGAGTTGCGACAGGACTTTTGGTAAACGTTGGCTAGCAGACAACGGCTTTCCGAAATGTTGTTCAATTGAAGAAAGCCCCTAACCAAAGGGTCAGGGGCTTCGTTATTTCTCTGAGAGCAAACACGCCTGCTAATGTTACCACTGATAATAAAGAGGTTTTTTAGAGATTACTTAGCTGCTGAGAATGTAATTCTCGAGTTGGCTGATCATAAATTCTTTTTCAGCAACATTGGCCTCAACGAGATCACCAATCGAGACAACACCGATCAGTTTGTCACCTTCGAATACAGGAAGATGACGACAGCGTTTCTCCGACATTAACGCTAACCCTTCTTCCACACTTTTGTCCGGATTGATATAAAGTATTTTGTTAGTCATGATTTTCTCAACAGATGTTTTAAGTGATGACCGACCTTCCAAAATTACCTTTCTAGCATAGTCGCGTTCTGAAATAATGCCCGTCAGTTTTTCCCCTTTCATGACAAGTAAGGCGCCAACATTTTCCTTCGCCATCAATTCCAAGGCCTTATAAACTGTCTCATCGGCACTGATACTAACAACTGAGGCTCCCTTTTTTTGTAATACATCACGAATTAATTTCGCCATGGCGCGCTCCTTTCACGAGTCATGAATTGATTGTTATTTTAATCTTATCTGGAACAACATAGATGTCAAAAGACTGGGGGATACAAACTTTGGAAGCCATTTTCACATAGCAAAAAATCCCCTCGGGCTCCGGACTTCATTCTATAAATCCTTTTGAATGTTTTGATAAGTTCAAAACGAGAATGGCCCTCTGGAAACCCGTGACATATGAAAAACTGAGGTTGCACTTACTGTACACTGAGCCTTGAAGTAATACACTATTCGCCGACAACATCTCGTGTCTTATAAATCATTTTATTTTTTTGGTCAGCACCCGTAAATAGAGACCCCTTTAGGAGCAAGAGCAAATAAATTCCAACCACAGCGAGAATAAGGATTCCAAAGAGTTTCATCATCGACTTAAATTTGAAAAATGTCAAAAGTGCGAGTACCGCAGCACCAACTAAAACCACTGTCATGTTGCGATGGGCGTAACCAAACAGCTCTTGCAAAATTACTTCAAAATCCATAATGCGATCCGTTGTCTCCTGGACTCGAAATGATTTGTAGTTAAAAGGGTATTCCCCTAATCTCAATTCGGCAGGGGCTTAATCTTTCAGGCAAATCAAGAAGCGGCCACCTATCTCTAAGCGACCACTTTGTTTGGGTTGAATGGCCTCTCGAATATCTCTATCAATCAGAGGCCGTCTCTTCCTCTTGCAACCCGTCATCAATAAGAGGTCGATTTTCCTCTCGGAACCCGTGCAAAACGAGAAAAGCCTAGTTCAGGTTGTCTTTTTAGAAATATTTTTTAATTCAACGCGCTGAATTGCCGCTTCAAGAATTGAATTACTTACCCCCATACCGATATATCCTGTTTGGCCATAGGTGTCGTAAAGAGGGAGCATCTCAACGATCTTGAGTATGTCCTCATTGGCGTCCGGGTAAAAATGAGGGTTATCAGCAATTGATAACAACCGCTCCGCGAGAAAATTTGGCAGTTCATTTTCTTGCTCTGCTGAAAGGGTCTCTTTCCGCAGTTGGTAAAATATATCCATTCTTTTATTCCTCCTGATGCCCGGAAAAACCAATCCAAATCCAAAGGCCACCCCTGCCTTCGACTAAAGGGTACGCCGATTTTCAGGTCAGGTTTGAGCGACTACAGATTAAAAGACTTAGTTTCCGTCCGGAAACTGCACTGTGTCCATCCAGAGTTTCCGGATGGACACGACTTAGAAGTGCTTGGCATGCTCGTACGGCAAGCCTCTAAAACCAGAATCGGGGAGAGGAAAAACGAACATGTCGCCAGAAAAAGAAACGGGAACCTACAAATCAATGTAAGCCCCCGTTTTCATTGGCGGCCCCGTCGGGATTCGAACCCAAGGCCTGCCGCTTAGGAGGCGGCTGCTCTATCCAGCTGAGCTACGGGGCCGATGCTGCAATCGACAAGCGCTGAGCGCAAGGCACAGACTCTGAATTGACCCGCCAGGAGTCTGTCGGACTATACGGACTGAAGCGAAAATTCGAGGCTTCGAGAACAGATTTCAGCTCGTTTGCAGGCGCATAGCCATCGCTATGGGCCAAAAAGAAGCTGAAGTATGGGCCGAAGAATCGGATTTGCAGCCAGTTCATGGATAGTCCGACAGCCTCCTAGAACTTGAGAAGACTGAAGACCTTGCCGTCGGGAAGCTTCTGGCGTCCCTTGAGAAACTCCAGTTCAGTCATGAAACAACATTCCACCAGCTCAAGGTCCTGCCCCTCGAGCAGTTGAACCACGGCAGCCACCGTGCCGCCGGTGGCCAGCAGGTCGTCGGCAACCACGACCCGGTCGCCGGGATGGAAAGCGTCCTCGTGGATTTCTAGACTGTCGGTCCCGTATTCCAGTTCGTAGGTGACCTGACGGGTTTTGTGCGGCAGCTTGCCCGCTTTGCGGACCAGAGTGATGCCGGTGCCCAGTTTGTAGGCCAGGGCCGAGCCCAGAATGAAACCACGGGCCTCGATGCCCACCACTTTGTCAACGTGCTTGCCGACATAGCGATGGGCGATCAGATCGATCATCCGATGGAAGCTGGGGCCATCGGACAACAGGGTGGTGATGTCCTTGAAGATGATGCCCTTTTTCGGAAAATCGGGAATGTCGCGGATAATATTTTTCAATTCTTCCATGGCAATACTGCCTCCGGAAAAAGGCTGAACCGTTCAGCTGCCGCCCTCTTCGTAAAAAGTCAGGTCCGCTTCCGTCAGGACGGTCCGCAGCTTCTCCAGGGTCTTGGACTCAATCTGCCGGATGCGTTCACGGGTCACGCCGAACTGCCGGCCGATGGTGTCGAGAGTCTGTGGTTCGCGATCATCCAGCCCGAAGCGCAGAGCGAGGATTTCCCTTTCATTTTCATTCAGGCTGTTGATCAACTCGGTCACCACCCGATATTTGTTGAGCTGCTCGGTGAGGTCGAGGGGATTGACCACGCTGGTGTCCTCGATGGTATCGATCAGGCTGTAATCGCTGTTTTCACCCATCGGATGTTCGATGGAATAGGTCTTTTTGAGCAGCACCATGAGCCGCCGCACGACGGCAGGGTCCACACCCATGGCATCGGCCACCTCTTTGACCTGCGGTTCCCGGTTCAGCTCATGCCCGAGCTCGCGCGAGACCTTGATCAGCTTGTTGATCTCGTCGGAGATATGCACCGGCAAACGTATCGTGCGACTCTGGTTGACCAGGGCCCGCTCGATGGACTGTCGGATCCACCAGGTCGCATAGGTGGAAAAGCGGCAGCCCTTGCTCAGCTTGAAGCGCTCCACGGCCTTGATCAGGCCGAGATTGCCCTCTTCGATCAGATCCAGAAACGGCAAGCCCCTGTTCATGTAGCGCTTGGCGATCTTGACGACCAGCCGCAGGTTCGATTCGATCATCCGGTTGCGGGCTTGCATATCGCCCGTGGAGATCTTCCTGGCCAGCTCCCGTTCCTGTTCGGCAGTCAGAAGCGACGTCTTCTGAATATCCTTAAGGTACAGTTTGATCGCATCGGCCGCATAGGAGCCTTCTTCGCTGGCCGCTTGCCTGGTGTTTTTGGCGCTGCCGCCGGTTTCGGCCGAGTCTTCGGAATCGCTCAGGCCCGGTTCACCCTCATCCAATTGAACTTTGTCGTTTTCGCTCAAGCTTATTCTCCTTATTTTTAAAACTAACCGTAAATACTACGGAAAAACAGAGATTATGGCAAGTACAAAATCGGATTTACAGCCTGTTTGCCTTTTCGGACCTCGAAGTGCAGCCGCGAATTTTTCGAAGAAGGCGGCTGGCCGCAGACAGCGATGCGATCGCTCTGGCTGACGTAGTCGTTGGTCTTTGCCAGGTTTTTCCGGTTGTAGCCGTAAACGGTAAAAAAATCGTCCGCGTGTTCGACGATGATCAGATTTCCGTAGCCACGAATGCCGTTGCCGCTGTAAATCACTTTGCCCGGAGCAGCGGCGAGAATCGGGTCCCCCTCGCTGCAGCTGATCTCGATGCCCTTGGTCGCGGCCCCCTTGCTGGTGCCGAACTGCCGGACCACCTGTCCTTTGAGCGGCCAGACAAACCCCGGCTTCTTCGCCGCCGGTGCTGAGACAACCGGCTCGGGCGTTTTCGCCGGCTGGGGTGGTCTGCGCTTGCTCGGCTCGGCAACCGCAGCCGAAGGTTTCGAGGTTTTGATCGCGGGCTTCGCCGGCTTAACAGCGGCAGGAGGACTTTTAGGCTCTTGTGCTGCAACCGAGACCTGGCGCAGATGGCTGGTACCAGGAATATACAGCTTTTGCCCTACCTGCAGACGGGTAGGATCTTCGATCCGGTTCAGGCGGGCCAGTTCCGCTTCAGGGATTTCATACGCTCGGGCAATCCGGTAGAGGGTCTGTCCGGGCTGGATTGTGTGGTAAACACCTGTCGGCGCACAGCCGGTCAACCCCGCCAGGTTCAACCCGAAAGCCAGCAGCGCGATCAGCAGGAAATCCCGGATGTTACCGACAGCAAGTGGAGTCATGCAACGAATTTAGACAATTCAAGGACGCGCGTCAATCTTTCCCGCCAGGGGCGGGTCGAGCCGCTCAATGCCCCCATCCAAGAATCAGGAAGCCGCCGATCAAAAGTGCGACGAAGAGCAGGCAGAGCAGGTTGAAGTATTTTTCGATAAAGGACCGGATTCCCGGTCCGAAACGAAAAACCAGCCCGGCCACCAGAAAGAAGCGCAGGCCTCGGCTGATCGCCGAAGCCAGCAGAAACATGAAAAAATCAACCTGAAAAACGCCGGCGCCGATGGTAATGACTTTGTAGGGAATCGGCGTGAAGCCGGCGGTAAACACCACCCAGAAATTATATTCGGCAAACAGCGACTGGACCCGGCTGAAGAGAACCGGGCTAAAACCGGGGACGTAGGCAAAGAAAAGATCGGCGACCAACGCCCATATCCCCCAACCGATCATATAGCCGAGACACCCGCCGAGCACCGAGCCGAGCGTAGCCAGCAGAGCGAACCGCCAGGATTTTAAGGGGACCGCGATGCATAAAGCGATCAGCAGGATATCCGGCGGCACCGGGAAAACCGAAGCCTCGATCACAGCCAGCAGGAAAAGCGCCGGCGGGCCATAAGGCGTCGCCGCCCAGTGCAGCACCCAATCGTATAGTCGTCGGATTATCTTCATCGCCGGAGACTATGCGTTTTTCCATCCCCGGTCGCCGACCAGGGGCACAAAACGGCACTCGAACAGGTCTTCGGTTCGATAGTCGTTAGCCGCCATTTTGGTGACCCGCTTCAGAACCTGACTGCTGCGTTCGCCGACCGGAATGACCAGACGCCCGCCCAAAGCCAACTGCTGGAGATAGGTTGGAGGGATTTCCGGAGGCGCGCCGGCCGTCACCAGGATGCCATCGAAGGGAGCCTCGTCTTCCCAGCCGTAGGTGCCGTCGGTCAGTCTGACATGAACCTTGAAAAATCCGTTTTGGTTAAGAATAGTCCGGGCGCGGCGAGCCAGTTCGGGAATTCTTTCCAGCGAAAAAACCTCCTCGGCGAGGAGGGAAAGAATCGCGGCCTGATAGCCTGAGCCGGTGCCGACTTCCAGAACCTTTTCGTCCCCCTGCAGCTGCAGAGCTTCACTCATGGCGGCAACCATATAAGGCTGGGAAATCGTCTGCCGCTCGCCGATCGGCAGCGGATAGTCGCTGTATGCCTGATCAGCCAGTCCCTCTTCGACGAACTTGTGCCGGGGAACCTTGCGCATCGCATCCAGGACCCGTGGATCGCGAACGCCTCGTGCCTGGATCTGACGCTCCACCATTCTCCGGCGGGCAATCGTATAATCACTCATTTCTCGACGTATCCTCCCCGGGATCGAGATCCAGGTCAAGCTGCCATTGCCTGAGACGCTCCAGGGCCGCATAGTTGGTCAGATCGAGGTGCAGGGGCGTGACCGCCACCTGACCGGACTGGACGACATTGAAATCGGTGCCGTCAAGATCCTGAAATCCCAGTTCCCCCGCACCGATCCAATAGTAATCGTTGCCGCGGGGATCACTCTTGCGAATCACCGCCCCCTCATAAACACGCTTACCCTGACGGGCGAGCTGCATACCGGAGGGCCGGCCGGCCGGCACATTGACGTTCAGGAAGGTATCCGCGGGCAGACCCTGCTCCTGCACGGTCCGGGCGATGACTGCGGCGACCTGGCCCGCCCAGACGAACGCCTCCCGATTGAACTCATGGCTGTCCAGTGAGATTGCAAAAGCCGGGACCCCCATCAGCGTGGCCTCCATGGCGGCCGCGACCGTTCCCGAATAGGTCAGGTCATCGCCCATATTTGCCCCCCGGTTAATCCCTGAGATCACCAGATCGGGGCTTTCTTTGAGCAGGCCATGGATGCCGAGACTCACACAGTCGGTGGGAGTCCCGTCGATGGCCCACCAGTCCTCGCGGATCTTCTGGGCGCGCAGGGGTGCATGCAGGGTCAGCGCATGGCCGACGGCACTTCGTTCCCGATCCGGAGCAACCACGACCACGCGGCCCAGATCGGCGACCTGCTCGGCGAGAACCTGCAGGCCGGGGGATTGGATGCCGTCGTCATTGGAGATCAGGATCAGCAAGGGAAACCTCAGTCATGACAGCCGGGAGCGAACAGGAGCTCACGCTGAGGCATCAAGGGAAGCTTTCAGCCGGCGAATATCCTGCTTGATTTCATTGAGCAGAGCGCGGTCCAGCGGAGCCGCAAGGGGGAGAGTCATCTGGCCGACGGCTTTTCTTACCTTCGCTGCCTGCGAAGTGGTTTCATCGGCAGCGGACTTGCGGCGCAGCTGCTTGCGGGCACCTGATATGGTGAAGCCCTGATTGTAAAGGAGATCTTTCAGACGCAGGATGAGTTCGATGTCCTGCCGGCGATAGAGGCGCTGCTTGCTGCGGCTCTTCGTGGGACGGATCGATGCGAACTCGGACTCCCAATACCGCAGCACATGGGGCTTGACCCCGGCGATATCGGCAACTTCGCCAATTTTGAAGTACAGCTTGTCCGGAATCTTCGGATCCATGCGCGCACCACGGGTGGAGCGAAGTGGACAATCCGTCAGGGATTGTTGATGGATGCCTTGAGCACCTGACTGGGCTTGAAGGTCAGGATCCGCCGGGAGCTGATCTCGATCTCCTCGCCGGTCTGGGGATTTCTGCCCCGCCGGGTCGACTTGTCCTTGACGACGAAATTACCGAAACCGGCGATTTTGATCTTTTCCCCACCCTCGAGAGTATTCTTCATGATATCGAAAACCATCTCGACGATATCAGCGGACTCCTTCTTGGAAAAACCGGTTTTCAAATACACATTTTCGACAAGGTCCGCTTTAGTCATAACGTCGCCACCTCCTGTTATATCTACTTGAATTTTCTGGTTTTTATATCATAGGCTCAAAACCACCGCAACGGTTTTTTTTACCGCAGGACGGCGCCGAGCTCTTTTTCGAGGATTTTAATCAATTTGTCATGCTGTTTCTGGATCATTTCGTCGGTCAGAGTCCGCTCGAGTGACCGGTAGCGGGCCCGAATCGCCAGGCTCTTTTTGCCGGCCGGCACGCCCTCGCCCCGGTAAACATCGAACAGGACGATATCTTCCAGGTCTTTGAGTTGCATCCGCTGCAAAACATCCAGAACGCGTCGAAACGGGATTTCGTCCTCGACCAGCAATGCACTGTCGCGGGCGATGTCCGGAAAGCGGGACAGGGGCCTGAACCCCGGGAACTCACCGGTCAGTCTGAAAGCCGCCTCCAGATCGAGGTCGCAAAGGATCACCCTGCGGCTCAAATCGAAGACCTGGTTGAGCCCGGGATGCAATTCGCCGAGCGTGCCGAGCAGGGTCTCGCCGGCAAAGAGAGAGGCCGATTTGCCGGGGTGATAAAAACTGTCGCTGGTCGAGGCCTGCCAACGAACCTCGGTCACCCGGAGCATGTTCAGCAAATCCTCCACGCATCCCTTGAGATCGAAGAAGTCGCACGCTTCCGACACCTGCGCCCAGCCTTCGGGATCGCGGCGGCCGGACATCAGCGCAACCAGGCGCAGCGCCTCCCGGGGCAGTTCCTCGCCCGTCTGAGGCAGGAACACCGGACGCAGTTCGAACAGGGCCAGATCTTCGTTGCGGTAGGCCAGGTTGCCGGCCGCGGTTTCCAGGAGACCGGGCACCAGTGTTGTGCGCATGACCGCCTGATCTTCGCTCAATGGATTGAGGATGGGAACATGCGCCCGGCGGGGATCATCGGCCGCCAGACCAAGCTTGTCGAGCGCCTCCGCAGCAACGAATGAGTAGTTGATCACCTCGGCAAAGCCGTCACCGATCATCAGGTCCCGGACCGCTTGTTCCAGAGCGAGGTGGCGCGGCAGTCGCTGGCAGGCCAGGCGACTGGAGGGCATGCTCGCCGGAATTTGATCATAGCCGTACAGGCGGGCGACTTCCTCGATCAGGTCGACCTCCCGCTCGAGGTCCGGGCGGTAATTGGGGACGGTGATTTGCAGCTGACCGGGATCACCGTTATCGACTTCGCCCGTCAAGCCGATGCTGCCCAGCAACTCCCGCACCTCGGCAAGGGCAATCTCGATACCCAGCAGTTGGCTGCAGCGGGCAACCGACAGACCGATAACGCGGCGGGGGATCGTTCTGGGATATTCATCCAGCATGCCCCGGGCCACATGGCCGTCGGCCAGTTCGGCAATCAGCGCTGCGGCCCGGTCGAGGGCCATGGGCACCATATCGACATCAGCACCGCGCTCGAAGCGATGGGATGACTCCGTGTGCAGGCCAAGGCGCTTGCTGGTCCGGCGGATGGCAGTCGGATTGAAGTAGGCGCTTTCCAGGAGAATGTCGGCGGTCTTCTCTTCGACCTCGGAATTCAGACCGCCCATGATCCCGGCCAGGGCCACCGGCCCAGCGCCGTCGCAGATCATCAGGTCGTCCGCCTGCAGTTGTCTGATCTGGCCGTCGAGGGTCGTAAACTGCTCACCCTGCTCGGCGCGGCGGACAACGATCCGCTGTTCCCGCAGGCGATTGAAATCGAAGGCGTGCAGCGGATGGCCGAGTTCCATCATGACGAAGTTGGTGACATCGACTACATTGTTGATGGAACGCATACCGACAGCTTCCACCCGGCGCACCAGCCAGTCCGGAGAAGGTCCGATGGTGACCCCCTCGATGAGGCGGGCGGCATAACGGGGACACAAATCGGCATCTTCAATCACGACCGAGCTGCGGCTACCGGCTTCATGGTCCGATTCTTTGATTCCGGAGTCGGGCAGTTGCAGCGGCTGCCCACTCATGGCCGCAACTTCCCGCGCCACGCCGACCGCACTGAGACAATCGGGACGGTTGGGCGTCAAGCCGAGTTCGAACAGCACATCCTTCAGGCCGCTCGCTTCGAAAAAGGGCTTGCCCAGCGGCAGACCGGCCGGCAGGATCAGGATGCCCGCCGCTTCTTCGGCGAGGCCCAGTTCCGAGGCTGAGCAGAGCATGCCCTGGGACTCCTGGCCGCGGATCTTCGACTTTTTGATTTTGAAATCCCCCGGCAGGACGGTCCCGACCCGGGCCAGAGCGACCAGGTCGCCGGTCTTGTGATTGGTGGCCCCGCAGACGACCTGACAAGTGTCCCTGCCGGTCTCAACCGTACAGACCGTCAGCCGGTCGGCGTCGGGATGCGGGCGGACATCGGCCAGCCTGGCGACGATGACGCTGTCGAGCCCTTCCCCGAGCTTTTCCATGGCATCGACTTCGAGGCCGGTCATGGTCAGCCGGTGGGCCAGTTCTTCCGCCGAAAAATCAAAATCGACATATTCCCTGAGCCAGTTGAGCGTTACCTTCATGACATCAAGTCCTTTATCACCTAATCACATTTAAGTGCTTGAAAAAATTTCAAAACTGCTGCAGGAAGCGCAGGTCGTTTTCGAAGAACAGCCGCAAGTCGTTGACCCCGTATTTGAGCATGGCAATGCGCTCGAGCCCCATGCCGAAAGCAAAGCCGGAATAGACCTGGGGATCGTAACCGACCGCTTTGAAAACCTCGGGATCGATCATGCCGCTGCCGAGAATTTCCAGCCAGCCTGACTGCTTGCAGACCCGGCAGCCGGAACCACCGCAGATGACGCAGGCGATGTCGACCTCGGCGCTCGGCTCCGTAAACGGGAAAAAGGAGGGACGGAAGCGGACGCCGGTGCCCTTGCCGAAGCACTCGTCGACGAAGGTGGTGAGAATGCCCTTGAGATCGCCGAAAGTGATGTCGCGATCAACCAGAAAGCCTTCCACCTGATGAAACATCGGGCTGTGCGTGAGGTCTGAGTCTCGGCGATAGACGGTGCCCGGGGCGATGACCCGCACCGGCGGCGGCTGCTGCAGCATGGTGCGAATCTGGACCGGAGAGGTGTGCGTCCGCAGCACCACCTCGTCGGAAATGTAGAAGGTGTCCTGCATATCCCGAGCCGGGTGATCTTTGGGAATATTGAGCGCCTCGAAATTGTAGAAGTCCTTTTCGACTTCGGGACCTTCGGCCACCCCGAAGCCGAGCGAGGCGAAAATATCGATGATTTCTTCGGTGATTTTGGTGATCGGATGCTTGCTGCCCATCCGGGAGCGCCTACCGGGCAAGGTCACATCAATCTTTTCGGTCGACAACCGACGGTCAAGCTCCTGCCGGCGCAATTCTTCCTGGCGGCGGCCAAACAGCGCTTCGATACGCTCTTTGACCTGGTTGGCCAGCGCGCCGACCTGCGGGCGTTCCTCGGCCGAAAGCCGGCCCATGCCCTTCATGATCGCAGTCAGCTCACCCTTGCGTCCGAGAAAGCGGGCTTTTTCCTGCTGGAGTTCCGCTTCGGAGGAAAGGGTCCTGGCGACCTCGGTGGCAGTTTGTTCGATTTCGGCAAGTTTCTGTTTCATAATCAACCGGTGACCGTCGTTATTTAATTGAAGAGAGGAAAGGACAGATGCTTTATTTAACGCAGAGGCGCAAAGCCCCTGAGAAAAGGCGTTCAGGGGAAGTTTAAATAACAGCCCGGGCCATCTCTGCTGAGTCCTTCAATGAAGATTTGTCCAATGCAATGCGACTGAGAAAATCCAGCAGTTGTGTCCGGATACAGAGATAGACCAAAAAGTTTTTCTAAGCTTTGTGTCTCTGCGTCTCTGCGTTAAAAAATTTCCGAAACCCATAAAAAAAAGATGGGGACGAGCCCCATCTTTCTTTCTTCGCCGTTTACTGGAGCTGGTTTTTGGCTTTTTCGACGATACTGCCAAAACCGCCAGGGTCCGTCACGGCCAGCTGGGCCAGAATTTTCCTGTCGATGGCGACATCGGCCTGCTTCAGGCCGTGGATCAGGCGGCTGTAGGAAAGACCGTTGTCACGAGCGGCTGCATTGATTCGGGCAATCCACAAAGCCCGGAAGTCACGCTTGCGCACCCGGCGGTCCCGGTAGGCATAGTTGAGGGCCCGATCGACCGCTTCGGTAGCGCTCCGGAACAGCTTGCCACGGGCACCACGGTACCCTTTGGCCAGCTTAAGAACCTTGTTCCGTCTGCGTCTCGCTTTGAATCCTCGCTTTACTCTTGGCATTTTACAACTCCTTCGATGGTTTGCGATATGCGGCCGAAGCCGCGGCCGGATCTGCAGGAGGAGACAGGGCCCCGCAGTTCACGACACAAGAGGCCGATGACCCCGTAAACGGACTTAAACGTACGGGATCAAGCGACTGATGTTTTTGGCGTCTCTGGCATCCACCAGGGTGGCACGCCGCAGACCACGCTTGCGCTTGGTGGTCTTTTTGGTCAAAATATGGCTGGCGTAAGCCTTGTTGCGGCGGATTTTGCCGGTCCCCGTTTTGCCGAAGCGCTTGGCAGCGCCGCGATTGGTCTTGATCTTAGGCATTTTGCCTTCTCCTTTATGCAAAAATACTCGGTGCGGGCGGTGCGGCCCGGCACCAGCCGGCCCGCCTGCCCACACCGAAGAAGTGATTCTATCTCGTCCGCATTATTTTTTGTGCGGGCCAACCACCATGGACATGAAGCGCCCGGACATGCTCGGCCTGCTTTCCGCCTGGGCAATGTCTGCAACCTCTTCGACCAACCGCTCCAGCAGCTTGCGGCCGAACTCCGGATGGGTCACCTCGCGGCCGCGGAACATGATGGTGAATTTGACCTTGTTGCCGGCCTCAAGAAATTTGCGAGCATTTTTCAGCTTGAACTGAAAATCGTGCTCTTCGGTCTTGGGTCGCATCTTGACTTCCTTGACTTCGACCTTGACCTGCTTTTTCTTGGCTTCAGCAGCCCGTTTGCTCTGCTGATATTTGTACTTGCCGTAGTCCATAACCCGACAGACCGGCGGGTCGGCGTTGGGCGAAACTTCGACCAGATCCAGGCCCCGTTCTTCAGCAGCAGCGAGGGCGCTCTCCAGGTCCATGACCCCGAGCTGTTCGCCTTCGTCATCAACGACCCGAACTTCACGAGCCCGAATGGCACGATTGATATTGGTCTTGTCCTTGCTTATGACACACCTCCTCAGTGATACAGCCGGCATTCTTCCCTGATGAAATCTGCAAAGGCTTCCGGGGTCATCGCATCAAGCGTTTTTCCGGAACGGTGACGGGGAGACAAAGTACCGGCCTCCATCTCCTGATCGCCGATCACCAGCATATACGGCACTTTCTCGACCTGGGCTTCGCGAATCTTGAAGCCAAGCTTCTCATTGCGCAAATCGGCCTGAACCCTGACCCCCTCCTGCCGCAGCTGGTCACAGACTTGCTGGGCATAGGCGGCCTGGTTGTCCGTCACGTTGACAACCTTGGCCTGGACCGGAGAAATCCAGAGAGGGAAGTTGCCTGCAAAATGTTCGATGAGTACGCCGACGAACCGCTCAATGGCTCCCAGAATGACCCGGTGCACCATGACCGGACGGTGCTTCTCGCCGTCGCTGCCGACATACGTCAGGTCAAAACGCTCGGGGAGCGTAAAATCGCACTGGATTGTAGCACACTGCCACTTCCTGTCAAGAGCGTCCTTGAGCTTGACATCGATCTTCGGCCCGTAGAAGGCCCCATCCCCTTCATTGATTTCGTAGTCGAGACCGGTGTCGTCCAGAGCGCTGTGCAGGGCGCTGGTGGCGCGGTTCCAGTCCTCGTCGGAACCGATCGATTTTTCCGGTCGCGTCGACAGTTCCAACTCGTATTCGAAGCCGAAGATACCCATGATATCCTGGACGAATTTCAAAACACCCTTGATCTCGCCGTCGAGTTGGCCGGGAGTACAGAGGATATGCGCGTCGTCCTGGGTGAAACCGCGCACGCGCAGCAAACCGTGCAGAACGCCGCTCTTTTCATGGCGATGCACCATGCCCAATTCAAAATAGCGCTGCGGCAGATCCCGATAGGAGCGTTTCTTCGATTTGTAGATCAGCATGTGGGCCAGACAGTTCATCGGCTTGACGCCATAGCTCTGTTCATCGACCTCGGTGAAATACATGTTTTCCCGATAATTGTCGAAGTGCCCGGAGGTCTTCCAGAGCTCGGTGCGCAGAATCTGGGGCCCCATGACGATGTCGTAGCCGCGTTTGAGATGTTCTTCCCGTTCGAAGTTCTCGATCAGGGTCCGCAGTAAAGCGCCCTTCGGATGCCAGATGACCAGGCCGGCGCCGGCCTCCTCGTTGAAGGAGAAAAGGTCGAGTTCGCGTCCCAGCTTGCGGTGGTCCCGCTTGCGGGCCTCTTCGAGGCGGGCAAGGTATTTTTTGAGATCCTTCTTGTCGGGAAATGCAGTGGCATACAACCTCTGCAGCATGGCATTGTCTTCACTGCCCCGCCAGTAGGCACCGGCCACGCTGGTCAGTTTGAAAGCCTTGAGCATGCCGGTGGATGGCACATGCGGTCCCCGACACAGATCCACGAAAGAGCCCTGCCGGTAGAGCGAGACCGTGTCTTCCTCGAGGTCTTCGATCAGCTCAACCTTGTAATCCTCACCCATTTCGCGGAACAGAGCAATGGCTTCGTCCCGGTGCACGTCTTCCCGGACCAGGGGCAGATCGGCGGCCGCCAGTTCAGCCATCTTGCTTTCGATCCGGTCGAATTCCTCGGGCGTGAAGGTATGATTTTCACTGTAGAAATCGTAATAGAAGCCACCTTCGATCGCCGGACCGATGGTGACCTGAACCTCTTTGCCGAACAGTTCTTTGACAGCGTGCGCCATCAGGTGCGCCGTGGAATGGCGGTAGATTTCCAGCCCTTCCGGAGTATTCAGGGTCACCAGCTGCAGAGCGGCGTCTTGCCGAATCGGTGCATTGGCATCGACCAGCCGGTCGTTAAGGCGGGCTGCGACCGTCTGGCGGGCCAGTCCTGCGCCGATCGAGCGTGCGATGTCGAGCGGCGTGGTGCCTTGTTCGACGTCCTGCACGGCACCGTCGGGCAGAGTGATCTTCACTGTCGCCATAAGGCATCCTTCTCCATGCGGCATGAACAAAAAGAGGCATCCGGGGATGCCTCTACGTGCGGTCTTGGGTCAGGGAAATGGTAGGCACGGGCGGGATTGAACCGCCGACCCCTACCGTGTCAAGGTAGTGCTCTCCCACTGAGCTACGTGCCTGCACCCGAAATGCGGGACAGTATTAGCAGAAGCATCCGAAGGTTGTCAAGCTCTTTTCACGGCAGCGTCAAGGCAGGCCGGGAACCGGCTCAGGTTACCGCCGAGGACCGCCGGCCGTCCGGCCGCGCAGGAACCTGTCGCGCAGGTAGCGTCCGCCCTGGCGGATTTCGTCAACCCCAAACAGCCAGCAGCCGAAAGCATAAGCCAAGGCACCGCTGCAGACGGCTCCGGCAAGGATCCCCAATCTCGTCCAGAAAGGCCCCGGGACCGTCCAGTCGATCAAGCCCAGAAACTGGACCACGACAATCGTCATCAGAGCCATCGCCGGCAGCATCCGTCCCAGGTAACGCAACAGGCGGCCGGCGCCGAAATCGCCGAGACGGCCAACCAGCAGGGCCAGCAGCACCAGGGCATTGAAGACGCTGGCCAGGGTCAGCGCCAATGCCAGCCCGACATGTCCCAGAGGTCCCATCAACAGCAAGCCGAGCCCGGCATTGACCAGCAGGGTCCAGAAGGAAACCGCCACCGGAGTCCGGGTATCTTTGAGGGCGTAGAAAGTCGGCGCGACGATCCGGCTGATGCCGACGAACAACAGTCCGGGCGCATACCAGATGAGTGCCTGAGCTGCCTGCCTGACATCATGCGCAGTGAAGGCGCCGCCCATGAAAAACAGGCTGTAGACGGGTTCGGCGCAGAGCACCAGGCCGATGGAGGCCGGCAGCGCAACCAGCATGATGACCAGCAGTGCAAAACGCAGCGAATCCCGGAAGCCCTCCTGGTCCCGTGCGGCCAGCTGGCGGCTCATGCTGGGCAGAACGGCCTGGGCCAGAGAGACGATGAAGATCCCCTGAGGAAATTCGAACAGCCGCTGCCCGTAGTACAGCCAGGAAACACTGCCCTCTTCGAGGAAGGAGGCCAGCAGACGGGTAACGATGACATTGATCTGGTAAATGGCCACTCCGGCAATGCCCGGCAGCATCAGGCGGGCGACCTGCAAGACCCGTGGATTCCGGAAAGCCAGGCTGAACTTCAGGTCGAACCCGACCCGGTAGACGGCCGGAAACTGCATCAACAACTGAATGA
The DNA here is from genome assembly GCA_035269105.1 of Desulfuromonadales bacterium. Lineage (GTDB taxonomy): Bacteria > Desulfobacterota > Desulfuromonadia > Desulfuromonadales > BM103 > JAQYVZ01. Next base: position 19,614 of record DATFJP010000047.1, read on the forward strand.
CGCCGCCGACCAGAACCCCGATGGCAAGCGCGAGGATCGGCTGCTCGAAATGCGGGGCGAGAAACAAGGCACTGCCGATCATGGCCAGGTTGAGCAGGATCGGCGACAGGGCCGGCAGCAGGAAATGATCCGCGACATTCAGGACGCCGGTCAGCAGGGCCAGCAGACTGACGAATAAAATGTAGGGGAACATGAGCCGATTGAGCAGGTCGGTCAGGGCCAGCTTTCCCTCGACGCCGGTGAAACCGAAGCCGATCGCCTGGACCACCCAGGGGGAGGCGAGGACACCCAGCAGGGTAATGCCGACCAGGACCAGCAGCAGCAGCGTCCAGCAGGCCCGAAACATCCGGCGGGCAGCCTCCCGCCCCTCGTGGTGATAAACATCTGAAAAAGTCGGGACAAAGGCCGCGGTCAAAGCCCCTTCGGCAAAAAAACGCCGCAGCAGATTGGGGATGGTAAAGGCGACGAAGAAGGCATCGGTGACGAAGCCGGCGCCGAAGACGACGGCGATCACCATATCCCTGGCCAGACCGGCAATCCGGCTCAAGGTCGTTGCGGCCGCCATGATGCCGGTGGCCCGGGCAATATTGGTCTGTTCTTTCGCCATCAAATCCCCTGGCGCTGTTTCGGCGGCCTGCCACCAAGGCCATGCTCCTTGGCAGCCGCAATCCCCCATCAGTAGGATTATTTTTATTTAATGCACCACTTTACCATTCTAATCGTCTTAAATAACTCGATTTTTCGAGCTGCATTGGATTTTTTTTATCTTGACTGCCCGAGGCGGCAGTGCTATAAATCCAGGCGCGACAAACCTGAAACCCATCCTGCCCCTCGGGCAGAGACTTTACACCCCGGAGGAAGCTCGTGGCCAATCATAAATCAGCGCTTAAGCGCAATCGTCAGGACAAGGTCCGGAACGCCCGGAATACGCATATCCGCACCACCATGCGCACCTATGTCAAAAAGGTCCGCAACGCGGTGGCGGAAGGCAACCAGGAAAATGCCAAAACTTTCCTGGAGCAGGCTGTCCCCTACATCGACAAGGCTGCGGCCAAAGGTGTCATTCACAAGGCGACGGCCAGCCGCAAGATCAGCCGGCTGAACAAGCTGGTCAATTCGCTTGGCGAAGGCTGATCGGTACGGCTTGCCTGCACCGGCGAGCGGACGAATACTATCAAGGGGCGCAGCTGCGCCCCTTGCTTTTTGTTTAGACTGCTGCAGCCGCCTCACCTCCGGGCCGTTGCTCCGCAGATGGTCAGGATCAACCCTTCCAGGAGAATCCGGGGGTCCCCCCCGCTCGACTTCAAAGCCAGATCCGTTTCGAGAAATTTTTCGAAAAACAACCGGTATTCGGCTGAGCCGTAATAGGTCGACTGCCTGATCAGGCCCTTCAAAAAATAGGGGCTGATGCCGACCCTGCTGGAGATCTCCTTCTGGGACGCATCCCGGGCCACCAGTTCCCTGGCCTTCCAGAGCTGGCGAAAATGGCGGCTCAGCATGGCCAGCACCATCAGGGGCGCCTGCCCATCCTCGAGCAGGCGACTGAGCAGCCGCAGGGCTTCGGCCCGTTGCCCCTCGCCGAGGGCATCCGTCAGATCGAAAACACTTTCAATCCTGGAGTCGGAAACCACGGCCGCAACATCATCTTCTTCGATGAGGCTCCCCTCCCCCGCATAGCTGATCAGTTTCTCGAGTTCGCCGTTCGCTTCAGAAAGATTGGTTCCCACCCGCTTGCAGAACAACTGCAGCGCATCGGCGGTCAAGGTGACATCCCGTTTTCCGGCAAGATCCTTGATGATCGAAGGCAGCTGATTGTCGTAAATCCGCTTGAATTCGATGGCGGCACCCGCCTCTTTGAATCTCTTGAAAAACTTTCGCCGGGCATCAAGTTTCCCCCCCGTTACCAGCAGCACGGTTTCCGGAACCGGGTCGTCGAGGTAGGGGATTAAATCCTCCAGCTGATCAGTCGGGACCTCCTCCACATTCTTCAGGAGGATCAGCCGTCGGGGGGAAAAGACCGGAAAAGTGCGCGCCTCTTCCAGCAACTCGCGCGTCTGGAGACCGCGGCCATGAAAGATGGAAAGGTTGAAATCGCGGTTCTCGGCGGACACTGCAGCATCGCACACCAGACGTACCGCTGCTTCGACAAAAAAGTTCTCTTCGCCGAACAAGAGCAGCAATGGCGGGATTTTGCCCGATTTTATCGCTTTATTAAGATCGCCGTAATTCATTGCGGTTCGTAATCAGAAGGCATCGAGCAGACGGGCTTGCAGGTCTTCGGCCAGGCGGGCGGCTGCCAGTCCGGCGACCCGGGAACGGAATTCCAGTTGCCGGTTTTTGTCATCGGCCGCCGGGTAGTTCTCGCTGCGCAACAGCTCTTCCTGCCATAAAACACTGCCGTCGCCGGTTTCCTCAAGACGGGCACGAATTTCCAGCACCGCTTCGTACTCAGCGATCCGGTCCTGGCGATCGTAGGCCGAGGGACGGCTTTCGAAGCGCAGCGCGCTGCCGGTCAGAACCAGATCCGCAGCCTGGCGGTCTTCGGTGAGTTCGAATTGCCGGGAGCGGGCCAACTGGCGGACGACCGCCTCGGTCAGGAAGTGATCGAGGTAAGGCTCCGCCGTATGGTTGACGAAGAACTCCACGTACAGCAGCCGATGGTCCAGACCGACCCAGGCCGTTTTCTGTGCCGGCACCCGGTAGCCGCAGCCGCCGACCACCATCAGCAGCAACAGGCAAAGAGCCGGCAGACGCTTCATGAAACCACCACGTTGACCAGCCGGCCGGGAACCACGATCACTTTACGAACTTGCTTGCCTTCGACATAGCGCCTGACGTTGGAGTCTTCGAGTGCGGCCTGTTCGATGACGTGGCGGTCGGCTTCGGCGGGCACGACCACCTTGCCGCGCACCTTGCCATTGACCTGCACCACCATCAAAAGGGTCTCGGTCTCCAGAGCTTTTTCATCCCAGGCCGGCCAGCCCGGAGTGTCCACACCCTGGTCATGGCCAAGATGCTGCCAGAGTTCTTCGGCGACATGCGGCACGAAAGGATTGAGCAGGCGCACCACCGTCTCGAAAGCCTCCTTCAGGACCTCAGGGTGCTCTGTCTTGCCGGGAAATGCGGAAATGGCATTGACCAGTTCCATCACTGCGGCGATGGCCGTATTGAAATGAAAGCGGCCGTCGATATCTTCGGTGACTTTTTTAATCGTTTTGTGCACCTGCTGCCGCAGATCGCGCGCAGGGCCCTGCAAGCTGCTCTCTTCCGGCAGGGCGGCCCCGACAACCAGCTCGTGATGCTCGTAGATCAGCCTCCAGACCCGATTAAGAAAGCGGGAGCAGCCCTCGACACCCTGTTCGTTCCATTCCAGGTCTTTTTCCGGGGGCGATGCGAACAGGGTGAACAGGCGGGCGGTATCGGCCCCATAGCGCTGAATGAGCCCATCGGGGTCAATGACGTTTTTCTTCGACTTGCTCATCTTTTCGTTGCGCCCGGTGGTGACCGGTGACCCGCATTTCAGGCACTGGTTCCCGGCATCGATCTCTTCCGGGTAGAGCCAGCCATGCTCGGGGCAGGACCGCGTTTCCATGCAGACCATACCCTGGGTCAGCAGATTGGTGAATGGCTCGTCAATGCCGACCATGTCGAGGTCGCGCATGACCTTCGTCCAGAAACGTGCGTACAGCAGGTGCAGGACGGCATGCTCGACACCACCGATGTACTGGTCGATCGGCAGCCAGTAATCGACTGCCTGGCGGTCGACCGGTCCCTGGTCATAATGGGGACTGGCATAGCGCAGGAAATACCAGGAGCTTTCGACGAAGGTATCGAAGGTGTCGGTTTCGCGGCGGGCCGGCTGGCTGCAGACGGGACAATCGGTTTCGATGAAGCTGGCCTGACTCTTCAGGGGGCTGCCGCCCGCCCCGCTAAATTTAACGTCGGTCGGCAGCGTCACCGGCAGGTCCTCGGCGGGGACCGGTACGGTGCCGCAGGCAGCGCAATAAATCACCGGTATCGGGGTGCCCCAATAACGCTGCCGGGAGACCAGCCAGTCCCGCAAACGATAATTGATGGTCGGCTCGCCCCGGCCCTCCGCCTTGAGGAAGTCGGCAACCCGTTGCTTGCCCTCCTCGTTCGGCAGACCGTCGAAAGGACCCGAGTTGACCATCCGTCCTTCGCCTGTCCAGGCTTCCTGCATGCGTTCGGGGTCGAGCAGCTCGCCCTCGGGTTGAATGACCACCTGCACCGGCAGCTGGTATTTTCGCGCGAACTCGAAATCGCGCTGGTCATGGGCCGGCACCGCCATAACGGCCCCGGTGCCGTAATCCATCAATACAAAATTGGCCAGAAAAACCGGAACCTGCTGGCCGGTCAGCGGATTGACGCAGTAGCTGCCGGTGAAAACCCCCTCTTTTTCGAGATCCTCGCTGGTCCGGTCGATCTTCTCGACTTTGCCGACCTTATCGATAAAGGCCCGCACGGAGTCCCTCTGCCCGGCAGTGGCCAGCTTGAGAGCCATCGGGTGTTCCGGCGCCAGACTCATGAAAGTCGCTCCCGCAAGGGTGTCCTGACGGGTGGTGAAGACCCGGATTGCTGAGTCGGTACCTTCGACCGGAAAATCGATTTCGCAACCATGGCTGCGGCCGATCCAGTTGCGCTGCATGGTCAGCACGGATTCCGGCCAGCCCGGCAGCTGCTCGGTCCGGTCAAGCAGCTCGTCGGCATAACGGGTGATGCGGAAAAACCACTGATCCAGCTGTTTCTGTTCGACGGCGTTGTCGCAGCGCCAGCAGCAGCCGTCCTCGACCTGTTCATTGGCAAGCACCGTTTCGCAGTCGGGGCACCAGTTGACCGCGGCACTCTTCTTGTAGGCCAGCCCTTTTTCGAGCATCTTCAGAAAAATCAGCTGCTCCCAACGGTAGTATTCCGGAGAACAGGTGGCCAGCTCGCGGTTCCAGTCGTAGGACAGCCCCATCCTTCGCAGCTGCAGGCGCATGTTCCGAATGTTCTCCTCGGTCCAGAGGGCGGGATGGGTGCCATGCTGAATCGCGGCGTTTTCCGCCGGCATGCCGAAAGCATCCCAGCCCATGGGGTGGAGAACATTGTAGCCCTGCAAGCGCTTGAAACGGGCGACCACGTCACCGATTGAATAATTGCGGACGTGGCCCATATGGATGCGCCCGGAAGGATAAGGGAACATTTCGAGCAGATAGTATTTCGGCCGGTCGGAATCGGTTTCGGCTTGGTAAGCTTGCCGCTTCTCCCAAACCTGCTGCCAGCGCTGTTCTATCTCGGCGGGATTGTAGCGTTCCTGCATAAAACCTCCGCAGCCTGCGGCTGCCTGAACAGGAAAAACCGGCGCATGCCGGTTCCTCTTGCAGTGGTCGCGGATCCAGACGGGCAGAATCCACCCGCCTGCGTCAGCAAGCTATTTCGACCGGTAGGTGATTCTTCCCCGGCTCAGATCGTACGGTGAGAGCTCGACGGTGACCCGGTCGCCGGGCAGGATCCGGATGTAGTACTTGCGCATTTTTCCGGAAATATGCGCCAGAACGACGTGACCATTGTCGAGTTCGACACGAAACATGGCATTGGGAAGAGGTTCGACAACGGTTCCTTCGACTTCAATGGCTTCTTCTTTAGTCAAGCTGTCCTCCTTGCAGAATCAATGACGACATGTTCACAAAGGCAGCAGCCTTTTCACGGTATCAAGAATTGTCGTGGTTTGAATGGGTTTGGTGATGTATTCGTTGGCCCCTAGCGACAGGGCTCTCTCCCGGTCTTCGACGGCGCCTTCCGTAGTAATGACCACGATCGGCACCTCCTTGTATTTTGGATCGTTGCGCACCATGCTGACCAGTTTGAGACCATCCATGATCGGCATATTGATGTCGGTGAGGATCAGGTCGAAGGTCTCGGCGCTGAGTTTCTTCAACCCGTCGACCCCGTCGCTGGCTTCGGCGATCTTCAGTCCCCTGATCCTTTTCAGGGCAAATACGATCAGTTGTCGCATGGTCGGTGAATCCTCGACAACCAGAACCTTATGAACGTCCATCAACTCCCTCCAGTCACTTGGTCAGCAGATCGATGAAACCCTGGATCGTGGACAGCTTGCGCTCCGAATCGGAATACAGGCGCGAAGAGAAGACCGCGGTCGCAGCATGCCCGGCCAACAGGGTGAACAATTCATAGTCGACGCCGGTGAACTCTTCTTTCTGAACCAGCAGCTTGTAGATGGTAATCACCCCGATGACCTGATCCTTGATTTTCAAAGGGATGCAGACCAGCGGCTTTTCATAATCCCGGACATAACCGGAGATCGAAGCGATGAAATAGTTCTCGCCGGTTTCCGCGGCTTCGCCGATGATGCCCTGACCGACCGGGACAGCCGGAATATCCGAGGTGGCGATCCCCTCCGCCGCGACGGGTTCCAGTTTATTGGTCTTTTCATCCAGCAGCAGAATACCGAACTCTTCGGCGCCGATCAAATTGATGACAATCTCGACAATGATCTGCAAAACTTCCTTGAAATCGAGTGTCGAATGCAGCTGGAAAGAGGCAATGTAGAGATTTGCCAGCATGTTGTTCTCTTCCTCGATTTCAACATAACGGTTGGCAAAATCCTCATTTTCTTCCTCAATCTCCTTGATTTGACCAAGAATTTCCGCTTTCTCCTGTTCCAGCTCCTCGATCCGCTGCCGAAGCTGCACCGCTTCGCTGGACTGGTCTTTGCCGCCTTCGCCTCCCGCCTGCGACAGCGCCTCTTCAAGCTTGAGGACCCGATAGCGCAGCTTCTCGTTCTCCTTCAGGAGTTCCTGGGTAAATTCCGCCCCCTTTTTGAATGCCTGAAGAAACTCTTCGCCGCGGGAATATGTGCTCCTGTCGTTGTCGTCGCTGCTCCGACTCATGCCAATGGCTCCTTTTTGTGCGATGAAGGCAGTTAGGCTGTGCCCCTGGCCCGGCGCTCATGAAACTTCGGAATGATAACAACCCTGCGCGAAAAATTCCAGTGAATTGCCGATCGCCGGTTTTTCTTCGGTCCTCCCGGCAGCGAGTCGACCTCCCGGGTGCGGACCGAAGCCTGCAAGAGAACTGTTCCTCAAAACAGCGCGGTCAGGGCAGCACCTTGCAGACCCTGAATATTTCGCGGCACATCTGCGGCAATGGAACCACGCCGTCCACGGTCACCGCGGAGATGGTCTCCTTGGGCATGCCGAACACCACGCTGGTTTCCTCGGCTTCGGCAAGCACGAGTCCCTGATGCTGCTTGATTATCATCGCACCGCGAGAGCCATCGTTGCCCATGCCGGTCAGGACCACACCCACGAGCCGTTTTCCGCAAATCGGCGCCAGGCTTGAGAAGAGCACGTCGGCCGAGGGCACGTAACGATGGTGCGGCTTCGGTTGGCCCAATTCCACCACCAGCTCACCATCTTTTTCGTGGAAACCAAGATTTTTGCCCCCGGGGGCGATCAGGACATGGCCGGGTTTGAGGACATCGCCTTCGGCCGCTTCGTGAATGGTCAACGCCGAAAAACGGTTCAAACGTTCCGCGAAGGCGCGGGTGAAGTTTGCCGGCATGTGCTGCGCCACTACAAAAGCCAGGGGGATTTCGTCCTGAATCGCCGAAAAAATGGTTTGCAGGGCCGGCGGCCCGCCGGTCGAACTGGCAATCGCCACCACCGGGAAATCGCAGCCGGCCATATCTGCCGGCCGGACCTTCGGAGTCGGCACACCCCGGGACCGGGCAGATTCTCCGCCGCTGCTCCTGGCAATGACGTTATTCAGGTTGGCCCCGGTGACTTCCCGGACTTTTTCGATCAATTCATCGCGAATATCCATCAGTGCGGGGGAGACCCGAGCCGTCGGTTTGGAGACGAATTCGACGGCGCCGAGCTCCAGGGCCTTGAACACATTCTCGTCGCCCGACACGGATGAGACCACGATAATCGGGGTCGGCTGGTTCTGCATGACGATTCGCAGCAAGGTAAAGCCGTCCATGCGAGGCATTTCCAGATCGAGCGTTACCAGGTCGGGCTTGAGGTCGATGACTTTCCGCAACCCCTCCTCGCCATCGCAGGCATAGCCGATAACCTCGACGTTGGGCACAGATTCGAGCATTTTGACGATAGCCCGCCGATTGAAGGCGGAATCATCGATAACCAGTACCCGCAGCTTGCCGAAACTCATCGCACGACTCCTTTGGCGCCGGTCGCAGCAGGCTTCTGGTACACCATGTCATGCTTGAAGTGACGGAGCTGAAAGGCTGTGCTGAGGTTGATCAGAGATTCTGAATGTCCGAGCAGCAAATATCCTTCGGGCTGAAGCCTCTGGAAAAAGCTTTCGATGACTTTCCGCTTGCCGTCGGCATCGAAATAGATGATCACGTTCCGGCAGAAGACCACATCGATCCTGCCGAGCAGGGCAATGCGGGAATGATCGAAAAGGTTGAGGTGGCTGATGGTCACCAGCTTCTTGACCTCGTCATTCACTCTGTACCTTCCGCCGCTTTCGGTGAAAAAGCGATTTTTGACCGCCGCATCGGTGTTGCGGAACGAGGTCTCACCGTACTCGCCGAGTCGCGCCAACTGCAGGACGCGCTGGCTGATATCGGTGCCGATAATCTCGACCCGCCAATTATCGGGCCAGCCGAGTTCAAGCAGAATCATGGCCAGGGTATAGGGTTCCTCGCCGGACGAGCAGCCGGCGCTCCAGATGCGGAGCTGGCGATCCCCCGAAGCTTCTTTGCGAGCCCTGATCTCCGGGAGGATCTCCTCGGCAAAGGTCCGCAGTTGATAATCCTCCCGGAAAAAATAGGTCTCATTGGTGGTCAGCAGGTCGATGACCTCTGACAGCTCCTGGTCTTTTTCCGGCTTGTAACGAAGAAAATAATAGTAATCCTTGAAGTTCTGGAGGTTGTGGGTCTGCAGCCGCCTGCCAAGCCGTTTTTCCAGAAGATACTTGGAATCCTCGGTAAAATTCAGCCCGCAGTGCTGATAGACAAAGTCTCTCAACAGCCTGAACTCGTCCATGCTCATCGGAATTTCAGGTGAGAGGAAAAGCATAAAATCAGTCTTCTGAGCGGGACAGAAGCTGCAGAGAATCAAGCAGCTGCTGCCTGACCAGGTCTTCTCCTTCAACTGCAAGGCGCCGCTCCAGCAGCGGACGGGCCTCTTCGCCCAGAAGATTTGCGGCAAAACGGGCGAAATGAGTCCGGACCGCCCAGAAGGGATGATTGATCAGTTCCTCGGCATGCGCCGGAAACCAGTCGGTGCTATGGCAGCGGGAGAGCAGGTTGAGTGCTGCGGAAACGACCTCTTCATCGGCATGATCGAGAGCCCCGACCAAAAGTGGACAGGCCTCCTCATTCAGGATTTCGTAAAGAGTCTCCAGGGCGGCGATACTGACCAGCCCCACAGGATCGCCGACAACGCCGGCAATCCGCTGGGCGGCTGTCCTGCCGCCACGCTGGCCATAGGCGCGAACCGCGGCGGCGCGCACCCAGATATCCTCGTCTTCGAGGCCCAGAGCAAGTCCGTCCAATACCTCAGGCAGATCGGATGTCGCCAGAATCTCCACCGCCGTCCGCCTGACCTGGCTGTCTTCATCATTCAGAACCAACAGCAGGTTGCCGACATGTTCCTGATCGACCCGGCCGTTAAAGGCCTTGGTCGCGGCCCTGCGCACCTGCGGATCGGGATCCTTGATCGCTACGCCGAGTTTGGTCGAAACCTCCGGATGGTCAATATTCGCCAGGGCAGCCACGGCAAACATCCTCGCTGCGGAATCGCCCTTTTCCAGCGGTTTTTTGAGTTGTTCGAAGGCGTCCATAGGAAAGAGCCCGCCCAAACCGGTGAGGGACTGGCTGGCAGTGCTCCGGACACTTTCATCTTCATCGGCCAGGCATTGTACCAGATCGGCAATCGCCTCGGCAGATGCTACCCGACCGAGAGCATGAGCTGCCGTACGCCGTAGCTGGGCATCGCTGGCAGCGAGTGCCTCCCGAAGTCGAGGCAAGGCTGCTTCGATCCGGGCTTCGCCGAGCACATAGGCCAGATAAGGTCTGCGAAACTCAGGGATGTCCTGCCAGGCAGCGACCAGTTCTTCAGGTTTTTCAGAACCGATATCCGCCAGCGCCGCGAGTGCCAGCGGCTGCAACGGCTCAGTGTCGAGCAGTTCGAGCAGTGGCTTAACAGCGCCGGCGGCGCCGAGCCAGCCAAGCACACGCACTGCTGCAGCGCGCAAGTCCGGGGCATGATCCTCACCTAAAAAGAGCCGAACGGCATCGACGGTCGACGACAGATCATGGTCCACAAGTTGCAAACGGACCTGATCCGGATAGCGTTCTGCCATATTCATCAGAGCCAGCAGGGCCGCTTTGCGGACATTCTGCATGGGGTCCGACAAGGCGGTGATGACTTCGGCAATGGTGGAAGGATCGCCGACTCTGCCCAGGCAGTCGATCAATGCTTTGCGCAGCAGTTTTTCATTCCGGTAGGGTTCCAGGTGGACGATGGGAACCGGCTGCTTGATCTGGCCGAGAGCTTCGAGGATGGTAAATCTGAGCAGGACATCGGGGTTCCGCATCGCCTCGAGCAGGGCCGGAATCGCTTCAGCAGCCTGCAGTTTGCCGAGATTCTCCGCTGCAGCCGCAAGGACGTTGTTATCAGGGTCCTGCAAGGCACCTACCAGTGCCGGGATGGCCTGCCGATCACCGATCTCGCCGAGAATGTCGACGATAAACTTTCTGACATCGTGATCCGGACAATCCATGTTCTCCAGAAGCATGGGCACGGCATCGCGATCAAGCCGCACCAGCAGTTCCACCGCGGCATTACGCAGCCCGGCATTCTCTTCAGCGTGCAGCAACTCGATGATTTCGCCGATCAACTCCTGGCTGACGGCAAGTCCCAGATAGATTTCAATGGCTTCCTTGCGCACTCTCCAGCTGGCATCGCCGAAAGCCTGGAAAAGCGGGGCAAGGATTATTTCCGGTTCCCCGGCAGCCAGGGCGCGCAGACCCTGCAGCCGGATTTCCTCGTCATCGGAATTCAGTGCCTTGACGGCCTGGTCTAAAGTATCCACCGTTTTTTATCCTGCCTGTTTGGCTGTGGACATGACTGCCCGTCAGAGCCCGAGTTCCTGTTGACGCCGTTGCAGGAGGTCCAGAAAAGCTTTTTCGAGAATTTTGGCATTCTGGATCTTCTGCTGCGGAAACCTTTCGCCGAACAGGCGGCGGGCCTCCCGCACCTCGTCGGCAAGCAGTTCGTTCCAATTTCCGCCCTGGATACCTGCGTCGAGTTTTTCCTGGCAATAAAGGGCGATATCGGAAACGATTATCCGGGCCAGACGTCCGGCACGTTCCATATCGGTGCCTTCTGCGGCCCCTTCAACCTGCTGTTCTTCAGCAGTTCGGATCCGTTCGTTGACTTCCGCGACCAGTTGCCGCTCGGCGGCCTGGTCGATATTGGCCATGACCTGGCCACGCTGTTCTTCCTCACCCTTCAGTTTTCGACCGGAAGCAGGTGCCGCGTCAACCAGGAGTCGGTTGACCTTGGGTACGAGATCGTCGGGAATATGATGCTTTTCGATGTAGTCATCGGCATTGTAGAGGGAGGAAGGCGCACGCTTGTAGGCTGTCTTGTTGTAAACCGAGGAGAGCAGGATGATCTTGACCTGTTCCAGGCCCGGCCGACTGCGGATTTTCTCCACGACTTCAAAAGAGTACAGGCCCTGCAGTGCCACATCGACAATCGCGACCTGAGGCGGATTGACCGCCATACCCTGCAGGACGGACTCTGCATCATGCGCCGTCATGGTGACCATCCGGGCCCCGGTCAGAATCTCCTCCATCATCCTGCAAAGCTCCCGGTCGCTGTGAGCGAGCATGATCAGGCCCCGCCCGGAATCGGGGGCAAGTGGTTCACGCGGCAGTTCGACCCGGAAAGAACTCCGGCAGCGCGAACACCGCAGCGTCAGCCGTTTGCCGGCGAGTTTCCGGCGATCCAGGCGGAATCGTGCGGCACAAGAGGGGCACTTAACAATCATTCCATTCCTCTAAAAAAAAGCCCATGCAAAGTCAGGCCAAATGTTTCAGCGCAGAGCCTGCCTCGTCGGGCCGCGGGATTGCCGGCGATCAGCTTCAACTCCGTTCAGTTTCCGGTTTTTTTTCGTCGGTCATGGCTTCAATCTGATGCAGCGAAATCTTTTCGTCGCTGGAGAGAACCCGGTCCAGATCGAGCAGCATGACCAGCAGATCGTCCTGCCGGGCGACACCGAGAAAAAAATCGTCCCCCTGCCCCTTGAAGAACATGGACGCCGGGGTCATTTCCTGCCGTGTGAAACTGCGGACTTCCATGACTTCATCAACCAGCAGGCCAACCATTCGCCCTTCCAGGGCACAGACCAGGATGCGGTTTTTACGGGGATTGTCGCTGACCTGCTGATCAAATCGCTTGCGCAGGTCCGCAACCGGGATCACCGTACCGCGCAAATTGATAACGCCCTCGATAAAGCGCGGCGCTTTCGGAACCGGCGTCAGCTTCTGCGGGCGGATAATCTCCTTGATCCGCATAATATCCAGACCGTAAAGTTCATTGCCAATCCGAAAGCAGGCCAGCTGAATCTCCCGCTTCCGACCTTCCCCGTTTGCCGTCTCCGCCACCGTCATATCAACATCTCCACGATCAGGCGATGAACCTCTGAATGGTCTCGATGACCATAGCGGATTTAAAGGGTTTGGTAATATACCAGTCGGCACCAACCTGTTCGCCGCGGGCCATATCTTCCCGGCTCTTTTTTGCGGTCAGCATGATAACCGGTATATTCCGGGTTTCCGGGTCCTCCTTGATTCGGCGGCAGACCTCGAAACCGTCTATCTCGGGCAGCATGATGTCGAGCAGAACCAGATCGGGTTGCGATTGCTTGATCGCCTCCAGAGCGGCCAGTCCGTCAGCGACACCTTCGACGTCATACCCTTTGGAGGTCAACAAAATACTTTCGAGCTTGAGCAGGCTCTCCTCATCCTCGACAATTAAAATCTTTTTCTTCTTATTCACGCAACCTCCCTTTCCTGTCAGGTCATTTCGACATTCAGTACATTTTTGACGTTGAGCAGGATGATCATCCGGCCCTGAAAACGCCCCACTCCCGTCATGCAGTCCCTGTCAAGGCCGGTCAAGACCGCTGGCGGCGGCTCAATCTTCTGATCACTCAGGGTGGCAACCTGAGTAATATCATCGACCAGCAGTCCCACGATCAAATCCTCCGCCTGACAGACAATAATCCGGGAATCAGCCGTCAGCGTCGATTGTCCAAGCCGCAGTCTCATGGCCAGATCGTAGACGGGAACGATCACCCCGCGCAGGGAGATGATTCCCAGCACAAAGTCCGGGACTCGCGGCACATCGGTAAATTCCTTGACCTTAATTATCTCGCTAATCGCCCGGATGTCCAGCCCATATTCCTCCCGGTCCAGGTGGAAAGCCAGGTACTGCTGGAGGCCTGCCTGCTCCTCGCTGAACGTAAGGTCGGAATCCTGGTCCACATCAACCAGGGCCAGGGAATCCGCTCCGGAAAACAGCTTTTCGAGGGCATCGTCGGTCCAGCCCTGCCCAGCGGATTCAGCGGCTGCCGACGGCGGCGGCGCCTGACCGGACGGTTCGGGCACCGCCGTCGTCAGATCCTCCGAAACGGCCTGCTCGGAAGCGGGGAGCTGCCCCTCTGAATGCGCTTTGCCTTCGCCGGGTTTGCCTTCTCCGGGTTTTTCTTCACGGGATTTTCTGCGCAGTTCGGCGATGTCCATAGATCCCTCGTATCAAGCTTCCAGTAACCCATCCAATTCGCTCTTGACGGCCTCGACGACCGCCTGGTCGATCACGCGGACTCCCCGACCGAACCCTTCCAGCAACGCCAGGGATGCGGCGTGATTAATGCGCCGTGGAATGCCATCCGAACAGGCATGAATCAGGGCGACGGCTTCCTGTGCGAACAATCCGTGCCGACCGCCGGCCCGCACAATCCGGAAATCGAGATAGGCCGCCGTCTCGGCGAGATCGAGCGGCCGCAGATCGTACTGCAGTCCGATTCTCTGCCGCAGGGGTTCGTAAACCCGATGCTGCAGCCGCCGGCGCAGCTCCGGCTGGCCCATCAGGACGACGCTGAGCAGATTTCGGTCGTCCAGCTGAAAATTGGTCAGCAGCCGGATTTCCTCGAAGGTTTCCTTATGCGGAACCAGGTGCGCCTCGTCGACCACGACCACGGGACAGATATCCCGTTCGTAACAGGCGAACAGAGCCTCGCCGATCTGTTCCAGCAGATCGGCCTTGAAGCGAGCGGGTTCCTTGATCTGCAGACGATGGGCCAGACTTCGTAAAAACTCCAGCGGCGTCAGCCGCGGGTTGACCAGCAAAATGACCCGATAATTTTCGCCCAGCGCATCCATCAAAGCCCGGGATAGCGTGGTTTTGCCGCTGCCGATGGCGCCGGTCAGCAACACCATATCCCGTTCTTCGACGGCATGCTGCAAACGGGCCAGGGCTTCACAATGGCCATGGCTCAAGAACAGGTAGCTCGGGTCCGGCGTCTTGCTGAAAGGCCTCTCCTGCAGACCGTAAAACGCTTTATACATGGATCAGCGACTCGCTGCGCAGGGCTTCGCTCATCAGGCCGGCGACATCCAGAACCAGAATGGTCTTCTGATTGCCCATTTCGGCGGCGCCGGCAATCCCCTTGACAAAAGAAAGCGCCTTGCCCAGCGACTTGATGACCACATCCTGCTGACCGAGCAGATCGTCCACCACGAACCCGACGCGCTTGTCGGCCAGACCAACAATTGCAACAAACTCGCGTTGGTCGCCTTCTTCCCTTTCGCTGAGGCCGAAGACATCTTCGAGGCGCAGCAAGGGGACCGTGGTTTCCCGCAGCTCGATCACTTCCCGCTTCTCGATAGTCTGAATGTCGTCTTCCTCAAGCATCAGGGTTTCCAGGACCGAATTGATCGGAATCGCATAGGTTCTCGAACCGACCCGGACAATGAGGGCCTTGATGATCGCCAGGGTGATCGGCAGGGTCAGGGTGACCACGGTCCCCTGCCCGACATCGCTGGCCAGCTCTATCATGCCGGACAGTTCGGCTATATTGTTTTTGACCACGTCCATGCCCACCCCACGGCCCGACAGGTTGCTGACCTCGTCTCTGGTCGTGAAGCCGGGTCTGAACAACAGGTCGCGTATTTCGTCCTTGCTCAATTCCTGGTCTTCCTTCACCAGGCCCCTCTGAATTGCTTTACGACGCACGAATTCCGGATTAATCCCCCGACCGTCATCGCGGACCTCGATGACCACGTGATTCCCTTTCTGGGCGGCACTCAGATGGATCGTCCCCTTTTCAGGCTTGCCCTCGGCCCGGCGCTCAACAGGAATCTCCAGACCATGGTCGATGGCATTGCGGATGATGTGCATCAGGGGATCAGAGACGTCTTCGATGATCAGCTTGTCCAGTTCCGTTTCCGCCCCATGAACCACCAGGTCGACCTTTTTGCCCTGTTCGTTGGAGACCCGCCTGACGATGCGGGTCATCTTTTCGAACAACTGCCCGATCGGCACCATGCGCACATCCATGACCCCGTTCTGCAATTCGTCGAGACGTCTTTCCAGAGATCGGATGGCCTTCACCAGGTCGGTGCCAACATCCTGCTCTGCAATCGATTTGCAGCGGTCGGCGATTTCCGCAATGGCCCCTTTGGACAGGACCAGTTCACCGACAATATTCATCAGCAGGTCGAGTTTGTCGATATCCACCCGGACCGTACGGCTGATGGAGCGCAGGCTGCTGCCCCCCTCATCATCTGTCGTATAGCTGGGCTCCGGCTCATGCTCGGGGACAGGCAGGTCGGGCGCAGGGCTTTCAAGGACAAAATCCTCGTCCGCTTCCCGGGCCTGAGAGGATTCGCCGAAGGTACTGATCTGCAGGACTTCACGACCAAGCAGGTTGGTGACCTCCGCCATGTTCAGCTCACTGCCGAAAAGTATCTGGAACGCGATTCTCTCACCGATGTCCCCGGCGGAAGGGAGTGTGCTGACCACCTCTCCATGCTGCTTGAGAAGCTGCGTCAGTTCGGCGAGGTCCTGATCGAAGCTGGACAGATCGAAATCCAGTTTCAGCAGATGAATCTTTCTGGACTTCTTGACGTTTTCGAGCAGCCTGTGCTCTTCGTACTCGGTCAATACATTGAGGATTTCGGCGCTGATATCAAGGCCTTTGAGCGGGTCTTCTCCCTGTTTGCCGCCGCCGGCGAGATGACGGTCAATTCTATCGAAAACCGGCTGCAAATCGAAGGTAAATTGTTCGTCGCCGCTCTTACCGTTGATCAGACGGGTCAGTTGCTCCAGGGCAAAGAAGAGGGTATCCAGCAGATCCTTGTTAAACGGCACCTTGCCCAGGCGTAGACAATCAAGCAGGTTTTCCATGCGATGGGCAAGCTGGGATATGTCGTCGAAGCCGAACATCCCGGCCAGGCCCTTGATGGAATGAGCGCCTCTGAAAATGCTGTTGATCCGATCGGGATCGGTTTCACCGGTCTCGACGGAGTCGGCCAGAGTCATCAGGTCGAGATTGAGGGTTTCGATAATCTCTTCGGTTTCGCTGATAAAATCCTTGAGCGCCTGAGATGAGCTGTTGTCAGTCACGCCTGCCTCCACTCAGGAAAGGTAATCCTGGATCAGGGACTGCAATTCATCCGGGGTAAACGGCTTAACCAGATAAGCGTCGGCTCCCAGAGCCAGCCCTTTTTCCCGGTCCCGTTCGCTGCCCTCGGTGCTGATGATAAACAAGGGGGTTTCCTTGTAGTTCTCGTTGTTGCGGATAAAACTCACCAGTTCAAGGCCGTTGATATCGGGCATGTTGATGTCGGTGATGATCAAGTCCACCTTCTCTCGCGGCAGAATCCGCAGGGCCTCAAAGCCGTTGGCCGCCTCGACGGTTTCGTATTCGCCCAATGCGTCGATCGTCGAAACGATCAGCGAGCGCATGGTCGGAGAGTCCTCGGCAATCAGTATTTTTTTCAAAACTTTTTGTTCTCCCCCGCTTCAGACGACCGCCTGGCCGGCCATCAGGCGCCTTTCCAGCAAGGCTTTCTCCATGGCAAGACCGGCCTGGGAAAGGAAAATCTCCAGAGCCTCGGTGTCGCCGATCGGCTTTTGTTCCGGCAGATTGTCTCCATAAAGCACGGCGACGACACGTCCTTCGCTCAACAAGGGACCGATGAAGATCTCCGCTGGTCGCTCGCCGCCAAGCTGCTCGAACAGATAGTCGGACCACGGGTCTGTGGGCGGCGGACCGGTTTGCGGCTCCCGTGTCTCCAGTATTCCGGAGAAAAGATGTTCTTCGCCGACGGGTAGACTCATGTCCCGGACCAGGAGGTCGGGCACGGCCTCGGTCAGTTCGATACCGAACTGACCGAGGCCGACGATCTCTTTTTCCTTCACCAGAAAAATGACGGCGCGGTTCATCAGTTCACTGGCAAACCGTAAAATCAGCAGTATAATCCCGCCCCCCAAGGAGGGGTTGCCCAATTCCTGAAGCATACCGCGCAACAGGTGCAGACCCGGCGACTGCTGCGGCCCGGATGTGCCGGTTGCGATATCGGCCTCGCCCATTTCCCGCATCAATTCAGCGCCGATATTGAACAGCCGATCCGGCTCCGGCGCTTTCTGCCCTTCCTGTTGGCCGGCTGTCAGCAGGATGTCGACCAGGGCAGACAGCACCTGCTCGCCATGCTTTGTGGCTATTTCGGTTGTGTTCGGCTTGGGCAGCAGCACCGGAACGCCAAATTCCCGAACGCTCTCCTCGGCTTCCTGGTTCGGCTGATCGCTCATGACCAGAATCTGGAAATCGGCATAAGCGCGGCGAACCCTCTGCAGCAGTTCGAGCCCCCCCAGCAGTCCGCTGCCGTCCTGCCGCGGCATAATCAGATCGATAACCAGAAGTGTCTCCGCAGGGTCGGCATCAGCCAGGGCCTGAAAAAAATTCTCGCCGTCGGTAAATGCACGAACCGGCACCTGCCGATCATGCAGCAGGGTTGCCATGCGCTCGACAACGGCAGAGTCGTCGTCGACCAGATAAATCGTCTGCTCCCCTGCAGCAGATTGGAGAGCCGGCCCCGCCGGTGCTGCCCGGCTTTTCGGGGATGGTTCTTCGGCTGGAGGGCTTGCGGAAGGTTCCTCGGCATCCTTACCCAGAGCTTCGGACATCAAACGTTCGACATCGACGACCGATTCGCCCCGTTCATCCATGTCTTCGCCGGCATGCCGTTTTTCATCCAGGATGCGGCTTCCTTCCATGGCCAGCCACTGGGGGTTGAGACCGTTGTCCAGGATGAAATGCAGAGGATTGAGCGAGGTAACCGCGAGTTCTTCCGGTTCACCGAGTTCAAAAGCGAAGTTGCCCTCGTTCCAGGCAAAGAAACTGTAGACGATGCGTTCGACCTGCTGGCGGACCAGGGTTTCAATGAGTTCCTTGTCAAAGCCGAATTCTTCGACCAGGACCTCGCCGAACCGCCGGTGTCGGCCTTCCTGCTGCTGAATGCGCAGGGCCTGCTTCATCGTCTCGAAATCGATGGCATCGCGTCGCAGGAGGAGGTCGCCGAGATTCTCGGGAAAGGTGGAAGCGGTTGCCCGGATGACTTCCCCGTCGCGGAAGACGACCCTTCCCTCGCGATCGAGGCTTTTCAGCTCGAGAACGCCTGATTTGCGGCTGAGGCTGACAATCTGCAGAATTTCGCCAAGGCCGAGATCTTCGAGATTACCAACCAGACTCATAAAAAACCACCCGAAACCACATCTGACATGTTCTGCAAAACAGTCAAAAACACTTAGAAATAAAGCCAGTTAAGTATATAGCAGCGTCCAGGCCCAAGTAAAGCGGTTTCGCCCTTCAGTGCTCGCGGTCCTTGAACTTCAAACGAATGGGGCAACCGATAAAGCCGAATGCCTGCCGCAGACAATTGACCAGGTAGCGCTGGTAGGAGAAATGGATCCCCGCCGCCCGGCTGACAAAGATGACGAAGGTCGGCGGACGCACGCTCACCTGGGTCATGTAAAACAATTTCAGCCGCTTGCCCTTGTACATCGGCGGCGGATGGCTGATCTCCGCGTCCTTGAGGACCCGGTTCAATTCGGCTGTCGTGATCCGTTTCGAAAATTCCCGATCGACTTTTTCGACATCCGCCATGATCCGGGCCACCCTCTGGCCGGTTGCCGCTGACACGAAATGCACCGGGCAGTCGGGGAGAAACTTGAAGGTCCGCCGGACTTCCTGGACGAAGCGTCCGGTGGTCGCATTGTCTTTTTGCACCAGGTCCCATTTATTGACGACCAGAACCACCGCCCTGCCCCGTTCGTGAGCATACCCGGCAATGGTCAGATCCTGGTCGGTGATCCCCTCCACGGCATCGATCAGCATCAGTGCGACATGGCAGCGGTCGAGCGACCTGAGGGCCTGGACCACGGCATACTTTTCGAGTTTCAGGGAGACCCGGCCCTTGCGGCGGATGCCGGCGGTATCGATCAGAAGGTAGGTTTTGCCCTGGTGCTCGAAGCGGGTGTCAACGCTGTCGCGCGTCGTGCCCGCTTCCGGGTTGGCGATGACCCTTTCATAGCCGAGCAGCCGATTGACCAGGGACGATTTGCCGACATTGGGCCGGCCGAGCACCGCCAGCCGGGTTTCCTGACGTTCTTCCTCCTCCTCCGGCATGCTGGCCGCCGGCAGGGCATCCTGTATCCGCTGTGTCAACTCTCCCATGCCGAGACCATGCTCGGCGGAGACCAGGCAGAGATTATCAACACCCAGGGTGTAAAACTCACCGGCCGCTGCTTCCTGTGCCGGGCCTTCCACCTTGTTGACAATGAAGAAAACCGGTTTTTCGACCCGCCGCAGCATTTCGGCCACGTCCCGGTCGGCAGGGGTCAGGCCTTCGCGCGCATCCAGGACGAACAGGATAACATCCGCCTCTTCCATGGCCAGCCGCGACTGCTCCCGCATCTGGGTGAGCAGATGCTCTTTGCTGACCGGCTCGAAACCACCGGTATCCACCAGAGTGAAGGGCTTTTCATGCCGTGTAATCAGAGCATAGTTGCGGTCCCGGGTGGCACCCGGATAGTCATCGACGATGGCGATGCGCCGCCCGGCCAGCCGGTTGAAAAGGGTTGACTTGCCGACATTCGGTCGGCCGACAATGGCCACGATTGCGCTCATGATATACCTTTGACAGAGACCGTGAGAGACGGCCACCAGGAAACTCGTACCGTCAAGATGTTTTTGCCATTTTTTCAGATACTTGAACTCAGAAACCTGAAGTTGATTCTATTCGTATCCGAATTCCCGCATCTGCCGATCGGAAGACGTCCAGTTTTTCTGAACCTTGACAAACAGTTCGAGGAAAACCTTGACGCCAAGCAGACGTTCGATCTCGTGACGGGCTGCCTGGCCGAGCGTGCGGATCATGCGGCCGCCCTTGCCGACCAGGATGCGCTTGTGCGCTTCGCGCTCCACATGAAT
>DATFJP010000048.1:0-6158 GCA_035269105.1 Desulfuromonadales bacterium
CGCCAGCCCGCCTTGTCGAACAATTCGATGGTTGCCTTTTCCAGGCTGCCTTTCGGGATGCCAAGCTTCAGTTCCTTGCTCATGTTCTACTCCGCGCCAACCTCAAGCGAAAAATCACCAAAAGGCAACTTGAGTGCAGAAAATCAATTGTGATAATAATCGCCTTCAGCTTACAGTTATTTCTTGTACGCCTCATGCGGGTCGAACAGGGGATTGGAATGTTCCACCCATTCGCCGTTCTCCCACCGGACGTAAAAGCAGCTGCGATTGCCGGTATGGCAGGCGGCCGGGCCGTTCTGTTTGACCTTGATGACCACCGTGTCGGCGTCGCAATCGGTCAGAACCTCAACCACGTCCTGGGTGTTGCCCGATTCCTCGCCCTTCATCCAGTATTTGTTGCGGCTGCGGCTGTAGAACCAGGTCTTGCCGTCTTGCAAGGTGTTGTTCAAGGTGGTCTCATCCATGAAGGCCACCATCAGGACTTCGCCGCTTTCGTGGTCCTGGATGACAGCCGGAATCAGTCCGCCCATTTTGTCGAAATCGATCTTGGTCATGGTGTGCTCTCCTGTCTGGATTACCGGCAGACTCGGTTCGCCGGCCTTTCCCCGGGCTGAGAAATCCAGCTCTGTCCCACGGGGACTTCCTTATTACCTGCTGGACAGATGGGTGTCAACAGTTTGCTGGTTTTTTTACTGTGAGTAAGGCGGGGTCAGTTGGTCCGGAGTTCGGCGATCGGCCAGAGACCGGGTACCAGGCCGTCGAGCACCACTGTTTCAACAGCATGCTGCTTGTTGACGAATGAGGTCGTGAATTGGGCCAGGCAATACTTTGCCATCCGGGGCGTGATAAAAAGTTTCTCGGCAGGTGACCCTGGCAAGGTTGCGTTTGACCACCGGCCCGTATGCTGTTCGCAGCACGCAGGGACACGGCGGCATATTTCTTGGCCTCATAAAACGTCAACCAGAAGGGCTCTTCGCCAGCCGCGCAGGCTGTTAATCAGAAAAATATTCCGGCAGGTCCGCAGTTCCTCAAGCGTAACGCGTCCTTCCTGAATTTTGCCAAGGTGCAGAAGGTGGTCGCGAAAGGTGCCGGCCAGAAGGCCGCTGGAAACAGGCGGCGTTAACCAGGTGCCAGCCTGGTCGACAACCAGGTTGGATGTGGTGGTCTCGGTGATTTCGCCGGCAGAATTCCAAAGGATAACATCTTCGCAGTCGCCTTTGCCGGACAAGGCGTCCTCGTATATCCTGCGGTGGGTGGTTTTATGGTAATAGAACGGATTGTCCGGATCGACCGGCTGTGCGGCCAACCGCAGCCTGACCCTGCCGGAACCAGGTTCCGGGGCGAGGCTCGCGTCACAGTGGAATTGTCCGTCGGTCGCAAGTTGCAGCCGGACGCGCTTTTTTTCGAAACCAAAGTTCAAGCCCCGGGCCTGCAGAATCTCAACCGCCAGTTCCAGGTCGCAAGGAATGTCGAAATAGTCTGCAGAACGGGCCAGGCGGCGGAGATGCTCCTGCAGAAGAAAGTAACCGTGCTGCGGGCACCAGAGGAGGGTCTCGAGAAGTGCAAAGTCCGGCATGGGCCGGGACAGGATCTGTGCTTTGGCGAGGCATTCGCGGTATTCGGCTGCCGGTCGGGAGTCCCAGGTGATGCCGGCGCCCACTCCGTAGCTGGCGGTCCCCCGCTCGCGGTCGATCAGGGCGGTGCGAATAGCGACGCTGAATTGCGCTTGTCTGTCAGGGCCGAGGTAGCCGATGCAGCCGGTGTAAATGCCCCGCGGCGCCTGTTCCAGGCGGCGGATGATGTCCATGGTACGATACTTGGGAGCTCCCGTAATCGAAGCACAGGGAAACAGGGCCCGCATGATTTCAACAAAAGAAGCCGACGTTCCGGCTTCCACCGACGATGTCATCTGCCAGACCGTCGGGTATTTCTCCAGTTCGCACAAACCGGTTGTCTTGACCTGACCGGGACCGGCCAGCCTGCTGATGTCGTTGCGGACCATGTCCAGGATCATGATGTTTTCCGCTCTCTCCTTGACGGAGGAATTCAACTGCTTTGCCCGCCGCTGGTCTTCCTCCGTGGTCATGCCACGGGCCATGGTGCCTTTCATGGGTTTCATTTTCAGCTGCTGGCCCTGGCGGCTGAAAAAAAGCTCCGGAGAAGCCGAGCAGATGACGTGTCGGCCCAGGTCGAGATAGGCGGCATAGTGGGCATGGTGACCCTGCACCATGGCAGGAAAGAAATCCTCCGGCGGACCGGCAAAGGGTGTCGTCAGGGGGAAGGTCAGGTTGACCTGGTAAGTCTCGCCGGAGGCAATCGCTTCGTGGATGATGGCGGTTGCTTGGCTAAAGCGTTTTTGGCCCCAGCTGGCTCGCCAGTTCAAAGGCGCGGCATGTGCGGTGGGATCGAGGTGGTCCAGGATCTCAGGCTGTGGATAAATACCGAACCAGAGCAGGGGCAGTTCAGAAGGTGCATGGACCCGGCAGGCCCGGTCGAAAGCCGCCGCAGCTTCATAAGTGACAAAGCCGGCGGCCCAATAAGAGCCACATTCAACCCGCTTCTCGATTCGCTGCAAGGCGGGCAGAACCTGGCTGCAGGTCGAAGCTGTAACGGTCTCAACCGGAGCGGTGAAGTTCAGCCACTGCCCTTGAGCCGCGTTGTGCATGAGAACCTGGTGCATCATGGCGTCCGAGGTGGGGCAAAAGTTGCGAAGTCCTCCAGGAGGGCGGCCAGGGACTCCTGGATTTTCTTGACATGGTCTGCTGCATAGGGCCGGGCGGCAAGTTTCCCCCAGACCGGAGCGGGCCAGCAGGGGTCATTTCGGTAGCGTACCACGTGATGGATGTGAAGCTGCGGCACCAGGTTGCCGAGGGCTGCGATATTCAGCTTGTCCGCCCGGAAAATGCCGGTCAGCCGGGCGGCAAGATGGGACGATTCACGGAGAAGCTGCTGCTGGTCGTGGTCAGGCAACTCGTAAATCTCGCGGACAGCGGCTCGCCGCGGCACCAGGATGAACCAGGGGAAATTGGCGTCGTTCATCAGCAGCAGACGGCAGAGTGGGAAATCCCCCAGAATAAAGCTGTCTGCCGCCAGTTGGGGGTGGAGCGTGAACATCAAGTTCCTCCGGAGGGCGGGTGGCAGATTCAGATCAGGGCGAAGACGGTGAGCATGGGGATCAGCAGGGTCAGGTTGACCGAGGCGAGACCGTTAACGAGAAGCGATAGAAAAAAACGGGGTTTTGGCGGCAGAACCTCTTCGGCGGTCGCGGCGTCGACGAAGCCTACCGGCACCGGGAAGCCGCAGTAAACCCGGTGGATATCGCCCAGATAAAGGTACATGTTGAACTTGAGGCCGAGGTAGAAACCGAAGGCGACTGTCATGATGACGAAGATGATCAGAAAAGTGCGGTAGGGACTGTCGGTCTGATAAAGCTGAACGCCGGCCTGGATGTTGAACCAGAGGACGATCAGCGAAAACAAGAGGAACAAGGTCCGCGTCAGTCTTGATTTTGCGCAGCTTCGGGCCTGTTTGTCTGATTGGCGCCGGTCCACCTCGCGCTCAATGATTGCCGGATCGATGCCGCGCTCGGCCAGCAGGTCCCGAACGGTTTCGGCGTGCTTGTCCGGGGCGGCGGCCAGCAGGTCGTAAAGGCTGCCGTCAGGCAGGGCGCGCAGATGGTAGAGGGGCTGGTAGTTTTGTGCGGTCATAACAAGCGGCCTGGGGGTTGAGACATGTCCATCCGGAAACTCGAAATGGACACAATGAAGTTTCTCATCCTATCGTTATTGTCCGGAAAATACATCTGAAAAAAGCGGCTAAGCAGTTCTGCAGCATTACGGCTTTTTCCTGCCGGCCCGCTTCTTCGCGTATGCTCCCTGCCGGTCCGTCCGACCGGCATCATCTCCCAGCAATTCCCTGCGAGCGTCCTCCCTGCCGCAGCGACGGAGGGCCTCAACGATCAGGTTGCGGTTTTCCGGCCGATGCCAGAGCAGCAGGGCTTTCTGCATTCTGCGCTCTTCAATAGAACGCGGGACATAAATCGGCTTGCTTGTGAATGGGTCGCAGCCGGTGTGGTAGATGCAGGTGGCAAGGCTGCCCGGGGTCGGCGTGAAATCCTGGACCTGTTCGACTTGCAGGCGATGGCGCTTCAAAAACAGCGCCGCTTCCACCATGTCCGTCAAACGGCAGCCGGGATGCCCACTGATCAGGTAGGGAACGACGGCCTGGCGCTGGCCAAGTGATCGGCTGCGTTCACGAAACGTATCAAGGAAGTCGGTAAAAGCCTCTGGACCCGGTTTGCGCATGATCCGGGTTATTGCGGCAGTGGTTGCTTCGGGAGCCACCTTGAGCAGCCCGCCGACATGGTGCCGCAAAAGCTCCTCCAGGTAGGCCGGCTGCTGCTTTAAAAGGTCATAGCGGATTCCGGAAGCAACGAAAACATGTTTGATGCCAGGCCTGTCCCGGAGGCTGCGCAGGAGAGCCACGGCTTGTGCGTCGGACTGAACAAGGTGGCGACAGGGTTCCGGGAACAGGCAACTGGCACGCCGGCAGCCCTGTTCTGCCTGTAAATTCCCGCAGTAAAGACCATACATGTTGGCCGTCGGCCCACCGACATCGGTTACGGTGCCGCGAAACTCCGGATGTTCGGTCAGGCGGTCCGCTTCCCGGGTAATGGAGTCAATTGATCTGGACTGAATGGTCTTGCCCTGGTGATGACCGATGGCGCAGAAAGCGCAGCCGCCGAAACAGCCGCGGTGGGTGGTGATGGAAAACCGGATCTGTTCATAGGCGGGGATTGCTTCGGTGTAGCCCGGATGCGGCTGCTTGAGAAAAGGCAGGCTATAAATCCGATCCAGGTCGGCGGAGGAAAGCGGCGCCGCCGGCGGCTGCACGATGACCCAGCGCTTGCCGTGCCGCTGGGCCAGAGGGCGGGCGTTCGCAGCATTGGCCTGCTCGCTGGCCAGGCGAAACGCCAGCCCGTAGGCCTTGGTGTCTGCCGCCGTCTCTTCGAAATCCGGCAGGCGCACGGCCGTCTCCGGTGCCTGCGCGGCGAGATAGGCTGTGCCGCGGATATTGGTCAGCTCATTGACCGGTTGCTGGTCGGCCATACGGCCGGCTATTTCCACCAGAGTCCTTTCCGCCATGCCGTACAGCAGCAGGTCGGCCTTGCTGTCGGTCAACACCGAACGGCGCACTTTATCGTCCCAATAGTCGTAATGCGCCAGGCGCCGCAGACTCGCCTCGATGCCGCCGATCACGGTCGGCAGCCCTTTGAAGGCGCCCTTGACGGCAGCCGTGTAGGCGATCACCGCCCGATTGGGACGCGCGCCAGCCTTGCCGCCAGGAGTATAGGCGTCGTTCCGGCGGATTTTTTTCGCCGCCGTGTAGTGGTTGACCATCGAATCCATGGCACCGGCGGAGATGGCCGCAAACAACCGCGGCCGGCCCATGACCCGGAAGGCCTCGAGGCTCCGCCAGTCGGGTTGGGTGAGAATACCGACCCGGTAGCCTTCCGCCTCCAGCAGGCGGGCCAGCAGGGGAGCGCCGAACGCCGGATGATCGACATAGGCGTCGCCGCTGACGAACAGGACGTCGAGTTCGTCCCAGCCGCGCTGGAGCATTTCGGCGCGGTTGGTGGGCAGGAATTGCGAGAAGGTTTTCCTTGTCAAATGAACCGCCATAAGTTGCTCAGGTGGTTTTGGGCTGCAATCGAGCCATTCATCGACGGCATGACCGTTGAGGTTATTGTCCGTTATCCGCACGCCGGATTGCAAGCCGCCGCCATTTTCCGACATGGGGATGATACCTGATTTTTGAAATCCCCACGATTTCCATTATAATTTTGCTGACTTTCCCGCAAAACCGGCTGGGAAAGTATTTCTTCGAGAGTCGGTCCATCCCACTGCAGTTCGCTGGCTTGTCAAGACAGGATATCTGCGCACAGGCTCTGACAGGTATGCAGGGGACCATTCCACGAGGAGTCGATGCTTTGGCCAAAATCGAGGTAAAAAACCTGTTCAAGGTCTTCGGTCCGGAAAGTAATGCAAGCCGGGCGTTGGAGATGGCAAGAGAAGGTGTTGAACGCAGCAAGATTCAAGAGGAGACCCAGTGCGTAGTGGCTGTGAACGATGTCAGCTTCAGCGTGGAAGAAGCCAAAA
>DATFJP010000049.1:0-2377 GCA_035269105.1 Desulfuromonadales bacterium
AACTCGATGCTCGGCTTCTCCGCCTTGATCTTCTTGGTGTCGTCGGCATTGCGCGCCTCGATCCAGCGCGCCGAGGCGAGGGTCGAGCCGGACCAGAACTGACGCATCTTGGCCTGGGCATTTTCCGGCAGGGCATCGAAGACCCTGGCGTTGATGGTGGGAATACCCAGATAGGCTTCGTTGTACATCTTGATGAAGTAGTCGGTCACTTCAAAGAACTTCATGCTGTAGTCGGCAAAGATCGGGTTCATCTGGGCATCGATCAGGCCCATCTGCAGGCCGCCGTAGACTTCGCCAAAGCTCATCGGCGTCGGGCTGGCGCCATAAGCCATGTACTGGTCGACCAGAACCTTGGAGGACATCACGCGCAGCTTCAGGCCTTTCAGGTCGGCCATCGACTTGACCGGCTTTTTCGAGGTGACCCACATCCAGTCTTCCCAGATCAGGCCCAGCGGCACTAGACCGTTGCGACGGAAGGCCTTCTCCAGCACGCCCATGAACTCGCCGTTCTGGACGATCCATTCGAGAACCTCGGGGGCTTTTTGCCGCGGCCAGATATGGTGCAGGCCGAGAACCTGGGCCTCGGGGACGAACGAGCTGATCCAGGCGTAATCGGTCACCACGAATTCGATCACGCCCATCTGGGCCAATTCGTTGATGTCGCGCGTATCGCCGAGAGAGCCGTAGGGATAGACCGTGATATCGATTTTGCCGTCCGACCAGGTCCGCATTTCATCAGCAAACTTGTTCGACCAGACGGTCATGCTGTCACCTTCCAGATCCTCGGTAGCCAGGCGTGCATTCAGTTCTTTGCCGGTGTATTCACTCGCCTGGGCAACGCTGAAACTGACGGAACAGATCATCATCAACATCAAGCCAATCATTTTTTTCATGCCGTTTCTCCTTCTGGTTGGGGTGAACGATTCGGCTGAACTTTTCTGAGCGTAACGATCGAAAACAAACTATGATTCCGGAGGCACTGTCTCGAACAAGCTGCCGAAGCCCCGGACCGCCACGGCTCGATCCAGCAGCTGCATGATGTGCCAGGTGAGAGCCTGGTTGCTGGTGACGACCGGCTTGCCGAGCGCTTGTTCGATCTTTTCGATCACCAGCGAAGCCCGCAGGGCGGTGCAGGAGATAAACAGGAGATCGGCTTGCGGATCGCAGATCTCCAGAGCGGCCTGGTAGATGGTCTCAGGCGAGATCAGGGTCATCTCGCTGTCGTTTTCGAAGCCGAAGCCGGCAATATTGAGCAGTTGGTAACCCGGATCGAGAAATTGCCGGCCCATCTCGGCATTGACCTCTTCGATGTAGGGAGTCAGTACCGATATTTTCCGGGCCTCGAGTCTCTCGAAGGCCGCATGGGCGGCGACCACGGGATTGGTCACCGGAATGCCCGGCCAGACCGCATGCACCAGTTCGTTGATCGTTTCCCTGCCGATGGCGATGGTGCCCGACGTGCAGCCGTAAATGATGGCATCGATCCCGAAGCCGGGCAGAATGCCGGCCGCAGCACGCGTCACATCACCGGCCATGGCCCGCAGGTTGGCAAGAGTCAGGGGGTTGGCGTTGGTGATGCGGTTGGTAAAGATTTCAAAACCCTCCGGGAAAAGCCGGCGCAGATCCTGCTCGATATTGAAGTCGGTGGCCAGCGACAGCACCCCGATCCGCCCCAGTGGGGCGATCTGGTCCAGGGCGACCGGTGTCTGAACCTTTTGCACGTTGAACTTTTTCACAAGCGACATCGCTTTCTTTTCATTGGATCACGGGGATTTCGGCCGGTGCGCGTTGCGACAGCATCTCCGCGCCCGCCTCGGTGATCAGCAGATTTTCTTCATGAACCATCTGTTTTCCCGGCGCGAAGGTCATGCCGGGCTCGAGGGTGATCACCATCCCGGCTTGGAGTACTGTCCTGTCTTCGGGGGTCACCGAAGGCCCCTCTGTCAACTGCATGCCGAGACCGTGGCCCATGCGGCCCACTGTATTGCCCTGGGCGCCGCCTGCTTCCAGTACCGTCCACATCGCCCGCCATAGGTCGGCCATGGTGGCTCCCGGTCTGGCCGCGGCAAACCCGGCATCGGTCGCCTCATAAACGGTCCGGTAGGCTTGGCGGAGTGTGTCGGAAGCACGGCCGAATGCGAAGTTGCGGTCGAAGTCGCTGAAATAGCCGTCAAAGGTGCTGCCGGTGTCGATGATCATCACGTCGCCTTCTGCCAGAACGCGGTCGCTCGGACCCATGATGATATTGTCGTAGCCGTCGGGACCGGACCCGGCAATCAGGTAAGGCGAATCGTCGACCCCGCGCTCGAGCAGGTCGATCCGGAATCGCTGGCAATTCTCGCGCTCCGTCTCGCCGCTGCGCAGCAAGCTCGGCAGG
>DATFJP010000050.1:0-3977 GCA_035269105.1 Desulfuromonadales bacterium
GTGAGCAGCAGGGCTGGTACATAGATCAGCACGACGCCGAAGAAAAACCAGCGGCATTTGCGGACTTTCGAGAGGCCGCGGCTGATTTCGGCGGGGCTGGGAGCTTGCTGCTCTGCCCCGGCGGCTTGCGGAGAAGGACGCTCGGGCATGGCGTGTGCCTTTTTTCAGTTGCGGTCGACCAGCAGGCGGCCGCCGACGCTGACGTTTTCCGGGGTGCTCTCCTTGAAAACGATGATGATGGTGTCGGCAGGCAGCCCGTAGGCTTCGGCTGCCGCTGCGGTCATCCGCCGGGCAAATTCGCGTTTTTTATCCAGGTCGCCGACAGGTGGCCCTTCGGCGGTGAGAATCGGCATGGCGGGACTCCTTTCGCAGAGAGGAACAGCCTTACCATAGCCGATTCATTAGCCCGTTGCAAGATTCTCTCGGCCCTGCTGGATCCTCTTCCACAGGCACCGAACCCATCCCAACAGCAAAAGGTGAAGAAAGTATGCAGGATACACATCTCAAGAAAAGACAGCTGGACGCCGTCGATCTCGATATCCGGATTCAAAAAGGCCATCCGCAGCCGTACGGGGCCACTTCGCAGGTCCACGGGGTCAATTTTTCGGTCTTCTCCCGTCATGCGACCTCGGTGACTTTGGTCCTGTTCCGGCCCGGGGAACTGGAGCCGGCACTGCAGATCTCGCTGGACCCGGCCATCAACCGCACCGGCGATGTCTGGCACATCATGGTCACCGGCCTGGAACCCGGTTTCGAATACGGCTACCGCCTGGATCGGGCCGACAACGAGGCCCCGGAAATCCACCGTTTCGACCCCGGCGCCGTGGTCTTCGATCCCTATGCGCGCGCTCTGAGCGGGCCTTCCCTGTGGCAGGAGACCCAGCGCCGCGCGGCCCGCGAAGGACATTGGCGGGGGCTGGTGGTCGACGAGCCTTTCGACTGGGAGGGACAGCGGCCGCTCAACCGGCATCTGGCCGATACCATCATCTACGAGCTGCATGTCCGCGGTTTCACCAAGGACCCCTCGGCCGGGATCGAGGCGGGCGGCACCTTCCGTGGCCTGATCGAGAAGATTCCCTACCTGCAGGAGCTGGGCATTACCGCGGTGGAACTGCTGCCGGTCACCGAGTTCGACGAAGCTGACAACTACCGCAAGAACCCCCTGACCGGCGAACGTCTGCACAACTACTGGGGCTACCATCCTCTGGGATGGTTCGCGCCCAAGGCCGCCTATGCCAACAGCCCCGAGGCCGGCGCCCAGGTCCGTGAGTTCAAGGAACTGGTCAAGGCTTTCCATTCGGCGGGCATTGAGGTAATTCTCGATATGGTGTTCAACCACACCGGCGAAGGCAACGAAAAGGGACCGACCCTCTGCTTTCGCGGTCTGGACAACAGCGTCTACTACATGGTCAACGAGGAGAACGGCGAGTACGCCAACTACTCGGGCTGCGGCAACACGGTCAACTGCAACCACCCGGTGGTGCGCGACCTGATCGTCGACTGCCTCTGCTACTGGGTGACCGAAATGCACGTCGACGGCTTCCGCTTCGACCTCGCCTCGATCCTCGGCCGCGGCCCGGACGGCGAGGTGCTGGCCAACCCGCCCCTGCTGGAACGGATCGCCGCCCACCCGATCCTGGCCGACACCAAGCTGATCGCCGAAGCCTGGGATGCAGCCGGCCTCTACCAGGTCGGCACCTTCCCCAATTTCGGCCGCTGGGCGGAGTGGAACGGCAAGTTTCGCGACGACATCCGGCGCTTCGTGCACGGCGAGCCGGGCATGGTGTCGGTAATCGCCACCCGCCTGGCCGGCAGCTCCGATCTGTATCAGGAAAGCGGCCGCGCCCCCTATCACAGCATCAATTTCGTCACCAGCCATGACGGCTTCACCCTGGCCGACCTGGTCAGCTACAACGAAAAGCACAACGAAGCCAACGGCGAGTACAACAGCGACGGTGACGATCACAACTTCAGCCGCAACCATGGGGCCGAGGGGGAAACCGACGATCCGGAGATCATCGCCCTGCGCGAGCAGCAGATGCGCAACTTCGCCGCCCTGCTGCTGATGGCCCACGGTGTGCCGATGATCCTGGCCGGCGACGAGATGGCCCGCAGCCAGGGCGGCAACAACAACACCTGGTGCCAGGACAATCCGGTCAGCTGGCTGGACTGGCGGCGGCAGGAGAGCGAGGCCGACCTGTTGCGGTTCTTCCGGCATCTGATCGCTTTCCGCCATCGCCATGAGGTGCTGCGCCCGCAGTCATTCGAGGGCGACGAGAACGGCGGTCGTCGCCTGGCCTGGCACGGTACCGGGCTCGGCGAGCCGGACTGGTCGGAGGAGTCCCATTCACTGGGTATGCACCTGCAGGGCTTCGCCGAGGAATCGGAGATCTACCTGATCGCCCATGCCGGGGAGGAAACGGCGGATTTCGAACTGCCGGTGCCGCTGGAAGGCCGGCGCTGGCAGCGCTTCGTCGACACCAGTCTGCCGGGGGTGGAGGCGAGTCGGGAGCCGGGCGAGGAGGTGGAACTGGAAAACCAGGAACAATATACGGTCGAGCCGCAATCGGTAGTCATCCTGGTCAGTGCCGAGTAAGGATTATTCGTGATTAGGCAAGGACGGATGACCCTTGCCAGCCCCAAGCAGAACAGGCCCGCCGGAGCGTTCCGGCGGGCCTGGGTATTTTCAATCGGGAGCAATGGGTTAATCCAGCCACTCCACGATTCGCGGCGCCAGGCCGACGTAGTCCGCCGGCGTCAGCGCCAGCAGCCGCTGCTTGTCGGCCTCCGGCAGGTCCAGGCTTTCGACGAAGCTGCGGATCGCGGCGGCGGTGATCTGCTGGCCGCGGGTCAGCTCCTTGAGTTTTTCGTAGGGCTTTTCGATGCCCGCCTTGCGCATGACCGTCTGGATCGGCTCGGCCAGCACCTCCCAGGCCCCGTCCAGGTCGGCGGCCAGCCGCTCGCCGTTGAGCTTGAGCTTGCCCAGCCCTTTCAGGGTGGCGCGGCAGGCGATCAGGCTGTAGCCGAAGCCGACGCCGACGTTGCGGATCACCGTCGAGTCGGTGAGGTCGCGCTGCAGGCGCGAGATCGGCAGTTTGGCGCTGAGGTGGCCGAACACCGCGTTGGCCAGGCCGCAGTTGCCCTCCGAGTTCTCGAAGTCGATGGGGTTGACCTTGTGCGGCATGGTCGACGAGCCCACCTCGCCGGCCACCGTCTGCTGGCCGAAGTAGGCCATGGAGATGTAAGTCCAGATGTCGCGGTCGAGATCGATCAGAATGGAGTTCCAGCGTGCCAGGGCGTCGAACAGCTCGGCCATGTCGTCGTGCGGCTCGATCTGGGTGGTGAACAGGTTCTGGGTCAGGCCCAGCTCCTTCTCGATCACCCTGCGGCTCAGGGCGACCCAGTCGACCTCTGGGTAGGCGGCCAGATGGGCGTTGAAGTTGCCGACCGCGCCGTTCAGCTTGCCGCGCAGCTCGACCGCGTCGATCCGCTGCCCCTGGCGCTGCAGGCGGGCGGCGAACACCGCCAGTTCCTTGCCGAGGGTGGTCGGCGAGGCGGTCTGGCCGTGGGTGCGGGCCAGCATCGGCACCGCCCGGTGCTCGCGGGCCAGGGCCTTGAGCTTGTCGACCACCTGGTCCTGCAGGGGCCGCAGCGCCTGCAGGCCGTCCTTCAGCATCAAGGCGTGGGCGAGATTGTTGATGTCCTCCGAAGTGCAGGCGAAGTGCAGGAACTCGGCGCGCTTCTCCAGCGGGGTTCCGGCGAGCTGCTGCTTCAGGTAATACTCGACTGCCTTGACGTCGTGGTTGGTGGTCTTCTCGATCGCCTTGACCTTCTCCGCCTCCGAGGGGGTGAAGCGGGCGACCAGGCTGCGCAGGAACTGCTCCTCCTCGTCGCGCAGCTTGCGGCACTCGGCGATGCCCGGCTCGGCGCAGAGCGCCAGCAGCCAGAGCACCTCCACCCGCACCCGGTTGCGGATC
>DATFJP010000051.1:0-2612 GCA_035269105.1 Desulfuromonadales bacterium
CTGACCAGCAGGTCGAGGCCCTCATAGCGGTAAAATGAACCGATGAAACCGATGACCTTTCTGCCGGCCAGTTGCCATTCCCGCAGGTATTCATCATCGGCGGGACAGGGTTGAAAATCCTCGACGTTCACCCCGTTGAAGATCGGGGTGATCTTTTCCGGAGGGATTCCGCGACTGACCAGGTCGCTCTTCAGTCCATTGCAGAGGATGCCGACGTGGTCGACCCTGCGGCAGACTGTGGTCTCCGCAAGTCTGGTCAGCCGGTAGCGCAGCGAACCTTCGGTCGTGGTGGCATGATCGACCGCGGCGTCCTCCCAGAAGGCACGAATTTCATACACCACCGGCAGCTTCAGTTTGCGCGCCGCCCGGATTGCAGGAATGCCATTGAGGATCGGCGAATGAGCATGGATGATGTCGGGCTGTTCGATTCGGGCCACCTCGAGGATACGCCGCGACAGGACATGCATCGACCAGGCTTCACTGGTCATCGGCCCGGGGAATTGACGGGTCGGCCCGGTCCGGTAATAGGGGAAGCCATTGATCTCCTCCTTGGCGGACCAGTCTCCCCTGCAGTTCTCTTCATGCTTGGGTGAGGTCAGAATCACAGGCTGGTAGCCCATGCTGCGCTGGGCACGGAACAGATTCTGACTGCGGAAGGTGTAGCCGCTGTGCAGAGGCAGGCTGTGGTCGAGGATATGGAGGATTTTCATAAATTGTCCGCCGGTTGCTTCTTGAATGGCCGATACAGAGGGTCGCCGACCAGAATCATTTGCCACGACAGGTAAGGCACGCTCAGAAAATAGGCTTCGCCAAGCGTGTAGAAACCGTCGGTCAGAAACCGGAAGAAGAGTTCCGGCACCGGGAAAGCCGTCAGGTAAGGCTCCGCGACGGGGCCGATAGTGGCCGCAGCGCCGTCTTCCAGCATACTTTTACACCAGTACCTGCCATTGCCCCGCAAGGTCTGACACTCCTGGCTGGCAATATGGTAGCCGACAGCACCCGGCACCCAGTCGAAGGCGTCCACGTAACGCGCCAGGCTGTACCAGCCACAATAAAGAGCCGCTGCCGGAGCCTCTCCTTCACCGAACAAACGCGCCTCGTCATTGATGATCACCGGCATCTTGTTCAGACTTTGCAGGTATTCAGCCGCCTTATGAATCGACTGGTCGTACAAGGCGTAGCTTTTCAGATCTTTCCGCTCCGTTTTTGGATATCGCGCGTCGAAATAGGCCTTGCCGTGCAAGCCCTGCTCCTCTGCCGCCAAACCATCATTGATCATGCGCCGGATGATTGCGATCGACGGGGCATCGAGGCGGCTCACTATCAGGACATCTTCCTTGCTGATCTCCAGCGCGCTCTTCTGGAAGGGCACGAAATAAGGATTGGGCAGCCAGTTGGCCAGTTGCGGGTCGGCAACTTTCACCAGGCTGAGTTCCGAGTCGAGAGCCGCGCGTTCATTCTTGCGCTGCAGACCGGCAATCTCTTTACCGAGAGACTCGATTCTGTGTTTCAGGTTTTGCGCCACCGCCTCCTTTGAGGCAGGCAGTTCGGCCAGATGATTGCGAGCGGCCTTCAGGTTCCTTCTCAAAATATCGAGCTGTTTTTTTTCGGCCGAAGACAATGCCGGCTGCGCAACGGTCAACGGCATGCCGGTCATCGTCACCAGGCAGCGGATAGGCGCGCCGGACCGACGCTTGGCCAGAGCTTTGCGCACCGGCTGCGCGACATCTTCAAGATAATCTTCACGCGAGATGGTCTGGCGGGGCTTGAAATTGACCGAAATCAGATTCTCCCGCGGTATGCCCCGCTGTTCCATGTAGTAGCGTGCCAACTTAACGCTGTCCGTCACGAAGCTGTTGACAACCACGGCCACCTCGGCGGGCTCGAGGGCCAGGGCCGAAACCGGCGTCAGCAAGAGAAAAATCATTAAATACGCTCTAAACAGATGCAAAACAGTTTCACCCGGTTGCAGAAAGTTCTTCATCGCCTGAAAAAGGAAAACAATTGAAATATTTAAGCAATTTTCATGCCTGCTGTCAGTCGAGTATGCTCATAAAGACTGCATCCGGACCATGGTCGGGTCTGCCACGCTCAAATCAAAATTGAGAATCCCCTCCGGTGAAGTGGTCACCTCAAAACTTTTCCCGGCATGAGCAACCCGGAAAGTCCGATCCGGCGGCAGCCCGGTCAGGATATGCAAGCGCTTACCGGGGTTCGCCAGATATTCGATTCCGGCCTGCTGCTGGTCGGCGACAAAAAGCACCAGTGTGTGCGGTGTTTCCAAGCCGTCACCGGAATTGGTCACCAGCAGCTGCGCGCGGCGCAAGTCCGCTGTCGCGGCTTTGCCCGGTTTCAGAAGGACCAGGAACCTGTCTGTCTTTTGCCCTGTTTCCGGCTGAATCTCCAGACGCCACATGCCCGCGTCAAACCAGGGCTGTTCGCTGGCACCCGTAACCATGTTTTCGCCATCCAGAGTCTTCTCATCGCCGTCGGTTTCCACATAGTAGCGATAGTCGGGTCCGCCAACCTTGCGCACAACGCCGTTGCGGGGCAGTAATTTACGGACCACCAGGGATGTGGATGTTCCGGGGATGGTCATCAGTTCGTCGCGG
>DATFJP010000052.1:0-4070 GCA_035269105.1 Desulfuromonadales bacterium
AAGTGAGCAGGTGAGAGAGGAAAAAACCGCCAGCCCCGTCAATGGGGGGGTTCCTGGCGCCCAGTCAAATTTAAGGGACGACCAGAGTGCTGTTGCATCAACCAGCAGCTCGGTCTCCGATGAAGTCATTAATTATGAAGTCAGCAAAGTGGTCACCAAGAAAGTTGCACCGGTTGGCTCCGTCAAGTCCGTATCCGTCGCCGTGCTGGTAGGCGATCGGCTAATACCGGCCGAGGCAGCCGGAGAAGAACCAACTTATCTGCCCCGCAATGCCAAGGAGATGGAGGACATCGAGGCTATGGTCGCTAGTGCCCTCGGCCTGGATATGAGCAGCGGCGACCGCATCGTGGTTGTATCGCGCCCCTTCGAAAGCGGTCAGTTCGAGGATCCTCTCGCCCAGCCCACCCCGGTTAACGATCCTTACCAGTACCTGCCTTTTGTCAAGTATGTGCTGTTGTTTGTCGCTGCTCTGTTGTTTTACCTCTTGCTGGTAAGGCCGCTGCTGAAAACCCTGCGAGGCGAAACCAAGATGATCGAACATTACAAGACGGTTGAGCAGTTGGAGGCCGAACTGTCCGGCGAAACCCCGCTACTGACAGCCCAGGCGGATCCTGCCAGCAAAATTCGTGAGGAGGTCCTGGCATCCCAGGCGACTTCCGCCCAGGTCATCAGAAACTGGCTTAAAGAGAGTTGAAAGGACGACCAGCAGCTATGCAACTAAGTAAATTTTCCGGTGTGGAAAAGGCCGCCGTTCTCCTTTTGTGTCTTGGGGAAGATGCAACCGCCAAAATATTCCAAGAACTCAGCGATGCTGAGATTCGCGCCATCAGCCGTTGCATGATGAACATCGATCATGTTCCTGCCCAGATCGCCAAAGAAGTTATTGGCGAATATAAAAATCTGCAAAAAGAATACGCCGGTTTGTTTGTCAGTGGCAACGAATTCGTAAAAAAAGCGATCTCCGCCGGTGCGGACTCCAAACGCGCAGAATCCCTTATGGAGCAGGTCTCCTCTTCATTTGAGTCCCGCCCGCTGGAAACCATCGCCATGATGCAGCCCCGGATGGTCGCCAGTTTGCTGCAAAGTGAACATCCACAAACCGTGGCGCTGATTCTTTCGACCCAGAAGCCGGAGCACACTGCAAAAATCGTCAATGACCTGCCCTCCGAACTGCGTTCTGAGGTCATGTATCGAATTGCTCGAATTGACAAGGTCTCACCGGAAGTTATTGCCCAGATCGAAGATGCTCTGCAACACGAAATCGGGGTGGTCGTCAGCAAGGAGCAGCAACAGGTAGGCGGCATTGACAAGGTGGTCGAAATTCTAGGCCGACTGGAAAACGGCGCCGATCGTCAAATTCTTGAGCGTATCCAAGAAACCGATCCCGACATGGCTGAGGATATTCGGAAGAAAATGTTTACTTTCGACGACTTGGTGGCTCTTGATAGCCGGGCCTTGCAGACGATTCTGCGCGAGGTCAACAATGACCAGCTGACCCTGGCTCTCAAAACCGCTACAGACGGCGTTAAGGAAAAAATTCTCGCTAGTATTTCCAGCCGGGCAGCGGAGATGATCCAGGAGGACATTGAAGCCCTCGGCCCGGTCCGACTGACAGAGGTGGAAAGAATGCAACAGGAAATCGTCACCGTCGCGCTTAGACTCGAGGAAGAAGGCAAAATCCTCATTCCCGGACGCGGAGGCGGCGATGTCCTGGTCTAGAATCCATCGCGGTTTAAATCCCGACACTTTCATTCCATTTCGCTATTCCGAATTCGGTCCTGACGGAAACCTCCAGCCACCCGACAGGTTTGTCGACAAGGACGAGCATTTCAGTTCTCAACCGACGGCCGTAAAGAACGACCCTTCGATCAACGAAGAGCCGGCAACCGAGTCTTGCCGCGGAAGGGAAACAGAGGAAGCCTATTCCCGGGGGCGAAGTGACGGACGGGCTGAAAGCGAGGAAAACCTGGGTAAAACCGCCAATGCCCTGGCAAAGGCACTTGAAGAAATCAGCCGCCTCAGGGAGTCGCTTCTGAAAAACAGTACTCAGGATATGTTGAACCTGATTCTGGTTATCGCCAAGCAGGTTCTGCAGACAGAACTTGCTCTTAACAGCAATGTGATTCTGGAAACCATTGAAAATGCGCTTCAGGTTGCCCTTCGAGCTGACAGATACCACATCCTTGTCAACGAGGCTGACCTGGCAACCGTGGAGGAAGCAAAACCACTGTTTCTTGCCCGAATAAATGGCCTCAAGAATATTTCCTTCTCAGCAATGCCTGACATCAGTCGAGGAGGCTGCAAGGTTGAATCGGAGTTTGGCGAGGTCGATGCCACCATCGAAAGCCAGTTTGAAGTCATTCGGAATACATTGAGCGGCTCGGTCGAGGAGAAAAGCTGATGGTTCATTTGGCTCACCGCTTACAAGGCCTGAACACCCTACAGGTGACTGGCAAGATCACTAAAATCGTCGGGCTGGTGGTCGAAGGGACCTGCCCTTCGGCAACAGTCGGCACCTTATGCGAATTGATTCCCACCAATGGGGGCGAGCCGGTTCCGGCTGAAGTGGTTGGTTTTCGTGATGCCAGAGCCTTGCTGATGCCGCTTGGGGAATTGCGTGGCCTGGGTCCCGGCAGCCTGATCCGCGTTCTTCGAGGCAGCGCCACTCTCCATTTGGGAGAGGAACTCCTCGGACGGGTCATCGATGCTTTGGGCCATCCCATCGATGACAGGCCCCTGCCAATGCTGCGACAGGAATGGCCGCTGTATTCATTGCCCGCCAGCCCGATGCGCCGTCGTAAGATCGAGACGCCACTCGACCTCGGTGTTCGTGCCATCAATGGGCTGCTCACCTGCGGTGAAGGACAGCGAATGGGTATCATGGCCGGTTCAGGCGTAGGCAAAAGCGTTCTGCTGGGCATGATCGCCAAGAACACGCAGGCTGATATTAACATCATCGCCCTGATCGGGGAGCGTGGCCGGGAAGTTCGCGAATTTATCGAGCGCGACCTCGGCGAAGAAGGCCTGGCCCGCTCGGTGCTGGTGGTCGCGACCTCGGATCAGTCCCCCCTGCTGCGTATGCGAGGCGCCTTCGTGGCAACAACTCTTGCCGAATATTTCTGCAGCCAGGGCAAAAACGTCCTTCTGATGATGGATTCGGTAACGCGTTTCGCCATGGCAATGCGCGAGGTGGGGCTGGCCATCGGAGAGCCGCCGACCACGAAAGGTTAT
This sequence comes from Desulfuromonadales bacterium, assembly GCA_035269105.1. Taxonomy (GTDB): domain Bacteria; phylum Desulfobacterota; class Desulfuromonadia; order Desulfuromonadales; family BM103; genus JAQYVZ01. Next base: position 3,232 of record DATFJP010000052.1, read on the forward strand.
ACCCCCACCGTATTCGCGACCCTCCCGAAACTGCTAGAAAGGGCCGGCAGTTTCAAGGGTAAAGGCAGCATAACCGGGCTTTATACCGTGCTGGTCGAAGGCGACGACTTGAATGATCCGGTGGCCGATTCTGTGCGCTCAATTCTCGATGGCCATATTGTCCTGTCCAGAGAACTGGCGGCTCGAAATCACTACCCCTGCATCGACATACTAAGTTCAACCAGCCGGGTCATGCGTGACATCGTCAGTCCTCAACACCAGGAGCAGGCAGGTCGGGTGCGAGATGTGCTGGCGACCTACCAGGAAGCTGAGGACCTTGTCAACATCGGTGCCTATGCCAAGGGCAGCAATCCCAGGATCGATGAAGCCTTAGCTCGAATTGATGCGACCCACCGTTTTTTACGACAGAGCATGGATGAAGTCATCGATATGGCAACGACTCTTTCCGAACTGGAAGCTCTGATGAAAACCGGCTGAGGAACCAAATAAAAAATTGGATCCTGGGGAAAAACCGGATCCTCAAAATTTAAAAACAAGCAATTGCCGCACAAGGAGATTTCAAATGACGAAAAAGTTCAGGCTGCAGTCGGTCCTGAAGCATCGCAAGCTTATGGAGGATCGGTCCCGCCAGCATTTGGCTGACTCTTTACGCCAAGAACAGTCTGCGAGGTCGGCGCTCGATCAACACAGAGACCACTACCAAAACCTGAACAGCCTATTGGAGAACCAGCAGCAAAAAGGGATAGCCGCGGCGGACCTCTGGCTTTTTGTCACTCGCCTTGAAAATCAGCGCTCCGAACTCAGGAAACTCGAAGCGAAGGTCGACGCCCTCGAGAAAA
>DATFJP010000053.1:0-2062 GCA_035269105.1 Desulfuromonadales bacterium
CTTTCTCGGTTACGGCTGCTTCCGCTTCTTCGTCGAGTTCTTCCGGCAGCCGGATACCCATCTCGGCTTCCTGTGGGGAGGCGCGACCATGGGCCAGCTGCTCTCCCTGCCGATGATTTTGTTCGGGCTGGGAGGACTGATGATATTCAATAATCGAAAAGAAAAGTTTTAACGGAGAGGCGCAAAGAGCGCAAAGAAGACCTGAAACATAATGTTCAGGGGGTGAAGCCCTGAATATAAGGCGCTTAAATGTTTAAAACCCAAAGAAATTGTTTTCTCTTGTGTTTTCTCTGCGCCCTCTGCGCCTTGCCTCCGGGCACCTACTTCTGGCAGCGTTAAAGCCCAAAAGGTTCTGCATGAAATCTCCCAAAGGAATCATCTTCGACTGCGACGGCGTGCTGTTCGAGAGTCGTGCGGCCAATCTGGCCTACTACAACGCGATCCTTGACGAGTTCGGCGAGCCGCCGGTCGATGCCGACGATCATGAGCGGGCCCACCTCTGCCATACCGCGGCCAGCCCTCAGGTTCTGCAGACGCTGCTGGGGGACAAGCGGGCCAGGGCGGCCCTCGAATTTGCCGCCGGTCTCGGCTACCGGCAATTTATCGCCTACATGCAGCCCGAACCAGAAATGCATGCAGTTTTGTCGATGCTGGCTGATCGGTATCCATTGGCGGTCGCCACCAACCGCGGCACCAGCATGCCGGAAATCCTGCACCACTTCAGACTGGCGGAATGCTTTCGCGCCGTGGTGACCAGCCGGGACGTCAATCGACCCAAGCCGAACCCGGACATGCTGTTCGAAGCGGCACGCCGGCTGGACCATGAGCCGGCCGCTCTGTTGTTCATCGGCGACTCGGAGCTGGATCGGGATGCGGCGGAGAGCGCCGGCATGCCGTTTGCGGCCTACAAGCAGGATCTCGGCGCCGAAATTTGTTTTGAGAGTTTTACGGAAATTCAGGAATTTTTGGGGTAACAGGGAATTTTAACGCAGCCAGAAGTAGGTGCCCGGAGGCAAGGCGCTGAGGGCGCAGAGCAAGCAAGGGCTTTTGGGAATTTTTTTACGCAAAGACACTGCGAGCGCTGAACACACGCAGGGTTTGTCTGGTCTGTGCAGACAAAACAAAAGTTTTTTCTCTGCGTCTCCGCGTCTCTGCGTTATGACCGGTTTTTCTTAGAGACAGCAACCAGAATTCGGAGTGATGCGCGGCAGCAATTGAGCTGGTCCTCCGAACCCGCCCCTATAAATTCTTCTTCATCTCCAGCACGTGCCCGTCGTCCGTGGGGCGGTATTCCACCTCGTCCATGACCGTGTGAATAATGTAGACACCGCGGCCGTGCTCGGCCAGAGGCTTGTGGGGCAGATCGAACTGGCTGATATCGAATCCCTGGCCATGGTCATAGACCCGCAGGGCAAGCTGTTGATCGACGATGGCGATTTCGATGTGGACCTTCTTTTCCGGATCGCCTTCATTAGCGTGCGTGATGGCATTGGCCATCGCCTCGGTCAGGACCAGGTTCAGATCGTAGGCCAGCTTCTCCCGGTCGCCTGAATAATGCTTCAGGGCCCGGGCCACATTCTCGCCGATATGCCCGATCAGGCACAGGTAGCGGGTCTGGTTGGGGACCTTGATGTCGACCTCGATCTGATCAGTTGCCATCGATCTGCCCGGTGCTGGACCGGCAGGCTGCTGCTGCGGGCTGCCGGTCAGGTGGTAGGCCTAAAAACTGCCGAGGGCCTCCTCGGCATCGTTGTAAATTTCGAAAACCCGGTGCAGCCGCGTCAATTCGAACATTGATTTGACCTGCATCTGCAGACCCGACAGTTTCAGGCTGCCATTGCGCGAACTGGCGTTCTTGAAGCCGGACACCAGCGCCCCGAGCCCCGAGGAATCAACGAAGCGTACATCGGAGAGATCGACGACCAGATTGCTTTTGCCGTCCTCGAACAGCTTGAGCATCTGGGTTTTCAGTTCGCCGCTGTTATGAGCGTCGAGCCGCTCCTCCTGGACCTGCATCAAAATTGCGCTGCCTTTGTCGTCAATCTGCAAGTTCATCAAATAA
>DATFJP010000054.1:0-31248 GCA_035269105.1 Desulfuromonadales bacterium
TGCTCACAGCCGCTATGACCGTTTTCCGGTCGTCGACGAGCAGGAGCGGTTCCTCGGCATGATCGACTACACGGAAATCCGCAACCTGCTGTTCGAACCCTCGCTGGCCCCCCTGGTTGTCGCCGGCGACCTGGTAACCACCGCGCAGCACGCGCTGCACCCGGAGCAGTCACTGCGCTCGGCCCTGGAAATTCTGCAGCTGCACCGCAACATCTCGTTTTTCCCGGTTGTTGCCGAGGACGATCCCCTGCAGCTGCTCGGCATTCTCAGCCAGAATGACGTCCTGGCCGCGTTCCGCCACCTCGGCGACTCCGCGACCGGCTGACAGGGGCCCCCGACAAAAAGGGCGGCCAAATGGCCGCCCTTGGAAAAATTCCTGATCCCTTTTGCCGTTAACTGTTCCAGTCCCGCATAATCGTCTCCGCCTTGTTCGCCTCCTGGGTTTCGGGGAACCGTTCCACGGTGCGTTCCAGCAGCAGGCGCGCGCTGTCCCGGTCGCCGAGCGCCTCGAAGGCGAGGCCCTGCTTGAGCAGGGCGGCCGCGACCTTGGGATGCTCGCCATACTTCTGGATGACATCCTCGAATTGCAGAATGGCTTTTTCGTAATTCTTTTCGGCGTAATAAGCTTCACCGATCCAATAGGCGGCGTTGATCGCCAGCGGGTGGTCAGGGTAGCGCTGCAGGAAAGAAGCCATCAACTCCCGTCCTTCAGCATACTGCTGCTCCTCCCGCAGGACCTGCAGGGCCTGTTCGTAAAGACCGCCGGCGGTTTCGGCCCGGGGTGTTGCCGCCGGTGCCGGTGCCGGCGCGGCTGGTGCCGGCGCCGGAGTTTGAGAAACCGGCTGCTCGAGCCGCGCGATCCGCTGTTCGAGGTCGGCAATCTGCAGCATCAGTTCATCACGCAGCAGCACCAGTTCCTGACGAAAGTCCTCCCGGCCGCGGGCCAGATCGTCGTTGCGGCCCTGCAGACTCTGGACATCGACCCGCATGGCGTCCAGCGAGGCCTGAAAATCGGCCTGGTTACGGGCCAGGGCTTCCAGTCGGGCGTCGACGCTGCCGGTCTGGTCGCTGGCCACCGTTTGCAGGGTCCGGTCGGTATCCTCGACACGCCGCTGCAGTTCCATGAGCTTTCTCTGGGTCATCAGGTCCTGCTCGGTCATGCAGCCGGTGACAAGCAGGGCGAGCAGGAGAAGGCCGATAAAGCGAATCAGGTCCATGCTTATGCTCCGAAAAAAGACCGCACCCTGGCACCGGGTACGGTCTGGTCTGACCAAGGGTTGCGGTTAACGGATTGCCTTGAATTCCGCCCGGCGGTTCTGAGCCCAGGCGCTTTCATTGGATTGGTCGATCAGGGGCTTTTCTTCGCCGTAGGAGATGATCGACAGTCGATCGGCGCGGATTCCCAGCGAGACCAGGTACTGTTTGGCGGCGGAGGCCCGGCGTTCACCGAGCGCCAGGTTGTACTCGTCGGAGCCCCGCTCGTCGGTGTGCCCTTCGATGACCACTTCGACGGTCGGGTTGGCCCGCAGATAGGCGGCGTTCTGCTTGAGTGTCTCCCGTGCCTGGTCGGTCAGGGTGAACTGGTCGAAATCGAAATGGATCCGCTCCAGTCCCTGGACGGCGACATGATCGGCCACTCCCTGGCTGGTCATTCCTCCCTGATCGATGCCCATGACGTCAGGGTCCTGGCTGACATCGGTCGCCGCGACTTGCTGGTCCTGGCCATCGGTGGTGCCGGTGGTGGATGAGGGCGGAGGGGTGGTCGCGCAGGCTGCCAGCAGGCTGGTCAGTGCCAGAATCGTCAGAAAATGCCGCAGGGTTCGCCGGATCGTCATGTCATTCGCTCCTTGATATGAATCGCATTAGAGTTTTCCATCGCCGGGGGCCGGGCCTTCTCCCTGCCGCCGAAGCCCGCATTGTAGCGGACTTTTTTAAAAAAAACAACGTTCGTAACCACGGTTTTCGTCGTGTCGCCCGGCAGACGCCGAGCATTCACCGCCCCCCCGACCAGGTCGGGTGGCTGTTGTCATAGGCCGGATCGGTCAGGCGCCGCGCGCCGGTGCCGTCGGCCCGCATGACATGAATCGCCTTTTTGCCGGTGGCATCGGAGGAGTAAACCAGAAATCGGCCGTCCGGGCTCCAGTTAGGATGCTCCGCGTTCCCCGGACCGAAGGTCAGCCGCCGTTCATCGCTGCCGTCGACCTTGATGGTGTAGATATCGAACCTCCCCCCTTCCTGGCGGGAAAAGGCAATCCGGTCGCCTCGGGGACTCCAGGCCGGGGTTGCATTGTACTTGCCGCGCGTGGTCAACCTGCGGGTTTCACCGGTATAGACGTTGGTAATGAACAGGTGCGGGTTACCAAGCCGGTTGGAGACGAACACGACATGCCCGCTGTCGGGACTCCAGCTGGGATCGATGTCGATCGCCCAGTTGTCGGTCAAGCGTTTGTGGATCGAACCGTTATAACCGAGCAGGTAGATCTCCGGATTGCCGTCCTTGGAGAGGGTCACTGCCATTTCCCGGCCGATGGGAGCGAAGCGCGGAGAAACGTTGAGGCCGGGCCGGGAAGAGATTTTCGCCTCCTGGCCGGTATAGATCTCCTTGCGGTAGAGGTCGGGATTATTGGCGCGGTAGGAGGTAAAGACCACCTCCTTGCCGGTTGGCGAGAAATCGGGATTGAGGACGATGGAGCGGTGATCGGTGAGACGCACCGGCTCCCGGCCATCGACGTCCATCAGCCAGAGTTCCTTGTTGCCGGTCTGTTTGGAAATGTAGGCAATGCGCTGATTGAAAGGCCCGTTTTCGCCGGTCAGTTCCAGCATGATCTGGTCGGCGAAGCTGTGCGCCATACGGCGGACGTCCTTGGCGCGGCCGATATAGCGGCGACCGGTCAGCAGCCGGCGATTGATGACGTCGAACAGTCGCCCCTCAAGAATCAGCTGGTCGCCGCGCAGGGCATAAGTGCCTTTGATCAGGACTTCAGCACCCAGCAGCCGCCATTGGGCGAAATCCACCTGGGTGCTGTACAGACCGATGCGGTCGGCATCGCTGAGAAAGGATGCGGGAGCAACGAACCGGAACAGGCCGGTCAGGTCGAGGTCGGCGGCCAGGACCTCGTCGATTTCGGCGGCAATTCCGGCCACGGCCGGACCGTCCTGCGGCAGAAACCGGGTCAGGGCCAGCGGCATGGTCTGCTGCCCGGGCGCCGAGATTTCGATCTCGGCGGCATCGGCCGCACCCCAGGACAGGAGGAGAAGAAAAAGAAGCAAGCTTTTGGTAAAGCGGGTCATGCGCATCCGATGTCCTTTATCGCCTGGCGGCCGCCATCTCCTTCAAATTGAAGGTCACGGTCAGCTCTTCGCTGTGGGGCAGTGTCTGCCCCAAATGTTTGGATTTAATGATCGCCTTCTTGATTGATTCGTCGAACTGGCTGTCGCCCGAACCCTCGATGACCCGGAAGCTTTGCAGGGTGCCGTCGCTGCCATACAGCAGCGAGACCCTGGCTTCGATGTTTGCCAGCCGGGATTGATCGAGCAGATAGGGTGAAAGCGCCCAGTTCTGCTTGATGACCCCCTGGATATAAGCCAGCGTGCTGACACCGATCTCGTCGCCGCGGCCGTCGGGCATGCCGACCGGCACCTCGGCCGGCACCGTGGCGGCCGCCTGATTGTTATTGAGTCTGGCCAGCCGGTCCTTCAGGGCGTCGATCTCGGCCTGGCGCTGCTGTTTGTCGCGAATCTCCGCCAGACGCTGCTGCAGGTTGTCCGCAGCCCGCGGCTCTGGCCTGGGCGGCGGCTCCGGGGGTCTCGTCGGCTTGACCACCTCGGCGGCCGGCTTCGGCTCGGGCTTGGGGGCCGGTTTCGGTTCCGGTTCCGGCTTCGGCTCGGGCTTGGGAGCCGGTTTCGGCTCAGGCGGCGGGGCCTGCTTGACCGGTGCCGGCTCAGGCTTCGGCCCGGGCCGGGGTTCGGGCCGCCCGGCCTGTGGATTGGCCACCGGCTTGTGGATCAGGTCGACGTAGTAAACCGGCTGGTTCTCGCGCCTGGCCGAACCGAGCCAGCCGCCGCTCATGACCAGCACCACCGCCAGGTGCAGGATCAGTGAGACCACGACCAGGCGTCCGAGTTTGGGGTCCGCCTGCGGACGGGCGGATGGAATCTGCCGTCGATCAGCGTGCATCATTGCCTGTCATCCGGCATTAACGGGGCTCGGGTTCCCGGGCCACCATACCGAGTTTGGCGACCCCGGCCCGCTTCATGGCGGCCATGACCTGAACCACGCGGCCGTAAGCCACGGCTTCGTCAGCCTCCAGGTAGACCGTTTTATCGTCCCGGCTGCTCAAAACCTGCTCCAGCACGGGAATCAGCTTGGCCGTGTCCGCCACCTGATTCTTGCCGACCATGATCTCTCCCTGGCGCGTCACGGTCACGATCAGAGGTTCCTTGGCGGCGGTCAGGTTGGGCGCGTTTGCAACCTCCGGCAGGGCGACGTCGACGCCTCTCTCCAGCATGGGTGCGGTCATCATGAAGATGATCAGCAGCACCAGCATGACGTCAACGAAAGGTGTCACGTTGATCTGCGCCAGGGCGCTGCGCCGCCGGGCTTCGCGCTGACCGACTTCCATGTCAGCGACTCCGGCCCATGCGCTGGACGATATTGAGGACTTCCTGACTGAAATTGTCCATGTCGCCGATCAGGACGTTGATCTTGTTCAGGAAATGATTGTAGCCGATCACCGCGGGAATGGCCGCCACCAGACCGATCGCCGTCGCCACCAGCGCTTCGGAAATGCCCGGCGCGACCACGGCAAGCGAGGCGCTGCCGGTCTGGCCGATGCCGTGAAAGGCGTCCATGATGCCCCATACGGTACCGAACAGGCCGATAAAGGGTGCCGCGGAGCCGGTGGTCGCCAGGAAAGTCAGGTATTTCTCCAGGCGATGCGTCTCCGAGGTCATGGCGCGCCGCAGCACCCGGGCCACCCGCTCCTGTTCGCCGAGGTCGGCCAGCATGTGTCCCTCTTCGCGGCCCTCTCCGCCCCGGCGGCTCTGCATCAGTTCCTGGTAGACCTCGCGGAACAGCACCGCCAGCGGCGAATGCCGGAACTCCTTGAGCCCCTGGCCGATGGCATCGAAACGCTTTTTCGACCAGAAAAACTCCAAAAAGTCTTCCGAGTGGCGCATGGCCCGCTGGACGACGAGAAATTTGTAGAGAATGATGGCCCAGGAAACCACCGAAAAATAAATCAGGATCAGCAGAACCAGTTTGACCACCGGTCCTGCATTCAGCACCAGTTCCAAAATTTGTCTCCTTGCTTCGTCATTTGCTTGCCGCCGCAATCTGCGCAGAGGTGCGAATTATCGACCACCGGGTCAGGCAAGTCAACCGATCCGGTGATTTGCGGCGCTGCCGGCCGCCGCCGGCCGCGGCCAAGCCAGTTATCCTTTCAAATACCGGGCCAACCGGGCCTGGACATAGCGGGCCGTGGCGGACACCGGCGACCGTTCGGCCAGACGCCGCAGCGAGGCCAGATCGTCAAGATCGTCCCAGGGATCGAGTTCATGGTAAGCCAGGCCGGCCCGCTCTGCCTGCCGCCGGGTTGTCGCCAGCACCTCGGCGGTGCTCCAGGGGATGTCCTCGAAAATTTCGGGACAGGGTCGGTTCATGCCGACCAGGGCATAGCCGCCGTCCAGGCAGGGCACGGTCACCACATCGAACTGCTGCAGCCGGTCTACAGTTGTGGTGACCAGGGCACAGGGCAGATCCGGACTGTCGGAACCGATAAACAACACCGGTCCACTGCCGGCAGCGAACAGCTGGTCGGCTGCGGCCTGCAGCCGTACGCCCAGGCCGCCCTTCGTCTGCGGCACCAAAAGCACTTCCGGAAAGGCTTGTTCGAACCAGGCTCGCTCACCGGCATAAAACAGGACCATTCGCAAGGGACATTCCCAGAGTGTGGAAATCGTTTCCGCCAGAGACACCTGGTAGAGCCGGGCGGCCTCGGTCTCGGAGAGAGGCGGGCAGAGCCGGGTTTTGACCTTGCCGGCCAGCGGCTGCTTGGCAAACACGGCCAGCACCGGCTCCGGTTTGGCAAAAGGCCTTGAAAAAAACGGTTTATCCACCTTTTCCACAGACTTATCCACCTAGGTTGCGTTCGACCAGCGCATATGCCGAATGATTATGGATCGATTCGAAGTTTTCGCACTGGATCTTAAACCAGCTGATCGCCGGTTCAAGCATGAGCCGTTCCGTCACCGCACGGACCACGTCTTCGACGAACATCGGGTTGTCGTACGCCTGCTCGGTCAGGGCCTTCTCATCCTCCCGTTTCAACAGGGCATAAACCGGGGCGCTGCCGCAGCCTTCGACCCATTCGATCAAATCCTCGATCCAGACGTGCCGCCGGTAACGGATTTCGACACTGACCGCGCTCCTCTGATTATGAGCACCGCGGGCGCTGATCTCCCGGGAGCAGGGGCAGAGCGAGGTCACCGGCACTGTCACACCGAGCACGAAATCATAATCCGCGCCGAGACTGCCGACCATGCGACACTGGTATTCCATCAGGCTGGCGGCGCCGGAAACCGGTGCCCTCTTCTCAATGAAGTAGGGGAACTCCAGTTCCAGATGCGCCCTGCTGGCCTCCAGACGCAGTTTCATTTCACGCAGAAAGGTTTCCATTCGCTCGATGCCGACCTCGCCGTGATACTGGTTGAGGATTTCGATGAAGCGGCTCATATGCGTGCCCTTGAAATGATGGGGCAGGTCCACGTACATGTTGATGCGCGCCACCGTCTGCTGCCGGTCCTTGCTCTTGTCCATGACCACGATCGGGTAGCGGATATCCTTGACCCCCACCTTGTCGATGCCAATATTGCGCAAGTCGGGCGAATTCTGCAGGTCGGGCATGCCGGCTTCGGCGGGGAGGTGGGAAACATGCGGCACGAAGCGTGATAAATCCTTGTCCTTCGGTTCAGACATCGTATTTTCCGTCAATTTAATAAGGGATGAGAATCCGTTGACCAGGCAACCTTCACGGACCACTCGGCGATGCATAGGCGACCGGATCTTCCAATCCGGCTTCGGCAAACCCCTTCAACCGCAGCACGCAGGAGTCGCAGCGCCCGCAGGCCAGGCCGGCGGGCGAAGGATCGTAGCAGGAGTGGGTCAGGCTGTAATCGACGCCGAGATCGCGGCCGAGCCGGATGATTTCCGCTTTGCTCAGGTGCAGCAGCGGCGCGTGGATGCGGTAGCGGCCGGCCTGCTCGACGCCGGCCCGGGTCGCCAGGTTCGCCAGCGTTTCGAAGGCGCGGATAAATTCCGGCCGGCAATCCGGGTAGCCGGAGTAGTCCAGCGCGTTGACGCCGATATAGATATCGAAGGCGCCGAGCACCTCGGCCCAGCCCAGCGCACAACTCAAAAAGATCGTGTTGCGGGCCGGCACGTAGGTCACCGGAATCGCATCGTCGAGGGGGCGATCTTTCGGCACCGCCTGATCGGTTGTCAGGGCGCTGCCGCCGAACTGGCGCAGGTCGATCTGCACCAGCTGGTGGGCGACCGCCCCGGCTCTGGGAGCATACTCGCGGGCTTTCTCCAGTTCGATCGCGTGGCGCTGCCCGTAGGCAAAACTCATCGCATGCGGCGCGAAGCCATCGGCCCGGGCCACAGCCAGGCAGGTGGTCGAATCCAGGCCGCCACTGTAAAGCACTACCGCCTTGTCAGCCATTCTCTTGTCTCTTTTCCCTGAAAAATATTTCGCTGATCCGGCATATTAGCATAGCAGTGCGCGCGGGAAAACCAGCAAAACTGTTGCCCGGTTCCGAAAGCCTGTGTTAAAAATTGAAATTCACCTCAAAACCATAGGAATGACACTTTTGGCAAAACGATCCAAAATTCTGCGAACCCTGCTCTACCTCGGCCTGGCCGGACTGATCCTGGCAATCCTCAGCCCGGCTGTCGCCTATCTGTATGTCGCCAAATCCCTGCCGCGAGTTGACACCCTCTCCGACTATCAACCGCCCGTCGTGACCCGCATTTACAGCGATAACGGTACGGTGATCGCAGAGCTGTACGAAGAACGCCGTATCGTGGTTCCGGTCTCGCGAATGCCGAAGCAGCTGATTCAGGCTTTTGTCGCTGCGGAAGATGCGAATTTTTTCAAACATCAGGGCATCGATCTGGTGTCGATCGCCAGGGCGGCCATCAAGAACATCAAGGCCGGCGGCATCGTGCAGGGCGGCAGTACGATTACCCAGCAGGTTGCCAAGAGTCTGCTGTTGACCCCGGAGAAAAAGTTCGAGCGCAAGTTCAAGGAAGCCATCCTCGCTTATCGCATGGAGAAGCGTCTCTCCAAGGAGGAGATCCTTTACCTCTACCTGAACCAGATTTTTCTCGGCCATGGCGCCTATGGCGTCCAGGCTGCCGCGGAGAACTATTTCGACAAGGACGTCGAGGAGCTCAACCTGGCCGAAAGCAGCCTGCTGGCCGGCCTGCCCCAGGCACCGAGCCGCTATTCCCCATACCGGCATTATGAACGGGCCCGGGAGCGCCAGAAATACGTCCTGACCCGGATGGTGGCGGAAGGCTTTATTTCCGCCGAGGAAGCGGCGACGGCCCGGGAGTTGGAGCTGACCATCCAGCCGCGGGTCAACCAGCACATCGCCGACGCTGCTTATTTCACGGAACAGGTACGGCGGGACCTGCTGGAGCGCTACGGGCACGAGACTCTCTATCAGGAGGGCCTGCAGGTCCACACCAGCATCAGCCTCGACCTGCAGCTTGCCGCCCAGGAAGCGGTCCGCGCCAACCTGCACGCCCATGACCAACGCCTGGGCTATCGAGGTCCGCTGGCCGTCCTCACGGCAGAGGAAATTGCCGTCCTGCTGGCGGAGCAGGTTGAGCAGCTCAACGAAGAGCCCCTGGCCGCGGGTGAACTCTACCCGGCCGTGGTCACCGGCAGCCGGCCCGGTCAGGTGCTGGTCAAGCTGGCCGACCGCAACGGGCGCATCGCCCTCGAGGAGACCAAATGGGCCGCCCCGGTGCGGGTTGTGGAGCAAACCGCCGAGCCGTCGGGCAACGCCGATGCCAGCCAGACCCGTCTGCCGGTCGGCGCCAAGGTCCTGGTCAGGGTCCTGGAAATTCCCGAGCAGGATCCGCTGCGCCTGGCCCTCGACCAGGAACCGCTGGCCCAGGGAGCCCTTTTGGCCATGAATCCGGGCAACGGCTTGATCAAGGCGATGGTCGGCGGTTACGATTTCCGCACCAGCCAGTTCAACCGGGTCATCCAGGCCCGGCGCCTGCCCGGCTCGGCCATGAAGCCGCTGATCTATGCCGCAGCCCTGGACAAGGGCTACACGCCGGCGACGGTGATTCTCGACACCCCGCTGATTTACAAGGAGCGCGCCGAAGACGGCGAGCTCAAGGAATGGAAGCCGAAAAACTACTCCAAGAAATTTTACGGTCCCGTACCTTTCCGCACGGCGTTGGCCAAGTCGCACAATGTGATCACCGTCAAGATTCTCGAAGATATCGGCGTCCGCTATGCCGCCAACTATGCCAGGAAGCTGGGTATCAACTCGCCGCTGGATGAGGACCTGACGCTGGCCCTGGGATCGTCGGCCGTTACCCCAATGGAGCTGGCCAGCGCCTATACGGTTCTGGCCAACGGCGGCGTCAAGATCGCGCCGACTTACATCACCCGGATTCTCGACCGCAATGGCAAAGTCCTGGAATCGATCGATCCCGCCGATTTCCCCGGCGGCCCCCAGCCGGGACAGCGCCTGGTCCAGCAGCCGCGCTCCCGGGTGATCAGCCCGGAAACGTCCTACCTGGTCACCAATCTCCTGGAGAGTGTCGTTCAGTCCGGGACCGGTTGGCGAGCCCGGGTCCTGGACCGCCCGACGGCCGGCAAGACCGGCACCACCAACGATCTCAAGGATGCCTGGTTCGTCGGCTATGTTCCGCAGCTGTTAACAGTGACCTGGGTTGGCTACGATCAGGAACGACCGCTCGGTGAAAAGGAAACCGGCTCGCGCGCGGCAGCCCCGGCCTGGGTCGATTTCATGCAGCAGGCGGTCGCCGATCTGCCGGCCGAAGATTTCCCGGTGCCGGACAGCATCGCCTTCCGGCCGATCGATCCGGAAACGGGACTGCTCGCCCCGGAAGACAGCCCGGAAGTAGTGATCGAGGCCTTTGCGCCCGGCACGGCACCGGTTCGCTATGCCCTCGAGGAGAAAACCCCCCAAGCCCGCGACTTTTTCCGCATGGATCTGGAAAACAACTGAATCCCGTTCCGTTTCATTTCTGCCTGTCAACCCCGAGTTGCGGACAGCGCTCCACCACCGGACAACCTGAACACCAGGCGGTTTGCGCCCGGCAGCACTGACGTCCGTGAAAAATCAGGACATGGGAGGTCTGCGTCCATTTTTCGGCGGGTAGAAGAGCGCACAACTCCTTTTCCACCGCTTCCGGCTGCCGGGCTTCCGCCCAGCCCAGTCGCCGGGAGACCCGGCCGACATGGGTATCGACCACCATACCAGGCTGAGCGAAGGCATTGCCGAGAATGACATTGGCGGTTTTGCGGCCGATGCCGGGCAATGCAATCAGTTCCTCCATGGTCTGCGGTACGCTGCCGCCATGCTCGGCGACGATTTTGCGGGCGCACAGCTGCAGGTTGTGCGCCTTGTTGCGGAAAAAGCCAGTGGAACGGATCATTCGTTCCAGATCATCGCCGTCTGCCGCGGCCATGGCCTCAGGATCCGGGTAGCGGTCAAACAGGTCCGGTGTGACCAGATTAACTCTGACGTCGGTGCATTGTGCTGAGAGGATGGTGGCGACCAGCAGCTGCCAGGGCCCGCGGTAGTCCAGGGCGCAATGAGCGTCCGGATAGGCTTGTTCGAGCAGGGTCAGGGTCTGCAGGGCGTGTTTACGCGGACGGCGGACAATGGGCATGGCGGACCTTCACAGGTTATCCACAAAATCCACAAGGTTTTCAACGGACGGACAAGGTCCGTGCGGTCTCATGGCTGCCGGACCAAAAGGATAGCCGGGAAAAGGCTTACGGCGAAAGGTCCCGCTCATCCCGGAGCTGTTTCCATCCTGCGCCCGGTCAACCTGGGCAGGGACAGGGAGCGTCTGGTATCGGTAACCTGGATGGTCAGGGTCAGAGGCAGATGCTTGGAGGCCTGACGGGCCTTCAGGCTGCGGTTGATCGACGCGTCGAGGACCCGGACCCCGCCGCGCAGATAGGCGCGATCCCGGTCGAACATCGGATAAAGAGACGGATAGGTCGCCCGCCAGAGGGGCTTCTGGACCCGACGCAGGATCGAGCCGAGTTGCAGATTGCCCGCCCCCCAGATAAAATCAGCGAAATCCCCGACCACCAGCACCGGACAAATCAACGAGGGATTGCCGAGCAGTTCCTCCCCCAACAGTGACTCGATCTGGTGGCGCCGAAAGCGGGGGAAGGTATCCAGGCTGACATTCAGCAGATGCAGCCGCTTGCCGCCCAGGTCAACGTCAGCGCGGAGGCAGGCCCCGCCGTAGCCGAGATCGGACCGCTGCAGTCCACGCAAGGGGAGATGGGACAGAAACACCAGATCGCTGCCGGTGACGTCCCGATAGGACTTGCAGCCGAGACGCTCCACCATGAATGGCAGGATATCCGCATTATTGACCTGGCCAAGATCCTGGATCGCGACGATATCCGCACCCGCATCGCCGATCGTGTCCAGAATCCGGTCGATATTCGCCAGACCGTCGGTTCCGCGGCAGCGCTGAACGTTATAGGTCATGATACGGGTGGTGATCATTTCGGCCTCGCCGGCAAACGCGTTCGACCAGACGACCGGGAATTATTCCGCGGTCCGACGAATACTGCGGATGACAACCGGCTCCACCGGCAGGTCCGCGAACATGGCGCTTTTACGCCGGGTCGGGCTGCTGCCGATGCGATCGACCACGTCCATGCCTTCGACGACGCGGCCGAACACGGCATAACCGTAGCCTTGCCGGGTCTTGCTGCGATGGTCCAGAAAGGCATTGTCTTTGAGATTGATAAAAAACTGGCTGGTCGCGCTGTCGACCACCTGGGTGCGCGCCATGGCGAGCGTGCCCCGGCGGTTGCGCAGGCCGTTGCCGGCTTCATTGGCAATGGGTGGCCGCGTGGTTTTGCGCTGGAGGTTGGTGTCGAAGCCGCCGCCCTGAATCATGAAATCGTCGATCACCCGGTGAAAGATCGTGCCATCGTAGAATCCCGCATCCATATACGCCAGAAAATTGGCAACGGATTCAGGTGCCTGTTTTGCATTCAGTTCCATAACGATGGTGCCGTGGCTGGTTTCCATGGCCACGGTTTCCATGGCCAGAACCGGAACAGCTGTCAACATTAAAAACAGCAGGGTCAGAAGGCGAATTCGCATCGTCAGAAGTCCTTTCCATGTTTCCAAAACGGATAAATGTCAGGTCCCTGTCATGTCGGCTTGCCGGCATCGGGGACTTCACCATGCTCCGGCTTGAGGTCCCGCATCATCAGGTCGGTTACGGCCCGGCGTGGATCCTTGCCGGTATAGAGAATCTGGTACATCTGGCTGGTAATCGGCATCTCGACATCCAGTTTCCTGGCCAGTTGATAAGCGGAGAGGGTGGTCTTTACCCCTTCCGCCACCATGCGCATGGAGCTGAGAATGTCCTCCAGGGAACGGCCCCTGCCAAGTTCCATACCGACCGAACGGTTGCGTGACAGGTCGCCGGTGCAGGTCAAAACCAGATCGCCCATGCCCGCCAGGCCGGCAAAGGTCTCGGGGCTGGCACCTTTGGCCTGGCCGAGGCGCGCCATTTCCACCAGGCCGCGGGTAATCAGGGCTGCCCGGGTATTGTAACCGAAGCCCAGGCCGTCGCTGACGCCGGCCGCCAGGGCAATGACGTTCTTCAGGGCTCCGCACAGCTCCAGCCCCATCACGTCCGGGTTGGTATAAACCCGGAAATACTCGGTACTGAACAAATCCTGGACCCGGCTGGCCAGTCCAGGGTTGGTGCTGGCGACAGCCACCGCCGTCGGCAGCTCGGCGGCAACTTCCCTGGCGAAAGACGGCCCGGACAGAAAGGCGCAACGCTCGCTGACGCCGGCACCAAGGACCTCGCCAAGCACCTCGGACATGGTCAGCAGGGTTTCGTTCTCGATCCCTTTGGCTGCCGAAACCAGCAGACAGTCGGCGGGCAGGGTGGCACCGATTCCTTCGACCAGGTTCCGCAGCACTTGAGAGGGCGGAACCAGCAGCAGCACCTGGCGTCCGGCCGCGGCTTTTTTCAGGTCATGAGTATAGCGGAGTCGCCTGTCAAGCCGCACCTCGGGCAGATAGAGATCGTTGACTCCGGTTTCCGCAAGACGGACAGCCAGGTCGGCTTCGTAAACCCAGAGGACGACATCCAGGCCTTTTTTGGCCAGCAGGTTGGCCAGGGTCGTGCCCCAGCTGCCGGCACCGATCACTCCGACACGCATGCAGTCACCTCATTTATTCCGCGTTTGCAGGTCAGGGTTTCAGATCGCTTTTTCCTTTTTTTCAATCCGGGTGCGAATCTTGTCGATCTTCTGCTGCAGAACAGCGGGATTTCCATAATTCTCCAATTCTTCCAGGATATCCAGCGCCTTTTGCAATTCTTCCTTCTCTTCGAGGACTGCGGCCAGCCCGAAGCGAGCTTCCGGAGCATAAGAACTGTCCGGCCAGTGCTCAATGACCAGTCGGTAGGCGGCTTCAGCTTCCGGAAGCTGGCCTTCCACAGCGTAGGTCACTGCAATCCGGAACTGCACCTCCGGGCCCAGTTCGCTGTCCGGGTAATTTTTGAGCAGGCTGGTGAATTCGATCCGCGCCTGTTCAAAATTATTCAGCCGGAAATAGCTGTCCGCCACTTCATACTGAATCCAGTCAGGCTGCCCGACGGGTCCATCCAGGACCTTCTGGTAGGCCGATATCGCCAGCACGTGATCTTCCAGCTGGTATTTGTAGATATCGGCGACCTGGCGATGAACCAGGGGCAGCTGTCCATATCCCGGATAGTCCCGTTCCAGCATGAGATAGCGCATCAGGGCCTTGCGGGGTTCGTCCAAATGGTTATTATAGATTTCCGCCGACTGGAACAAGGCATCGGCAGCATGCCGGAACCCGGGATGCTCGCGATGCAGTCTCTCCAGCCGTTGCAGCGAACCCCGGTAATCACCTTCGTTCAGCAACTCGCTGGCCTGACTGAAACGAGTCTCAAGGATATCATCCTGGTTGACACGATACCAGGTCCAGGCAGCTGCGGTCAGCAGGACCAGCAGAAGGCTGCAGAGGATCAGGGCCGTCCGTTTACGGGTTTTCCCCTGGCGGCGGAGTTCCTCCCTCAGGAGGCGCTTCTTGATCTTCTGGATGTCCTTCGTCTTCATCTTTTTCCGCCAGTCTGGCAACAGCCACAATCCGCTCATCCGGCTCGAGAACCATCAGACGCACCCCCTGGGTATTGCGTCCAATGACCGACAGGGCTCCGACCCGGGTGCGCAGAACCTTGCCCCGGTCGGTAATGAACATCAAGTCCGAATCGTTGTCCGCCAGTTTGATATCGACCACCTTGCCGTTGCGCTCGGAGGTCTTGATGGTGATAATGCCCTTGCCGCCCCGGCTCTGGACCCGGTACTGGTCCAGATGGGTCCGCTTGCCATAGCCGTTTTCGGTCACCGTGACCAGGGTTGCGGCGGTCGCGTCGGTCACCACCTCCATGCCGATCAGGCAGTCGTTCTGATCCAGCATCATACCGCGCACGCCGCGCGCCGTCCGCCCCATCGGCCGGGCGTCGGTTTCCGGGAAACGAATCGATTTGCCGCTGCGGCTGGCCAGCAGGATATCCATGCTGCCGTCGGTCAGCCGGGCGGCAATCAGACTGTCTTCCTCGTCGATCGTCAAGGCGATGATCCCTCCTTGGCGGGGATGGCTGTAAGCCATCAATTCGGTTTTCTTGACCGTGCCTTTGCGGGTTGCCGTAATGATATACTTGCCTTCCGTAAAAGCTTTGACCGGGAGGATGGTCATGACTTTTTCACCGGCCTCCAGGTTCAGCAGGTTGACAATCGCCTTGCCGCGTGCGGCCCGCCCGCCCTGCGGGATTTCATGGACTTTGAGCCAGTAGACCTTGCCGCGGTCCGTAAAGGTCAGGATGTAATGGTGGGTCGAAGCCACGAACAGGCTTTCGACGAAATCCTCTTCCTTGGGCCGCATGCCGGTTCGCCCCTTGCCACCGCGCCGTTGGGCACGGTACAGGGAGACCGGATTGCGCTTGATATAGCCGGAATGGGAAACGGTAACCACCATGTCTTCTTCGACGATCAGATCCTCTACGGAAAGGTCGGCGGTCATGGCGACGATCTCGGTGCGGCGCGCATCGCCGTAGCGCTCCTTGATCTCCAGAAGTTCGTCTTTGATGATCTTGAGGATTTCGGCGTCGCTGGCGAGAATTTCCTTGAGTCGCTTGATCTGGGCCAGGACCTGGTTGTATTCCTCGATGATCTTGTCCCTCTCCAGACCGGTCAGGCGATGCAGGCGCATGTCGAGGATGGCCTGTGCCTGGATTGCCGAAAGTTCGAAGCGGGCGACCAGCCGCTGCTTGGCTTCGGGAGAGTTGGCACTGGCCTTGATGACCTGGATGACTTCGTCGAGATTGTCGAGGGCGATCTTGAGTCCTTCCAGGACATGGGCTCGGGCTTCGGCCTTTTTCAGGTCGAACAGGCAGCGCCGGGTGACGATCTCCCTGCGGTGCTCGATGAACAGTTCAAGGACCTCGCGCAAGGTCAGAACGCGCGGCTTGCCGGCTACGATCGCCAGCATGATGATGCCGAAGGAGGACTGCATGGGCGTCATCTTGTAGAGCTGGTTGATGATCACTTGCGGAATGATGTCTTTCTTCAACTCGATGACGATGCGCATGCCTTCGCGATCCGATTCATCCCGCAGATCGGAGATGCCTTCGATTTTGCGATCCCTGACCAGGTCTGCGATCTTTTCGATCAGGCGCGCCTTGTTGATCTGGTAGGGAATTTCGGTAATGACGATGCTTTCCCGGCCGGTCCGCCGGTTCTGCTCAACCATGGCCCGGGCCCGCATCTGAATAATGCCGCGACCCGTCCGGTAAGCTTCCCGGATACCTTCCCGGCCCAGGATGAACCCCCCGGTGGGGAAATCGGGACCCGGGATTTTCTCCAGCAGCTGTTCGTTGTCCAGCCCGGGCTGCTCGATCAGGTCGACCAGACCATCAATCACCTCCCCCATGTTGTGCGGCGGGATTTTGGTGGCCATGCCGACGGCGATGCCTTCCGATCCATTGACCAGCAGATTCGGAAACTTGCAGGGCAGAACCAGCGGTTCCTCAAGCGATTCATCGTAGTTGGGGCCCAATTCGACGGTTTCTTTTTCGATGTCGCTGAGTAATTCGCTGGCCAGCCGGTCCATGCGGACTTCGGTATAACGCATGGCCGCCGCCGAATCGCCGTCGATCGAACCGAAATTGCCCTGGCCGTCCACCAGCGGGTACCGCATGGAAAAATCCTGCGCCATGCGGACGATGGTGTCATAGACCGCGGAATCGCCGTGCGGATGGTATTTACCGATCACGTCGCCGACCACCCGGGCGGATTTCTTGTAGGGCTTGTTGTATTCGTTGCCGAGTTCGTTCATGGCGAACAGCACCCGGCGATGCACCGGCTTCAAGCCGTCCCGGACATCCGGCAGGGCACGTCCGACAATGACGCTCATTGCATAGTCCATGTAGGACTTGCGCATTTCATCTTCGATATTGACCGAAATTCGGTTCTGTTCTGAAAGCATCAGCTTATTATCTCCAACAAATCATGGCCCCGATCCAGGCGGTGAAAAAAAATTTCTCAGAAAAACAATTCCGAATCCCTGACCTCGCGCCCCGCAGAGGTTTGGTCAAACGTCCAGGTTGGAAACCGTCAGCGCGTTCTGTTCGATAAACTCCCGCCGCGGTTCCACCTGGTCGCCCATCAAAACGGTGAAAATCTGCTCGGCCTCGACGGTGTCCTCGATCTTGACCTGCAGCAGAATCCGTTTCTCGGGATCCATGGTCGTCTCCCAGAGCTGGCTGGGATTCATTTCGCCCAGACCTTTATAGCGCTGAATATACTGGCCCTTCTTGGCGCGTGAGAAGAAGAAGGAGAGCAGATCCTGGCGGTCGGTAATGACCGCTTCCGGCTCACCATCCTTGGAGATCAGCGCCCGTTCGTCAAGGCAGATTTCCTCGACCTGTTTGTAGGCCTGCAGCAGCAGCTTATATTCATACATCGAAAGGCTTTCCAGGACCTTCTGATCGATGTAATACCGCAGGTTGTCACGGGTGTAAAGAATCCGCGACGGATTCTGCTGGACCTGGAATTCCGCTTCAGGGGCGATTTGCCGCAACTTTTCTGCCAGCGGCTCGAGATCGACCAGATCGGCGAAGCCGTTCTGAAGTTTGCCGCGGACGAAGATATGCAGCAGTTCGGCATTGATTCCCTTGAGTACCATTTTGTCGAAATGCTCATTGTACTCGATGATGTTGCGCAGGGTCGGAATGATCTGCTTGCCGCGCATGACCTTGCCGCTCTTCTCCATTTCCAGGGTCAGCCCCTCGACCCCTTCTTCCAGAAGATAGTCGCGCAGGGTCAGCTCATCCTTGAGATAGAGTTCCTTCTTGCCCCGTTTGATCTTGAACAGGGGCGGTTGGGCGATATACAGATGGCCGCGTTCGACCAGCTCCGACATCTGCCGGAAGAAGAAGGTCAGCAGCAAGGTACGAATATGCGAACCGTCGACATCGGCATCGGTCATGATGATGACCCGATGGTAGCGAAGCTTGCCGAGATCGAAATCTTCCTTGCCGATGCCGGTGCCCAGTGCGGTGATCAGAGTCCGGATTTCATTGGATGTCAACATCTTGTCGAAACGGGCCTTTTCCACATTGAGTATTTTCCCCTTCAACGGCAGGATTGCCTGGTAGCGACGTTCCCGTCCCTGTTTGGCGCTGCCTCCGGCCGAATCGCCCTCCACCAGGTAGAGTTCACTGAGAGCGGGATCCTTTTCCTGGCAATCGGCCAGTTTGCCGGGAAGGGCCAGACCTTCGAGGGCACCCTTGCGGCGGGTCAGGTCGCGTGCCTTGCGGGCGGCTTCCCGGGCCCGAGCGGCTTCGATGCCCTTTTCGAGGATCTTGCGGGCTACCGACGGGTTTTCCTCGAGGTACTCCGCAAGCTTTTCGTTCATCAGGGATTCGACATGTCCCTTTATTTCCGAATTACCAAGTTTGGTTTTAGTCTGCCCTTCGAACTGGGGATCAGGGACCTTGACCGAAATCACGGCCGCCATGCCCTCCCGCAGGTCATCGCCGGAAATGGAGGTTTTGACATTCTTTAACAGGTTGTTGGCGGTCGCGTAGTGATTCATGGTGCGGGTCAACGCCGCCTTGAAGCCGATCAGATGGGTGCCGCCCTCGTGGGTATTGATGTTATTGGCAAAGGAAAAGATTTTCTCATCATAGGTGTCGGTATATTGGATGGCGACTTCGATATCGACACCCTCTCTGCTTCCACTGAAGAAAATGGGTTTTGGATGCAGGGGATTGCGGGCGCGGTTCAGATATTCGACGAAGGACAGAATGCCGCCTTCATAATGAAAATTGTGGCTTTTGTCGCTCCGCTCGTCAACAATCTCGATCTTGACGCCGGCATTGAGGAAAGCCAGTTCGCGCAATCGCTGGGAAAGCGTCTCGAAAGAGAAATCCGTGGTTTCAAAGATTTCGCTGTCCGGCCAGAATATGATACGGGTTCCCCGTCTTTTGGTGGTGCCGTCCTCAATCAGAGGTCCGGTAGGCACGCCCCGTTCGTAGTTCTGCCGGTAGACTTTGCCGTCTCGGCGAATCTCCAGCTCCAGACGGCTAGACAGGGCATTGACCACGGAAACCCCGACACCGTGCAGGCCTCCGGAAACCTTGTAGGAATCACTGTCGAATTTGCCACCGGCATGGAGAACCGTCATGACCACTTCCGCGGCCGGCTTTTTCTGGGTTTTGTGCATATCAACCGGAATGCCCCGGCCGTTATCCGTGACGGTGACCGAGTTGTCAACGTGGATGATGACCTTGATGTCATCACAGTAGCCGGCCAGGGATTCATCGATCGAATTGTCCACGACCTCGTAAACCAGGTGGTGAAGACCCTGCACCGATGTTGAACCGATGTACATTGCCGGTCTTTTTCGGACGGCCGAAAGACCCTCCAACACCTTGATGCTATCTGCACCGTAGCTTTTGTTGAGTTTCTGCGTCATGCTTGCCTCGTTTCCTTCACTGGATGTTCACCGAGCCATCGAAGACCTGGTAGAAGCGGGCCTCGACCGGACCATGATCACCCAGGATATTTGGCCGTGTTGTGGTTATAAAGACCTGGCCGCGACGGGTCAGGAGAAATTTGAAAAAACCCTGTTGTCTGCGCCAATCCAGCTCACTGGTTAAATCATCAAGCAGAAGTACTGGAGATTCCCCAAGTTGCCGTTCCAGACTGATCACCTGGGTCGACTTGAAAGCCAGCAGAAAACTGCGCTGCTGCCCCTGGGAACCAAACGTTCGCAAGGGTCGACCATCGATTAAAAATTCCGGATTGTCTCGGTGAGGACCCGCCAGGGTCTGTTTATACTGCCTTTCACGACCGGATTGTCTCTCCAATTCATGATGAAGTTGCTTCTCCAGATTTTCCCGGTCGCTCGTTTCATAGGGATAATCGATCTCCGGCTGTTCCCGGTTTTCGGCGATCTCCTGGTAAGCTTCCCGAAAGAGCGGTTTGAAGTCCTTTAAAAAATCGGACCTTTGTCGTCGGATTCCGGCACCGGCAACGATCAGGGAACGGGTCCAGGGTTCGATCTCCAGTCTTCCTGCCTCCTGTTTTAAAAGTAGATTACGCTGTTTCAGAATGCGATAAAATTCCTGAGCCCGATCCAGGTACAAAGGGTCCTGCTGGACGATAGCGCGGTCCAGCAAAGCCCTGCGGCCGGCCGGATAGCCCTTGATTAATTCCATCTCTTCCGGCGTGAACAGGATCGGGCGCAAATAGCCGAGAAAATCGCTCAGTTTTCTGACTTTTTTTCCATTGATGCTGGGAATCCTGCCGCCCTGTTCCAGGACCAGTTCGATACGATTGATAACATTAGCGGCTTTTATTGCTCCGCCGAGAACGGCTTTAGCCGCATTATGGGCAATCAATTCCGTGCCGCGCGCAGAGCGAAAACTTTTTAAATGGCCAAGCAGGTAAATGCTCTCCAGAAGATTGGTTTTTCCCTGTGCATTCTCGCCCCAGAGAATATTGAAGCCAGATCCCCATTCTAGCTGAGAATCCCGCAAGTTACGGAAGCCGCGCACAGACGAATTTAATAAATACATGAATTGCGGCCGTGGTGGAACCTGGGCATGAAGGCGCTACTTTACCGGGTTAAAGCCGCATCGGCATGACAACTGCCAGAAATCCGTCTTCCTGTCCCGAAAGAAACAAGCCGGGAGAAAGATTGTCCTTGAGCATCACCCGGAGTTCCTCCTGGTTCTGGACCTGCAGTAGATCCAGTAGATAACGAGCATTGAAGCCAATGGAGATATCCGGTCCATCGTAATCCATATCCAGATCTTCGTGAGCATCACCGAGTTCGGGATTGGAAGACGAGAGTTCGAGCAGGCCCTTCTTCAACTGCATTTTCACGCCTCTCGATTTTTCACTGGACAGGATAATCATGCGGCGCAAAGCGTGCAGCAGGGGATCTACGGCAACTCTCATTTCCTGCTCGTTATTTTTCGGTATGACTCTTTCATAATCGGGAAATTCACCATCGACCAGACGCATGATAATGACTGTCTGGTCTTTTTTGATCACGGCCGTATTATCCATAAAGCCGAGGCCCAGATCCGCTCCGCCTTCTTCAGCCAGTTTCTTGAGTTCCAGCAAGCCTTTCCGCGGCAGAATAACCCCCTTGCGAAGTTCCTCGCAGGAAGGGGAGGTGATATCCCTGTCAATCATCGACAGGCGGTGGCCGTCGGTGGCCACCATTCGCAGAGCCTGATTGTCGTTCAGGGCCTGAAGAAAAATGCCGTTCAGGTTGTATTTACCTTCGTCATGGGAAACGGCATAAAATGTCTTCTCGATCATCTCCTTGCAGGTTGGACTCGGAATCTGTATGAAATTGCCTTCCTCCGGTTGGGGAAAATGAGGAAACTCCTCTGCGGCAAGGCCAACGACGTTGAACTGGGCTTTGCCACAGGTCACCTCGATCCAGCAATTTTCCTTGGCAGAAAAATTGATTTCCCGATCCGGAAGTTCTTTTATTATTTCATAGAGTTTTTTGGCAGAGACGGTAATCTGACCCTGTTTGCGAATGTTCGCCGGATAGCTGGAACGCATGCCGACTTCCAGATCTGTTGCTGTCAGGTGGAGTTCACCATCGCCACCTTCGAGAAGAACATTGGAGAGCACCGGAATGGTATTGCGTTTTTCGACGATTCCCTGGACGCGACCGAGGGCTTTGAGAAACACGTCTTTTTCGATGGTGAAGTTCATGAGCGACTCCTGTTCACAGGTCTTATTATTATTGTTTTAAGATTCTTTAAAGACAGTAGTAGTAATAGTTGCCTGTGAATTTGTTGGTAACCGAATTTAACTCCTTTTTTCCAGTCACTTGTCCTGTTTATCTGTGAGGAGAATCTGCTGTGGAAAGTTTGGGAAAAAAATAAGGAAAAATATTTTTCTGCGATTTATCCCCAAGACTGTCCACCTGTTTTGCACGACCTGGAAAGTTTCTATTCAGACAGATTTTTTCTAAGTAAATCCAAATTCTTGCGTAAACTGTAATCTTCTCCTGCCAATTTCTCGATCTTGTTGATGGCGTGAATGATCGTCGAGTGATCCTTGCCGCCGAACTTTTCACCGATTTCCGGATAGGATGCCGAAGTCAACTGTCGTGCCAGGTACATGGCGACCTGCCTGGGAAGAACGATGGCCTTATGACGGCGGGATGATTTGATGTCGGATACTTTTACATTGAAATGGGAACTGACCCGCTTGAGAATCTCTTCGACACTTAATTCTTTGTTCTTTTCAATCAGAATGTCTTTGAGAACGTCGCGGGCCATCTGCAGGTTGATCGCGGTCGAAGTCAAGCTGGCATAAGCTCCGATGCGAATCAGGTAGCCTTCCAGTTCCCTGACGTTGCTGCAAATGGAATTGGCTAAAAAAGAAGCCACGTCTTCAGGCAGGTCGATGTGGTTTTGTTCGGCCTTCATCTTGAGGATCGCCTGCTTGGTTTCTACGTCCGGCGGCTGAATGTCGGCGATCAAACCCCATTCGAACCGGGATCTGAGCCGGTCTTCGAGACCGGGAATTTCCTTGGGAAATTTATCAGAGGTGACGACAATCTGCTTATGAGACTCATAAAGGGCGTTGAATGTATGAAAAAACTCCTCCTGAGTTCGTTCCTTGCCGGCAATAAACTGAATATCGTCGATCAGGAGAATATCCATCGAACGAAACTTGTTACGAAATTCGTCCATGCGGTTGTAGCGGAGTGAATTGATCAGTTCGTTCATGAACTTTTCTGAGGTGTAATAGCATATCCTGTTTCCTGGGGATTTTTTTAACACCAAATTGCCGATCGCGTTTACCAGGTGGGTTTTACCCAGACCGACTCCGCCATAAATGAACAACGGGTTATAGGTCGTTGCCGGGTTGTTAGCCACAGCCAGGGCTGCGGCACAGGCAAACTGGTTGGAAGAACCGGAGACGAATTCATCGAATGTATATTTACGGTTGAGGTTCAAGCCATTTTGGTGATCAACCGCAGCCTTGGGGGCGTTGTTGCGGCTTGGCGTCGGTGACTGGGTATTTCGTGATTCAGGAAGGCTGGACTTTCCATCGAAGTCGGCGACTTCGAAGTGGAGGGAATAAGCGACCGCGGAAAGTTCCGTGAGAATGTCCTTGATGAGCCTGGCATAATTATCCCGGACCCAGTCCAGAACAAAACGATTGGGAACTTCGAGGATAATGACATCCTGTTCCTGCTTGACCAGTTTCAGGGGTTTTATCCAGGTATTGTAATGCTGGGGATTGAGATTGGATTCAAGCTGTTCAAGCGTATCTTGCCAAAGTTTACTCATACCCGAATCCATACAAACTGAGCGTGCCGAAAATTCTGCAGAAACAGGATTATCCACATACTTTTCAACGCGTGTGGATAACCTGAAAATACATCTAATTTCAAGGATTTATAAATAACAAATGGGATGATCCTCATGCCGCTTAAAAGTAGCAAAGGCCATTGTTTTTTGCAAGGGAAATCTACGGCACCCGGCAAGGGAAGGGAATCTGGTCAGGTTTTTGATTCTTGACTTTGCCTGAAAATTATGTTTAAAACTGCTTCTTTGCATAGCGTAAGAAAAATATTCGTCCTGTCCAGATAAAACAAGGAGTTGAACAGCGTCATGAAAAGAACCTATCAACCAAGCCGCATACGCCGCAAGCGGACCCATGGTTTCCGGAAAAGGATGCGCAGCGCCGGAGGGGCCAATGTCCTGAAACGGCGCCGGGCCAAAGGGCGCAAGCGACTGGCGGTTTCCACTCCGGTGAAATAAAAAAAGCTTGTCCGGACCAAACTCCGGGCATCTCCACCGGCGAGGCCATGTTTCATTTTCCAGCGGAAAGCCGATTGCACAACTCCAGGGAATATGATTGGGTCTGGCGGCAGGGGCGCAGACATCATACGGAACACCTGATCATTATCATTGCTGCGGGAACCGCGACCAACGCCCGTCTGGGTATGACGGTCAGTCGCAAGGTCGGCAATGCGGTCTGCAGAAATCGTCTCAAACGATGGATCAGGGAATATTTCAGGCACCTGCCTGTCGAGGCGCTGCCCTCACTGGATATCAACATCGTCGCCAAGCGACATGCCGGTTCCATTTCTCACGATAAACTCGACCAGGAACTCAGCAGTGTTTTGCAATGCCTGGAGGGCAAGAAACATGCTTGAACGGCTGGTACTGCTGATGATCCGCTGCTACCAGCTATTTATTTCTCCCTTTAAGCCCCCGTCCTGCCGCTTTTATCCCACATGTTCCAGTTATACCCGTGACGCAGTCGTTCATTTCGGCATCCTCAGAGGGACCTGGATGGGACTGCGGCGGATCTTGCGTTGTCACCCCTGGCATCCGGGTGGCTATGATCCTGCGGAGTAAAAATGCGGCCAGAGATTGACAGGAGCAGTCTTCCATCATGAATGAAAACAAGAATGTGATCATCGCCCTGGTCCTGATGCTGGCTGTCTGGATGGGTTTCACCTTGCTTTTTCCGCCCCAGCAGAGCAGTCAGCCGAGCTCCGGGGAGCAAGCGGCACTGAGCGAAGAGGTGGAAACAGCGAAGAGCACCAATAATAATATTTCGGCCCCTGTTGACGAAGCAGGGCCGCAAACGGACACCAATCAGATCACAACAACGCCGCCCAGCGAGATTGAAACAACCCAGGCCGCGGATCGCACTATTTCGATCGATACGTCTTTGTACACGGCGGAGTTTTCCTCCTCCGGAGCGCGACTGACCTCCTTCAAACTCAAGGAATATCAGAACGCTGCCGATCCTCAATCGCCGCAGGTCCAGCTGA
Organism: Desulfuromonadales bacterium; assembly: GCA_035269105.1. GTDB lineage: Bacteria > Desulfobacterota > Desulfuromonadia > Desulfuromonadales > BM103 > JAQYVZ01. The sequence continues at coordinate 24,697 of DATFJP010000054.1, forward strand.
TCAACGCCGATTCCCTGCGTTATGCAACGCTGCAGACGGTGGGTACGGAAGGGTTTGCCCTGGCTCGGGATGCCTCTTATGAGGTTGATTTAACTAGTGATTCCATAGAGTTGTCCGACGGGGGAAAGAAAACTCTACAATTCAGGAGCATCACCCCTTCCGGTCTTGAAATTACCAAGACGTTTATTATCCAGGATGGTCACTATTCAATCGATTTCGCAACCCGGGTCCGTAATCTGGCGACTGCTCCCCTGACCGGCGATCTTGAACTGTCTCTGGTTAAATACTGGGACGATGACGCCGACCGCCCCGCCTACTCTTTTGCCGGACCGGTGACCCTGGTCGGCAACGATCTCGAAAAGGTCAAGGTCAAGAAGCTGGACGAAGAAACTCCGACGTACACGGAAAATATCGTCTGGACCTCTATTCAATCCAAGTATTTTCTTGATGTTATTGTGCCTTTGCAGGATTCGGCTGATCAGGTTCGCTTGTCACGCGAAAAGGACCTCATCCGCAATACCTTAGAAACCGGCTTTTTTACCCTGCAGCCGGGCGGCGCCCAGCAATTCGAATACTTTCTTTTTTTCGGGCCCAAGGAACTCGATATTCTCAAAGCCGAGAATCATCAATTGGAGAAGGCCATCGATTTCGGATTCTTCCAGATCCTGTCCAAGCCGCTACTTCAGGTCCTGACCTTTTTCTATGGATTTTTACATAATTATGGTCTCGCCATTATCCTTTTGACGATCATCATCAAGATCCTGTTCTGGCCGTTGACGCACAAAAGCTATGCTTCGATGAAATCGATGCAGAAACTGCAGCCGGAAATGCAGAAGCTTCGGGAGCGTTTCAAGTCGGATAAGGAGCGTCTTAACAAGGAATTGATGGCACTTTACAAAGAACATCGGGTTAACCCGATGGGCGGCTGTCTGCCGATGCTGGTCCAGATTCCGGTCTTCATCGCCCTCTACAAAGTCCTGCTTGATTCCATCGCCTTGCGGCATGCGCCCTTTGCTTTCTGGCTAACCGACCTGTCGGCCAAAGACCCTTACTACATTACCCCGCTCCTGATGGGCGCCAGCATGTTTGTGCAGCAAAAACTGACGCCGGTCTCCGGTGATCCGATGCAGGCCAAGATCATGACCTTTCTGCCGGTCGTGTTCACCTTTATGTTTCTGAATTTTCCCTCCGGACTGGTTATCTACTGGCTGGTCAACAACCTGTTGACGATCGTGCAGCAGTATTACATCCATCGCAAAGCCTGACATCGCCCACACCGGTCCGGGTCTGCCGGGACGGCAGGATGCAAAGCATGACGAGACAACTCTCGGATATGATCATCGCTCCGGCGACCCCGCCCGGTGAGGGCGGGGTCGCCATCGTTCGTTTGTCCGGGGCTGGGGTCGAGGACCTTCTGAATCCTTTTTTCAGAAGCTCTGTCCCACCAGCCGAGATGCGCTCCCACCAGCTTTATTATGGACAGCTCTGCCGCAAAAACGGCGACCTGGTTGATGAGGTGCTGGCCGTGATCATGCGCGCTCCCCATTCCTATACAGGGGAAAACGTGGTTGAGGTGCATTGCCATGGGGGCAGTCAAGTTCTGCGCGGCGTTCTGGACCTCTTTCTGGACGCGGGGTTAAGGATGGCCAGGCCCGGGGAATTCACCGAACGGGCTTTTCTGAACGGGCGCCTCGATCTTGCTCAGGCCGAGGCGGTTGCCGACCTGATCGGGGCTCGCTCGGCACAGGCCGCCCGGGTTGCCCTCTCCCAGCTCGACGGACGACTCTCCCGGTTGATTCATGACTATGCCGACCGGCTCAAGGAAATGCTGGCCCTGGTCGAGGCGCACATCGATTTTCCCGGTGATGAAGTCGGGGCGCTCGATCACCCTTGGCTGGGCGAAGGCCTCAGGTCTCTGGCTGCTGACATGGCAACTTTGGCGAGCAGCTTCGATACGGGGCGAGCCCTGCGCGATGGCATCAGTGTTTTGATTCTCGGTAAGCCCAACGTCGGCAAGAGTTCGCTGATGAATGCTCTGCTGGGACAGTCCCGGGTCATTGTCACCGACGTTCCCGGCACGACCCGGGACACGGTTGAAGAACAGCTGGTGCTGGGCGGGTTCCCGGTTCGCCTGATCGACACTGCCGGAGTCAGGGAAACCCTTGATCCGATTGAAAAGGAAGGGGTACGCCGGGCCAGCGAGCGGGTCGGGTCCGCTGACCTGGTTCTCCTGGTGATCGACGGCTCAAACCCTTTGGCCGATGAAGACCGGATGGCGCTACGCCTCTGCGACTCTGCACGAACGCTGGTCGTTCTCAACAAGGCAGACCTCGGGCTATCCTGTGATCGGTCCGCTTTTACGGCTTTCGCCGACCCAATACAGGTCTCCGTGCTGGAACGATCCGGTTTGGGCGAGCTTCAGGAGGCCGTGGTGGCGCGGCTTGGCGGCGGTGCCGGCCAGGAAGCGGCCGAAGATGTCATGATCAGTGAAAGACGTCATCGCGATGCCCTGCTGCGTAGCCAAGAGGCCGTGGCGCGGAGCAGACGACTTGTTGTGGAAGAAGTGCCATTGGAATGTCTTGCTTTGGAAATCCGAGAGGCTCTCGATGCTTTGGGGCAGATTACCGGGGAAACCACTCCCGATGAAATTCTCGACCAAATTTTCAGCCGCTTCTGCATTGGCAAGTGAAGGTATGTTTCACGTGAAACAAGGATGAATTTCTTTGCTCTGCTTTTTCTTTGTTTTTAGGACTTTTCTATAATGTCAGATGTTTACGACATCGTTGTGGTGGGCGCCGGCCATGCCGGTTGTGAAGCCGCCCTGGCGGCCGCCCGTATGGGCCAGCGCACCTTGCTGCTGACCATCCATCTAGACACCATTGCCCAGATGTCCTGTAATCCGGCGATCGGCGGTCTGGCCAAGGGACACTTGGTGAAAGAAATCGACGCCCTGGGTGGAGAAATGGCGCGGAACATCGATGTTACCGGAATCCAGTTTCGGGTGCTGAACACCAAAAAAGGCCCGGCTGTGCAGGCCTCACGAGCACAGGCCGATCGCCACTTGTACAGCCGGCGGATGAAGCAGGTGATCGAAGGGCAGGAGAATCTTGACCTGAAGCAGGGACAGGTCATGGGGCTGATGATCGACAACGGCAGCATCTGCGGTGTGGCAACCAGGGAAGCGAAATATCCGGCCCGAGCAGTCGTTCTTACCACGGGAACCTTTATGCATGGTCTAATCCATGTCGGTCTGGTGAATTATCCCGGCGGCAGGGCGGGAGAACCGCCTGCGGAATCCCTTTCCGATTGCCTGCGCGAGCTTGGGTTTAAGGTCGGTCGGCTGAAAACCGGCACACCGCCGCGGCTGGATGCGGATTCGATCGACTTCAGCAGGCTTGAAGCCCAACCCGGTGATGTCGCACCGCGGCCTTTTTCCGCCGAAACCAAAGAAATCAGCCAAACCCAGGTTGCTTGCTACATAACCCATACCAACCCGGAGACCCACGAAGTTATTCGCAGGGGATTGGACCGTTCGCCGCTGTACTCGGGAGTTATCGAAGGGGTCGGTCCGCGCTATTGTCCTTCGATCGAAGACAAGGTCGTAAGGTTCCCGGAGAAGGATCATCATCAGATTTTCCTCGAGCCGGAAAGTCTGACCAGCGGTGAAATTTACGCCAATGGTTTGCCGACCTCGTTGCCGTTGGATGTGCAGATCGGTTTTCTGCAGACAATTACGGGCCTGGAGCGGGTCAAGGTCATGCGCCCGGGATATGCCATTGAGTACGATTACGTTGATCCGATTCAGCTTTACCCCTCCCTTGAAACCAAGCAGATAAACGGCCTGTACCATGCCGGTCAGATCAACGGCACCTCCGGGTACGAGGAGGCTGCTGCCCAGGGGTTGATCGCCGGCATTAACGCGGTGCGCCGCAATCTGGAACAGCCGCCGCTGACCCTGGGCCGGGACCAGGCTTATATCGGGGTGCTCATCGATGATCTGGTGACCCTCGGTGCCGCAGAACCTTATCGAATGTTTACCTCGCGGGCCGAATACCGGCTGCTGCTCCGGGAGGGCAATGCCGATCTGCGCCTGAGCGAAATCGGTCGCGAAGTCGGCCTGCTGTCAGCCGAGCGCCTGGAGCGCGTTCGCATCAAGAAGCAGGCTCTTGAATCTGGAGGGCAATGCCTGCGAGAAGTTCGGGTGGGGCCCTCAGATCGGCAGATTTTGGCAAGACTGCCGATTGGTTCCCTGAAAAACGGAGCCTCTCTGGAAGAACTCCTGCGTCGTCCGGAGGTCCGGCTTGATGATCTGCTGTTTGTGGATACGCGGTTGTCGGCGCTGTCCGCTGAAGTCCGGGAAGAACTTGAAATTTCAGTCAAGTACGCTGGTTATATCGATCGGCAGCTGGACCAGGTGGCCCGCTTCCGGAAACAGGAAAACCAGTCGATTCCGGTAGACTTCGATTACGATGCCGTTGCCGGGCTCTCGGCCGAGGTTCGCGAAAAACTGAAAAAGGGTCGGCCCCGGACCTTGGGCCAGGCCGGTCGGATCCCGGGTGTCACCCCGGCCGCAATCGCCATTCTGGCCGTCAAGCTCAAGCGCTGATTATGGCCGGCAACCCCTTTTTGCTGCCGGACTTGCTGCGCCGGCAGAAGCTTATGGTGAGCGCTGACCAAGTCAGTCAGCTGAATTGGTTGGGCGAGGAGCTCCTGCGCTGGAACCGCAGCCGCAACCTGACAGCGATCACAGCTTGGGACGAGGTCGTTGAAAAACATTTGGTCGACTCTTTGCTGCTCCTGCCGCACGTGCCGGCAACCGGCCGGCTTCTGGATATCGGCTCGGGAGCGGGTTTTCCCTCGCTGCCGCTGAAAATCGTCAGGCCGGATCTTGAGGTGGTTACGGTGGATGCCGTGGCCAAAAAAGTCTTTTTTCAGCGGCACGTGGCGCGGACCCTCAATCTCCGACAGTATGCGGCCGTACATGGGCGGCTTGAAACCTGTCGCTCAGAGCCTGCCTTGGCCGCCTCCTTCGATCTGGCAACGGCGCGCGCCGTTGCCAGCCTGGAACATCTCGCAAAACTGGCCGGACCTCTGCTCCGCAGCGGGGGCAGGCTGTTGGCCATGAAAGGCCCTGAGGGTCCCGGCGAACTTGACGCCTGTCGGGAAAATCTTGCCGCAGGGGGATGGCGGTGGCGCTCGGAAGGAAGCGAACTGCCGATCACAGGCGCTGCCCGGTGGCTGCTGATTTTAACCAAAGAGTAGGGGAATCACCCTATATGTAGTAGTTTCATCGAATCGATTTTCCACATCTTGCGGTAATAGCGGGAGCGGGAAATTTCCTTCCCTGATCCAGGAGCTTATGGTAATCTGAGCGACTTCTGCAGGGGTTCTATTCAACAAGCAAGGAGACTTGGGGTTTGGCACAGATTATTGCCATCGCCAACCAAAAGGGCGGGGTCGGCAAGACCACGACCGCTGTCAATTTGGCGGCGTCCCTGGCTGCGGCTGAGAAGCGGACCCTGTTGGTCGATCTGGACCCGCAGGCCAATGCGACCAGCGGCGTCGGCATTGATATCCATGACCTGCAGGAGACCGTCTACCATGCTCTGCTCGGGGACACGGCAGCGGCAGACGTCTTGCAGCAGACGGCGCTGGCGCCGCTGCACCTGCTGCCCGCAAACCCTGACCTGATCGGCGCCGAGGTGGAGCTGATTTCGGCTCTCGCCAGGGAAAGCAAGCTCAAGACCGCCCTCAGGGGGGTCGTCGAGGAATACGATTATATCCTTATCGACTGCCCGCCCTCGCTGGGGCTGTTGACGATCAATGCCCTGACCGCCGCCCATGCCGTTCTGATTCCGCTGCAATGTGAATACTACGCCATGGAGGGGCTCAGCCAACTGATGAACACCATCCGGTTGATCCAGAAAGAACTGAATCCCGCTCTGGTCATCCGCGGTATCCTGCTGACCATGTTCGATTCCCGCAACAATTTGTCGCATCAGGTCAGCGAAGAGATCCGCCAGCACTTTTCTGCAAAGGTGTTTCAAGCCGTCATCCCGCGTAACGTGCGCCTCTCCGAGGCGCCGAGCCATGGCCTGCCGGCCCTGTTGTATGACATTTCCTCCAGCGGCGCCGCCGCCTACCTGGCTCTCGCCCGCGAAATCATCCGTACGGAACCATGATATGGTAAAACGACCTGCTCTCGGCAAGGGTATCGGAGCCCTCCTGACATCGGCAGCCCAGGAAGGGCGGCATAAATATTTCCTCTGTCCGATCGAGGATTTACGACCCCACCAGCAACAGCCGCGGAAAACCTTCGATGACGCCAAAATGGCTGAATTGGTGGCATCGGTCCGTGAGAAGGGGGTTATTCAGCCGCTGGTCGTGCGCCAGGCTGAAGATCACTACCAGATCATCGCCGGTGAACGCCGTTGGCGAGCCGCACAAAAGGCCGGACTGAAAGATGTACCGGTCGTGATTCAGGACGTCTCTGAAGATTGGGCGCTGGAAATGGCCCTGATCGAGAACATCCAGCGCGAGGACCTGAACCCG
>DATFJP010000055.1:0-6333 GCA_035269105.1 Desulfuromonadales bacterium
ATCGACGCTGCTGAAATTGCTGCGCGGCGTTCTGGCACCAGGACGCGGCCGGGTGCTCTGGGGGGAGCAGCAGGCAGCGCGCCAGCCGAGAAAAATCATGGCCCGCCAGGCCGCCGTCGTGCCCCAGTCGCTGGCCGTGCCCTTCCCTTTTCCGGTCGGCGACATGGTGATGATGGGCCGCTTCGCCCATCAGCGGGGTCTGGCCGGACCGGCACCGGGCGACCGGCAAGCGGTGGAGCGCGCCATGGCGCTGAGCGACATTCTGCATCTTCGGCAGCGCTCCGTCGCCGATCTGAGCGGCGGCGAACTGCAGCGGGTTCTGCTGGCCCGGGCACTGGCGCAGAGCACCCCGGTTCTGCTGCTGGATGAGGCCACCAGTCATCTCGATCTGGACCATCGGCTGGAAATTTCGGCGCTGCTGGCCCGCCTCAACCGGGAAGAAGGGTTGACCGTGATCCAGGTCTCCCACGATCTCGATCTGGCTGCGGAAACCTCGCATCGCATCCTGCTGCTGCGCGGCAACGGCTCGCTCGCCGCGCTCGGCCCGCCCCGCCAGGTGCTGACTGAAACCAGCCTGCGCGAGGTGTTCGGGGTGGAAGTCAGGGTCGAGGCCAATCCGTATACCGGGGCGCCGCGCATCTACCCGGTCGGTCGCGGCCGCATCTGGAAGGAACAGGCGCCGCGGGTTCATCTGATTTGCGGCGGGGGCAGCGGCGGGACGCTGCTCCGGCGCCTCCAGGTGGCCGGCTGCCGAGTGACCGCCGGCCCCTTGAACCGGGGCGATTCCGATCAGATTTTGAGTGCGGCGCTCGGCATCGAGAGCATTCTCGAGGAACCTTTCCGGGCCATGTCGACCCGGGCGCTGGCGGCTGCCGACCAGCTCTGCCGGGCGGCCGACCTGCTGGTGGTCGCGCCGACCTTCTGGGGAGAAGGGAACCTGCCCAACCTCGATCTGGCCCGGGACGCTCTTGCCAGGGGCGGACAGGTCCTGCTGGTGGCGGCCGGGCCGGAACAGGATTTCTGCCAGGGCCGGGCCTGGCGGAAAATCGAGAGTCTCCACCAGGCGGGCGCCTCGCTGGTGGCCGACACCGAGGCGGTGCTGGATTTTCTGCAAAAGCACTCCTGCTGAAACCCAGGCAGCTGCTGCCTGGACACAAAAAACCGCACCCGCTTGAGCCGAGCGGTTTTTCGACTAGGATTGAAGCAGCAGCTCAAGCAACCGGCCGGAACCGGCGGCCGACCCATTTTTCCACGGAGCGCTGTGATGGCGGCAAACACGCCCCCGATTGTCGGGGCGATGCTCGATCCGGATTTCTACCCTCATCCGGTCGATCAGGTCCAACAAACGGAAACCCATGCTTCCCGGGTTTTTCTGGCCGGTGACTTCGCCTATAAGCTGAAGAAGCCAGTGGATTTCGGCTTTCTCGATTTCTCCACCCCGGAAAAGCGCCGGCATTTCTGCCGGGAAGAGTTGCGGCTCAATCAACGCTTTGCACCGCAGCTGTATCTCGAGGTCGTCGACATCGGCGGACCGGCCGAGGCTTTGCGCCTGGGCGGAACGCCGGTCCGGGAGCATGCCGTCAAAATGCGCCGTTTCCCCGCCCGGCAGCAGCTTGACCGACTGCATGCCGCCGGCGGACTGACCGCCGATCAGATGCGACAGTTTGCCACCTGTGTCGCTCGTTTTCACAATCAGGCCGCTATCGCCCCGCCAACCAGTGCTTACGGCACGCCGGCAGCGGTGACCGCACCCGTTGAGGAGAATTTCGCCCAGCTTCGGCCCCTGGTGGCCGACGACCTGGCCGATCGTCTGATAAATCTCGAAACCTGGAGCCGACAGACGGCTCGCAAGCTGCAGCCATTGCTGGAACAGCGCAAACAGCAAGGATACATTCGGGAAGGCCACGGCGATCTGCACCTCGGCAACATGGTCTGGTTCGAGAACAAGCCCCTCCTGTTCGACTGTATCGAGTTCAATGCCAACCTGCGCTGGATCGATACGATCAACGATATCGCTTTTCTGATCATGGACCTGGAAGACCGTCAGGAAACAGAGCTCGGCTGGTGGTTTCTCAACGGCTATCTGCGGGAAAGCGGCGATTTTGCCGGCCTGCCGCTGCTGAACTTCTATAAAGTGTACCGGGCCATGGTCCGGGCCAAGGTGGTCAGCCTGCGTCTGGACCAGGCCGGCCAGGGCGCCGCCGAGAGCAGGCGCGACCAGGCTCTGGTCCGCAGCTATTTCGATCTGGCTGCGGCTTATACGACCGCAGGCCAGCCGCAGCTGATGCTGACCCACGGCCTTTCCGGATCGGGTAAAAGCACCTTTGCCAAGCAATTCGCGCCGCTGTGCGGAGCGGTCTGCGTACATTCCGATATCGAGCGCAAGCGCCTGCATGGCCTGGCGGCGGAAGCGGACAGTGCCTCAGAGGTTGCAGCCGGTCTTTACGGAGAGGAGGCGACGTCCGCCACCTACCGTCATCTGCAGATCATCGCGGAAGATCTGCTGGAGGCTGGATTCTCGGTGCTGGTGGATGCCACCTTCGGCAAACGAGAACAGCGCAGCGCCATTCACCGGCGCGCGCAGCAGCGGGGATTTCAAGTGAAAATCCTCGATTTCCAGTGTTCCCGCCAGGAACTGTTGCGGCGTATCGAGGCTCGCAGCGCTCAGCCCGGGCGAATTTCGGAAGCGACCGCAGACGTTCTCGAGCACCAGTTGGCACACGCGGAACCGCTTTCGCCGGAGGAGCGCCGCATGGCGATCACCATCCTGCCGGAGACCAGGCCGGCAGAGGTCGCGGCCCGGCTCTGCGGAACGCCGACTGCGGCCGCTGACAAGTGACCCGGACCCACCAACCTTCCGGACGCGGCACCCCGCAAGGACATTGAAGATTTGCAAAGCCCCTCAACTTCTGGAATAGTAATCCCTGACTGCCCATGGCACCATGCTCTCACAACCCGCACGCAAAGCGCGCTTGACCAGAAGCACGCTCTGTAGGAAAGGACTTCGGCGATGATTTTCATCCCGGCGCTGCTCGGCCTGATCCTCTGCCTGCTCAATGCCGGCGGCGCCAACCTGTTCTGCCTGACGGTCGGCTGCGAACTGTATGCCGGCTACAGCCTGTTCGGATATTCCTTTTACCTGTACGGGGCGGTCGGCTTCGCCATCATTCTGGTTCTGGCCCTGCTGGCCAGAAGCGGGCGGGTTACCGCGGTCTCGCTGCTCGGTCTGGCCCTGGTCTTCGGCCTGCTGCTGGATCTGGTCGCCCTGGTCTGGCAGAATCTGTACTGGTCCTGCGCGAGTTGCCTGATCGTCGCTCTCCTGCTGGGCTGGGCGGCTCTGGGTTTCTGGCACAGTCACCCGCGGTTCTGCGGTCGATTTTTCAAGGGCTTGCTGCTGGCCTGGGGCTTGCTGCTGCTGCCGGTGATGGTCGCCGCCGGCAAGGAAGTGCTGTTGCCGCCCTGGGCCATCTATGGCCCTCCGGATGCTGAGGTCCGCGTCTATTTTTCGCCGACCTGTCCGGCCTGCAGCGTGGCGGTCGCCCAGGTACTCAGCAGTCCGGATGGGGAAGCTGCGGCATTCTACCCGGTCGCCAAAAACGATGTCGACCTGCAGCTGCTGGCTCAGCTGCAGGCCCAGGGTAAGGTCGATGCGCAGGCTCTGCGGAATCTGTTTGCCGCCGAGCCGGACCCGACGGTGGTTGCCGAGTCGAGCCTGCGCTGGCGGCTGGCCCGCAACCGCATGAATTTGGCCCGCTACGGCGTCAAGACCATCCCCCTGATCTTGAGTCCGCGGGCGCTGGAGCCGCCCTCTGCAGCCGGGCCCTCGCCGTCCTCTTCTTCAGCGGACCTCTTCGCACCGCCTGACTTCCTGGGCGAGCCTGCGCCGGACGGCTGCGGCATCCTGTCGCCGGCCAGCGAGGCCTGTGAGTGAGAGCCTGAACTCCTCTGGCGGGCGACGTCGGCCGACCGCCTGAGGTCCCTGAAACATCCTGTTGTCCCGACCTTGTCAACGACGGGCTTCGGCCTAGGAGCCTGTCGGACTATCCATGAACTGGCTGCAAATCCGATCCTTCGGCCCAGATTTCAGCTCCTTTTTGCCCCATAGCTACGGCTATGCGGCTGCAAACGAGCTAAAATCTGTTCTCTAAGTCTCGAATTTTCGCTTCAGTCCGTATAGTCCGAAAGGCTCCTAGTTCGGGTACTGTGCGTTCAGCTCAGCTTGAATCAAGGCATGCAGTTGCCGGTAGCCGAAAGTCTGCAGCGGCTTGCCGTTGACAAAGTAGCCAGGGGTTTTCTGCACATTCAGCGCTTTCACATCCGCCATGTCTTGTTCGATGATTTTTGCAATGGCGGGGTCATGCATATCTTTTCTGATCTGCTCGATATCCACGCCTGCCCTGGGCAGAATGTCCCATAATCTTGCCGGCTGATAGTTGTGATGGCTGGCCCAAACGTTCTGGGTTTGAAACATCACATCCAGGGTTTCCCAGTACTTCCCCTGCATTCTGGCGGCCTCGAGAATCTTGACGAAATTGTCGGCGCCTTCGTGGAAGGGGGCGTAGCGAATCACCAGTTTGATCTTGCCGGGATTGGCCGCCATGATCTGCTTGATAAAGGGCGCAAACGCGGCGCAGGTCTCACAGGCCGGGTCCATGAACTCAACCAGGTAGACCTTGGCGTCCTCACTGCCGAGCGTCTGTGAATGCTCCCGGACAAAAAGCTCGGCGTTTTCTGCCGCCATGAAGCCGTACTTTTCTGCTTGCTGCTCTTTGTAATATTGACTGCCGAACACAAAGGCCAGAACCAAAACCAGGCCGGTGATGCCAACGAGTGCGTATTTCATTGAGACGTTCTCCTCTTCAGGATGATTAATAAGGCGACAAGGGTTGAAAATGCGAAAAACGAAAGCATCGGGATCGAGACGAAACCGAACAGCTCGAAGTATTTTTCCGTGCAGGAAACGCCCTGTGAGCAGGGCTGAATGTTTTCCGGGATGATGCCGGCATACAGCAGGGTGTGATAAAGGGCCGTCAGCCCACCGGCGATGGTCAGCGGCAGGGCATATTTGATGACACTCTTGTCGAAGGCTGGGAAAAGACCTGCCGCGAAAATAAAGATGAGCGGGAACAGGAAGATCCGCTGATACCAGCAGAGGACACAGGGCTGATATTCCAAAACGGAACTGAAAAAGATGCTGATGGTCGCTGAGACGCTGACCAGGAGCCAGCACAGGAACAGCAAGGTCCAGTTCAGATTGGCTGTTTTGTCGGGCGATGGCATATTAGAGATTCTCCAAATTCTGACCATGATTGAGATGATAATTGTCGGCGGATCCCTTTTCTCATTCCGCGACTATCCCTGTACGGGGACCCAGCGGTAAAAAAACATGGTGATCGGTCCCAGCAGGTCGAACATAAGCATGATGCCGACTGCCATGAGCATGACTCCGGTGCCGACTTCAATCCTCCTCAGGTGGTTGCGAAGCCGCTTGAAAGCGCTCAGGAACTGGTGAAACAACAGCCCTGAAAGCAGGAAGGGAACTCCCAGGCCCAGAGAATAGAACGTCAACAAAACCGTTCCTTCACCGACCTGACCGGAGGTCGCGGCGACCATCAGAATCGACGCCAGAATCGGACCGATGCAGGGGGTCCAGCCGGCAGCAAAAGCAATTCCGATAATAAAGGTGCCGAAAAAACCGGCCGGTCTTTTATGCAGGTGGATTCTTTTTTCGCCCAGCAGAGCGCGGAAAGAAAACAGGCCGGTCATATGCACGCCGAACAGCAGGATCAAGAGCCCGCCGATTTTTGCGACCCAGTCCAACCCCTCACGCAGGAAAACCTGGATCTGGCTGGAGGCGATACCGGCAATTGCGCCAAGCAGGATGAAAACAAGGGAAAAGCCGAAGATGAAGCAGAGGGTGTGCAGCAAAACCGTCAGGCGGACCCTGGCCCCGGGGTGAGCTTCATCAAGTTGATTGAAGGACAGGCCGGTTATGTAAGTCAGATAGGATGGAATCAGCGGCAACACGCAGGGAGAGACGAAGGACAGAATCCCCGCGGTAAACGCAATCCAGTAAGTGATATCGGCTGTTTGCTGAAGCAAATGATTATCCTTTGGCCAAACTCTTGAGATAAGCGACAGTTTCCGAACTGGCCCAGTTGATGGCGCCGATCACCTTCTGGTCGATCGTCCCGTCTTTGCGGACAATAAAGGATTCCGGAAACTTGTAGACCCCGTATTCTTCCTGTACCGTGCCCTGATCATCATACAGGACGGTGAAATCATGAGGATTTTTCTTGAGGAAGTCAGGGACCACCGAGCGACCGTTCTTCT
>DATFJP010000056.1:0-15908 GCA_035269105.1 Desulfuromonadales bacterium
GCCCTCGAGGTCCTTGAGCCAGATGAGGTCGGGAATGGCTTCGACCAGGGCACGATTCTGCGCTTCGGAAAAACGCAGGGCATCTTCGGTCAGCTTTGGCTGGGTGATATCCCGGACAATGCTGATGACGCCTTTTTGCCAACCGAACTCTTCGTCGATGGCGGTGATGGTATGTTCCGTACGGATGATGGTGTCATCTTTCTTGCGCATCCGAAATTCACAGTGAAACATTTTCTGTTGATCGAGGATTTTTTCAGAATTTTTGCCGAATTGTCTATAAGCCGCCCCGCTTTCATAAAGAATTCGGGTGCTCTGGCCAACCAACTCGTCTTTCCGGTAGCCGAACAGGCGTTCCGCCGCCGCATTGCAATACGAAATGGTCCGTTCGCCCGGATCAATCAGGAAAACGGCGTCGCTTAATGTGGAAAGGGTTTTCTCGAGCAGATTCTGGCTGGTCTGCAGATGTTTGTCCGCCCACCGGGAGCGTGCTTCCTGCAAGGCCCGTCGGGCCAGCCAGTACACCAGCAGAGATGTCAATCCGACGTAAAGCAGGCCCTTAAGGGTCTGGGCGACCAGGTATTCGACACTGCCGGCAAGCAGCCATTCCACGGCACGGTCGGAAATCAGGATCCAGGCGGTGCCGAGCAAAGCATAGATCAGCGCGACTTGCAATGGACGCATCTGCATGTCTTGCAGATCAGACTTTTTGCGATCAGGGGGTTTGGGGCGGACCACTCGAGGTTCGGATTTCTCTGACATAAGGTTGCTTCCCGGCGCGAAAGGTGCCGAAGCTCACAAAATAACGCATCTGTCTAATTCGACTGATAATATCCTAAATAACAGAGAAAGCTAAGTAAAATTCAGAAAAATTCACGCCTTCCCGCGTCAGGGAAAATTTGTTTATTGCTTGCCGGCAAGAACAGCTTTGAAAACAAATCGCCAAATAAGATTCAAAAGCCGTCACCGGCGAATCGACATCGTCGACTTGGTCGTATAAGATTCCTGAGCTTTTCTTGCCAAGTTCGCCAGCCCCCCTTTCATAACCTTCGGATTGATCTCTCAATTCGACCGTCTCGGGCAAAACCCTGAACAAGAGCATAAAATCCTTCTACGGAGAAACATGACCGCTTGCAATTGCCGCATATGAAGGCTAGTCTTCCCTTATTATTGAGTCCATTGCCCAACAATACCTTCGAGGCCCAAGCAGATGAATATCGCTGAAGAATTCCATGACGCCTGCGGCATGGGGCTGCTCGCCGATCTGCGCAACCAGTCCAGCCACCAGCTTCTGCAGGACGCCATCCGCGCCTTGTCGCGCATGATGCATCGCGGTGCCATTGCCGCAGACCGCAAGTCGGGCGACGGCTGCGGTGTTCTGGCAGCAATGCCGACCTCCTTTATGAGGCTGCTCGCCGAGGAAAACCAGGTATACCTGCCGGATGAATTCGCGGTGGCCACCCTGTTCCTGTCCGATCCGGAGCGGCAGCAGGACCTCTTTGCCTCGATCTGCAAGGAGACCGATCTGGAGGTGGTACTGTTCCGGGAGGTTCCCCTCAACCCGGAAGCTCTCGGCCAATATGCCATCGACCGTCTGCCGGCGATCGTCCAGGCCTTCGTTGTCCCGGCCCGGCTGACGGCAACGCGACGCTTCGACGCCCTGGTCTTTCTGGCCCGCAAAAGGGTTGAAAAGACCCTGGTAGAGGAACCCGATTTTTATGTCTCGACCTTTTCGCGCAGCCTCCTGGCTTACAAGGGACTGGTCATGCCCGACCAGCTCTGCACGTTATTCCCCGACCTGACCCGCGAGGAATTCAGTACCCGCTTCGTCCTCTTCCACCAGCGGTTCAGCACCAACACCCTGCCGGAATGGCGCCTGGCCCAGCCCTTTCGGAATCTCGCTCACAACGGCGAGATCAATTCGATCCGCGGCAACCGATTTAACGCCATGACCAAGTCGGTGACCATGCAAAGCCCGGTCTACAGTCCCGAGGAGTTTCAAAGCCTGCTGCCCATTCTTCAGGACGGCGTCAGCGACAGCGCCAGCCTCGACAATATGTTCGAGTTCCTGCTGGCCAATGACGTTGATTTTTTCAAAGCCGTCCGTATGCTGATTCCACCGGCCCGGCATAATGTTGCACACATGCCGGCGCGGCTGCGCTCATTCTATGAGTACACGTCCGCTGCCTTCGAGCCCTGGGACGGGCCGGCGGCGGTCAGCATAACCGACGGCCGGCATGTCGGCTGCGTCCTCGACCGCAACGGCCTGCGCCCGGGGAAATACGTGATCACCACCGACGATCGCCTGCTGCTGACCAGTGAATACGGCGTCCTGGGAACGCCCCCGGAGAAAGTCAGGGCCCGCGGCCGCCTGCAGAGCGGCGAGATGATCGCCGCCGATCTCGAGACCGGTCAGGTCTTTTTCTCGAGCGACATCGATCATTACCTGATGAGTTCCAAGCCGTACAGCGAATGGCTGACCGGCCGGACCAACTATCTGATGGAATATATCGAACATCAGTTCGAGGATCTCGCCGACTACCAGTACGACCGCCTCGACCAGGCGCAGCGCTACCACAACATCACCCATGAAACGGTCGAGTACACCATCAAGCCGATGCTGCGCGAGGGGCGCGAACCGACCGGCTCCATGGGCGACGACCGCCCCCTGGCCGCATTTTCCGAAAAACAGCGTTGCTTCACCGATTTTTTCCGCCAGAAATTCGCCCAGGTCACCAACCCGCCGATCGACCCCTACCGGGAAAAAGTCGTCATGTCGACCACGATCGGCTTCGGCGAAATCGGCAATCCGCTGGTGGAGACCCCGGATCGCAGTCGACGCCTGAAAAACATTTCCCCCATTCTGTCCCGCGACATCCTGCAGGCATTGCTTTCCTTC
The DNA here is from genome assembly GCA_035269105.1 of Desulfuromonadales bacterium. GTDB lineage: Bacteria > Desulfobacterota > Desulfuromonadia > Desulfuromonadales > BM103 > JAQYVZ01. The sequence continues at coordinate 2,897 of DATFJP010000056.1, forward strand.
GGCGATCCGGACGGTTCCCGCTACGAAAGCTGCTACCGCTATCGGTCTTTCGGCACCGGCTTCGAGACCGACCTCCGGGCCAGTCTGCCAAAGCTGGCCGACCGGGTGGTTGCGGCCGTGCAGGATGAAGGCGTGCGTCTGGTCCTGCTGGACGACCGCATCCTCGACGGCAAAACCCGCCTGCTGCCGATGCCCATGGTCATCGGCCATTTGAATCAACGCCTGTCCGCGGAGAAACTTCGCCATAAGGTCTCACTGATCGCGATCACCGGCGAAGTCGTCGATCCTCATCAAGCCTGTGTTCTGCTCGGCTACGGGGCTACAGCCATCTACCCCTGGCTGCTCTATGCCACTGGCCTGCAGATGTGCCGGAACCTGAACAAAACCCCGCGGGAAACCCGCCTGGCCCTGAAAAACCTGTATGAGGCGCTGACCACCGGGATTCTGAAAATCATGTCGAAGATGGGCATCAGCACCGTTGCCAGCTATCGGCATGCCGCCCTGTTCGATATCATCGGTTTGTCCCGGGAGGTGGTTGCCGCCTGCTTCCCGGCGTCCCCGCCGTTGCTGCCGGGCCTCGATTTCGAACAGCTCGAAGAACGGATCCGGCGGACTCATGAACAGGTTTTCCGCAAAAGCTTTATGACTCCCTTTTATCCTCTGGCGGTCGGCAGTGCGGGCCGAGACAATCCCGATGGTGACTACCACGACTTTCACTCGCGGATCATCACCAGCCTGCACCGCTTCGCCCGGACCCTCGACCGCAACGACTACCTGCTGGTTCGCAAAATGCTCCAGAACCGTGGACAGTGCTTCATTCGCGATTTCCTGACCTGGAAGAACGACCGCAATCGGATAGCAATCGAGGAGGTCGAGCCGGTTGCGGCGATCACCCGGCGCTTCAATTCTGCCGCCATGTCGCTCGGCTCCGTTTCACCGGAAGTCCACGAGGCCCTGGCCGAGGCGATGCGCCGCCTTGGCGGAGCGTCCAACAGCGGCGAAGGCGGTGAATCACCGGAACGGTTGAACAGCGATCTGAACAGCCGCATCAAGCAGGTGGCTTCCGGCCGCTTCGGCGTGACGCCCGCTTACCTGCGCAGCGCTGAAGAGATACAGATCAAGGTCGCCCAGGGCGCCAAACCAGGTGAAGGCGGTCAGCTGCCCGGGGAAAAAGTCACCCCCCTGATCGCCGCGCTGCGGTATACGGTGGAGGGGGTCACCCTGATCTCGCCACCGCCGCATCATGACATCTACTCCATCGAGGATCTGGCTCAGCTGATTTTCGACCTGAAGCAGATCAACCCGAAGGCCATGATCTCGGTCAAATTGGTCTCCAGCCAGGGGGTCGGCACCATCGCCGCCGGTGTCGCCAAAGCCTATGCGGACAAAATCATCATTTCCGGCAGTGACGGAGGGACCGGTGCCGCCCCGCAGACTTCGATCAAATTCGCCGGCAACCCCTGGGAACTCGGTCTTGCCGAAGCCAACCAGAGCCTCAAGGCCAACGGCCTGCGCGAACTGGTGGAGCTGCAGACCGACGGCGGTCTCAAAATCGGCGCCGATATCGTCAAGGCCGCCATACTGGGAGCTGAATCGTACGGCTTCGGCACTCCGCTGCTGGTCATGCTGGGCTGCAAAATGCTGCGGGTCTGCCATCTCAACCGGTGCACCGTCGGCGTCGCCACCCAGGACCCGATGCTGCGCGGACACTATGTCGGCACCGTTGACAAGGTGGTCGCCTACCTGCAGAACGTCGCCGAGGATATCCGGGAAATTCTGGCCCTGCTCGGATACCGCACTCTGGACGAAGTTATCGGCAGAACCGATCTGCTGCAGGTGATCGAAAGCGAGGCTGCCCGCAGTTTCGACTTCAGCCGGATTCTCGCCAGCATACCTGGCCCGAATCTCCGTACCAGGGAAAATCCGCCTTTCGATGACAATCACTACGAAAAGGCAATGCTTGCAACGGTTCGACCCGTCATCGATAATCCCCGCGAGCACGTGGTGATCGAACAGGAGATCAGCAACCTGAACCGTTCGGTCGGCACCCTGATCAGCGGCGAAATCGCCAGCAGATACGGCAACGCCGGCCTGTCCAAGGATGCGATCACCCTCAAGTTGACTGGCGCCGCCGGTCAGTCTCTGGGAGCTTTTCTGGTCCATGGCATCAGCATTTTTCTCAATGGGGTTGCCAATGACTATGTCGGCAAGGGCATGAACGCCGGGCGGATCATTGTGACACCCAGGATCTATCAGGAAGGCTCTGCGGCAATCGGCAATACCTGCCTCTACGGCGCGACCGGTGGCAAGCTGTTTGCCGCCGGCACAGCCGGTGAACGTTTTGCGGTCCGCAATTCCGGCGCCCTGGCCGTGGTCGAAGGCGTCGGCGATCATGCCTGCGAATATATGACCGGAGGAACCGTGGTCATTCTGGGTGAGACGGGAATCAATTTCGGGGCGGGCATGACCGGCGGGGCCGCCTTTGTCTATGACCGGAGCAAAACCTTTATCGACAACCTGAACGGCGAACTGGTCGAAGCGCACCGGATCGATGTCGATGATGACAATGAAGGCAAGCTCTATCTCAAAAATATCCTGAGCAGTTACCTGGAAAGGACCGCCAGTCCCAAGGCCAAAATGATTCTGGATAATTACCGGGAAGAACTGGCCTATTTCTGGATGGTGACGCCAAAAGACATGAAGCTGCCCCTCAACCCGAAACAGGGCGACTGATCGGCGAGAAGCCAGCCGCATCAGCGACGCAATATTCAAGGATCAGGACATAAATCATGCAAAGTTTTGTCGAAACCTCCAGAGAAGACCTGCTGAAGGAAGACCCGAGCAAGCGCATTCACCACTTCGAAGAGATCTACCGCTTTTACAATGACCGCAAAGTGGCCCGCCAGGCCGAACGCTGCGTGCAGTGCGGCGATCCCTTCTGTACGACAATCGGCTGTCCGTTGCGCAACTACATTCCGCAATGGCTGGAAGCGATTGCCGAGAAAGACCTGGAGCGGGCCTTCCGGCTTTCCAACGAAACCTCGCCCTTCCCGGAAATTCTCGGCCGGGTCTGCCCTCACAACGTACTTTGTGAAGGGGCCTGCACTCTCGAGGACGGCTATGGCGCCATCACCATAGGACCGATCGAGGCTTCCATCACCGATCTCGCTTTTGAATCCGGCCTGACCCTGGATTTTCCCGGGCCAGTCACCGGCAAGACGGTCGCAGTCATAGGTTCGGGACCGGCAGGCATCAGCTGCGCCCATTTCCTTCTGCGAGCAGGGATCGCCGTGGAAATGTACGAACGGGCAGACCAGCCCGGCGGCCTTCTGACTTATGGCATTCCCGGTTTCAAGCTGGAAAAGCAGACCGTTTCCCGACGCTTTTCCTTGTTGCAGGACGCCGGGATGAAACTGCATCTCAATGCCGAAATCGGTCACGGCAAGGATCTGCAGACCCTGATTGACCAGTACGATGCCGTTTTTCTCGGTTTGGGCGCAACCGACGGCAAGCTTCCGGAAATCCCCAACCAGGACCTGCCCCAGGTGTTTCTGGCCATGGAGTTTCTGACCAATGTCCAACGTCGCCTTTCCCGCAGGTCATGGATGGAGCGTTTCGGGGTGCTCGGCAAGCGGGTGGTGGTCATCGGCGGCGGCGATACCGCAATGGACTGCGTGCGTACCGCGCTCCGTGAGGGCGCCGAATCCGTGACCTGCCTGTATCGCCGGGATGAGGCCAGCATGCCCGGCAGCCGCAAGGAATACCTCAATGCAATCGAGGAGGGTGTCGATTTCGAATTTACCGAATCGCCCAAAAGATTTGTGACCAACGAGGCCGGCGTACTGGCCGGAGTCGATATGATCCGGACCAAACTGATCGAACCGGAAGGCGGCGGCCGGCGTCGGATTGAAGAAATTGCCGGCAGCGAACATTGCGTTCCCGCCGACGTTGTGATCATGGCGCTTGGCTTCGATGTGGAGGGTTTGAACTGGCTGGTGGATTACGACATCAAGCTGGGTCGCTGGGGAGAGATCGTCATCGACCCAAGGCAGGGTCGAACGTCCCATCCGAAGATTTACGCGGGTGGTGATTGCAACCGGGGCGCTGACCTCGTCGTGACCGCTGCGGCTGACGGCCGGAGGGCGGCAATGGCCATGATGGAGCAGCTTTTAGGATAGTTTCCCGCTCGAAAACTTCACAGTGCCCATCCGGAGCTGCCGGATGGATACTAGGATAACTGATGAGGTGCGGAGCACCTTGCGTGATAACAGGCAACACATTGTTTTAAAACACATATTTACTTAAATTGACTTGTGACGATGTCTCAAAACCAAATGAAGGTAATTTTTACCAAAAAAAATTCTCCTCGTTCCTCATTTATTCTTTAGTCTTCTTCTGAACTTACAGATTTTTCCTTTTTAAAAACGGCATTTTACGAATTTTCGCAGCTTGACATCCACCTGCCGGACTCCTACCATAAAGCGAAACATAAACCCGAATTCGCAAAATGAACCGCGCTGTGGCTGACATTCAGGCTGCCACAGACTGATTCAAAGGAGTTCCACAATGATTTCGCTACCGGCAATGATGCTCGCCACTGCCCAAAAATCCAGAAGCTGGATCCGGCGCTTCGCGTTCAGTGAGATGCAGCAGATCGCCAGAGGCTGGGGCCTTGATGGTGACTTCCCTGCTCCGGAAGAGGGGCAGCGCAAACCCCTTGATCTGAATTTTTCGGAGCGCAGCCGACGGACTCTCAGCAGAAAAGGCCTGCGTATCAGCAATCTGACTTCCAGTCATTGACGCAGCGTTTCTTCCTGGGCCGGCCCCGCTGCAAGCGGCGGCCGGTCCCGCAACAGTCTTCCGCTCCGAGCCATCGGGCCTGGTCTTGCCCCATGGACACTCCCCCGGCCTAAAACTTCCGCAAAAAAGCTTTGCGGTCATCCTCAGCGCCCGAGTCTGCCCAAGCGAACCTGACCGCGGTCCGGTTGTTCATCCCTGCCGCACAACCTCCACGCGATACCCATCCGGATCGGTCAAAAAATAGAATTTCGGATTGCCGGCCTCCAAGCCCTTCAAGGGGGTTGGTTGATATCCCATCTCCGCATGCCTGGCATGGGAAGCTTCCAGATCTTCGACTCCGACCGCGAGGTGGGAATAGCCGTCACCGATTTGGTACGGCTTTTCCCGATCATCATTGTAGGTCAATTCCAGTTCGAACGGCAGCCCGGGCGCCCGCAGGTAGCTCAAGGTAAAGCCACCTGCGGGGAAGTCCTTTTTCCGGGAAATCTCGAAGCCGAACGCCTGCTGGTAAAATTTCTCGGATGCATCCAGATCGAGGACCCGAATGCAGCTGTGAATCATGGTATATTTCATTGTTCTGTCTCCCTTCCGGGGCAGTTAAAATATGGATTGAATCCTTGGCGTTTCAGGATTGGCAGGTTATCTTGTTGGCATGCCCGCCCTCGGATTCCTCCGGCAGTTCAGAGCCGCCCGGAACTGTCCGTCCGTTCACAAGGCAGCCCGGCCGTTGCGGAACGATCCATGAGACCTGCACTTAAATACTGGATATTTCTTCTTGTCATTATCGCCATTATCTTCACGGTCCTGCTGGGCAGTTTCATCGCTTCCTGGCTGAGCCTGGCACCGGGCGAGCAGGAAATGGTCCGCGGCCTGTTCGGCAAACTGGCGCCGTTCCCACTGCTCGGCGGCTTGATCCTGGTCATCATCATCGGCACCCTGGTCAGCCTGCTGTTTCGCTTCTATATCATTCCGGTGCTGCAACTGGCGGAGAAAGCCCGCCTGATCACCACGGTCAATCCCGCTTATCGGGTCACTCCCGAGGGTGCCAAGGAAATCGTCTACCTGACCGAGGTGATCAATGATTCAGCCGATGCCTATCAGAGACTCCAGTCCGAGGTTCATGAACAGATCCGCCTGGCCAAGAATGAACTGCATGAAGAGCGCGACCGCCTGGCCGGTTTGATGGCCGAATTGCCCAGCGGGGTACTGGTGTGCAATATCGGCGGTCAGATTCTGCTCTACAACCCCCAGGCCCAGGCTATCCTGCAAGCAACCGATGGCGAAGAAGATCGAGCAGGCCGCGGGGTCTGGGTCGGTCTCGGCCGGTCCGTTTTCAGCTTACTCTCCCGGGATTTGATCGTCAATGCCCTGGAATGGCTGCAGCAGGCTGTCAACAAGGGCCAGAAAACGCCGATTTCGAGCTTCATGACCACCCTCAACGACGGGACCTGTTTGCGGGTGAACATGACGCCGGTCTTCAAGCATCACCAGGAGCGTCAGGAAATCTCCGGGTTCGTTTTAAGTCTCGAGGATATGACCCGGCAGTTCGAGGTCAACAGCCGGCTGGATTTCCTGGTCCAGGATCTGACCCGGAATTTCCAGAAGTCGCTGGGTCGGATCCGCAGCTCCATCAAGGCCATTAGGGAGGACCCGCATCTGCAGCCGGACCAGCTGCAGGACCATCGCCGGGCCATCGATCAGGCATCCCATGACATGCAGCAGCTGCTGCAGGCAGCCAAGGAGGAATACACGCGCTTTCAGCGCGAGACCAGCCGACTCGAAGACGTTCTGGCCGACGACCTGCAGCAGATCCTGCAAAAATCATTGAAAAAGCATTACTCAATCGACGTCGCCGGCAAACTGAGTGCAGGACTGCACCTGCAGATGGACAGTTATACCTTCATTCAATCGATCGCGCATCTGGCCGGCCTCCTGCGAATTCATGAAAATCTCCAGGCCTTGACCATCGACATCACCAAGACCGCTGAGGATCGGGCACTGGTTGCCGTTTCCTGGAAAGAAGCCAATATTCCTGCGAGCCTGATCGAAGACTGGCGCAATGCCCTGATGATCACCGACCAGCAGGGACAGCAGCAGAGCTTCCAGGAGGTCCTGGCCCAACAGGGCGGCGACATCCGGCTTGAATGCAGCCAAGACACTGGTTGCCGCGGCATCCGCATTACGGTTCCCGCCACCCATGAAGAGCCCCACCTGGAGATGTCGGTCCAGCCCGAAGCACGACCCGTCAATTACGAATTTGATCTGTTCAACCAGGAAATTGGTCCCAAAACCGCCAGGCAGCCGCTTCGGGAGTGCACTTTCGTGGTCTTCGATACGGAAACCACCGGTTTATCGCCCTCGGAGGGGGATGAAATCATCCAGCTCGGGGCGATCCGCATCGTGCGCGGGCGCCTGCTTTACAATGAAACCTTCGACCAGTTGATCGATCCGCAGCGGCCGGTTCCCCGGTCTTCGGTCGATATCCACGGCATTGAACCGGCGCTGCTCGAAGGCAGACCGACGATTGTCCAGGTCCTGCCACGGTTCCGCAAGTTCGTCGAGGGCGCTGTTCTGGTCGCCCACAATGCTGCATTCGATATGAAATTTCTGCAGATCAAACAGTTTCAGGCCGGGGTGCGTTTCGATCAGCCGGTTCTGGACACATTGCTGCTGTCCTCCATCGTGCATCCGGCCTGGGGAACCCATTCACTGGACCAGATCGCCGAACGGATGAATGTCACCATCGTCGGTCGACACACCGCTCTCGGCGACGCGATCGTCACCGCCGAGATCCTCCTCAAACTGATCCCGCTGCTCCAGGCCAAGGGCGTCACCACGCTTCAGGAAGCCCGGCGCGCTTCGGCACTGTCGCAGTATGCAAAAATGAAGTTCTGAGATTTATTCGGCAACCCGTTCGGCGCCACGATTTATGGACTTGACAGGATGGCCCCGCTCACTATACTGAACGTTCGAAATTTTAATGAAGCATCGTCATGAGCGGGCTCTCTCAGGGGGCTGCTCCTGCCCGAACAACTGGTCGGTCGTCACATCACTTTTTCTTTCACAGGAGGCCACAAAATGAAGAAGATGCAACTGTTCACGGCGCTGTTTCTGACAGTCTTGCTGGCGGTTCCGGCTCTGGCCGCGGACACCATCAAAATCGGCTTCAACATTCCCCTGACCGGCGACATCCCGGAAGTGGGTGAAGGCTCCAAGAATGCCGCCGAAATGTACCTTGCCGACATCAACAGCGACGGCGGGCTGGAGGTCGGCGGCAAAAAGTATCCCCTCGAGTTCATCTACATGGATAACGAGTCCAAGGCTGAGTCCGCGGTCAACGTGGCTCTCAAACTCATCGAGCAGGAAGATGTCGTGGCGATTATCGGACCCAACTCCTCCAAGCAGGCCGTGCCCGCCGGCGGAACCGCCAACGACAATCGTGTGCCGATGATCTCACCATGGTCGACCAACCCCGACACGACCAAGGACCGGCCCTGGGTATTCCGTGCGGCCTTCCTCGACCCCTTCCAGGGTCCGGTCGTGGCCGACTTCGCGGCCAAGAAGTTCGACGCCAAAACCGCCGCGGTGCTCTTCGATATTTCCAACGATTATTCCAAGGGACTTGCTGAAATCTTCAAGGAATCCTGGGAAGCCAAGGACCTCGGTCCGGTCGTGGCCTTCGAGTCACATGGCACCAAGGACCAGGACTTCTCCGCCCAGCTGACCACCATCATCGCCAAAAATCCGGACTTTATCTTCGTCCCGAACAACTACAACCAGGTCGCCCTCATCGTCCAGCAGGCGCGCGATCTCGGCTACGAGGGCCCCTTCATGGGCTCTGACGCCTGGGGCACCCCGGACCTGATCAAGCTCTGCGGCGAGGAGTGCTACGGCCAGTATTTCTCCACCCATTACGCCGCCGCCGGCGCCAAAGGGGAGACCAAGGTCTTCATCGACCGCTATATGGACAGGTATGGCGCGGAGCCTGCCGATTACGCCGCTCTGACCTGGGATTCCATCGGTTTGCTGGTGGAAGGGATCAAGAACGCAGGAGTGGTTCACGACAACCCCCGTAAAATGCGTCAGGCCATCCGCGACGGTCTGGCCTCCATCGAGTCCTTTGACGGCATTACCGGCTCCGCCAAGTTTGATGAACAGGGCGACCCCATCAAGTGCGCCGTAGTCGTCAAGATCTCCGACGAAGGCAAATTTGTTTTCGAAGAGTCTGTCTGCCCGTAATAAACCGGGGAGCATAGCAAGAATCCGGCGGGGGTCTGTGGACCCCCGCTCTTTTGTACCTCATCGGCTCGCTCCGGGCGTGCCTGGCCCGTCAACGCTTTGCCAAGGAAGAACCTTAAGTGGACTTCATTCTTCAGAATGTTTTAAATGCCCTGCAATGGGGAAGTTTCTACGCGCTCATCGCCCTCGGCTACACCCTGGTCTACGGGGTGCTGCGCCTGATCAACTTCGCCCACGGCGACGTCTTCATGGTCGGTGCCTACATTTCGTATTTCCTGGCCGGATTCCTGCTTGCCCCGGCCATCGGCCTGTCCCCGGCGTTGACGTTCGTGGTTATCGTGCCCCTGACCATGGCCCTGACCTCTTTGGTCGGCGTGACCCTGGAACGAGTCGCTTATCGTCCTTTGCGCCGCAAGGGCGCGCACCGGCTCTACGTGGTCATCACAGCTCTGATGTGCGGACTGATCCTGGAATACTCAAATCTGGCGGTCCTCGGCGCCAGCCGTTTGAAGTTTCCCGAACTGATTGAGAAACAGATCTGGAACCTGGGCGGCATCACCGTCACCAACCTCAAGGTCCTGGTGATCGTGGCCGCCATCCTGGTCTTTATTTTCCTGCAATGGGTGGTGACCAGGACCCGGATCGGCATGGCCATGCGCGGCATCTCCTACGACAAGTTTGCGATTCCGCTCATGGGCATCCCCATCGATACCATCATCGTCTTCACCTTTGTCCTCGGTTCGGGTTTTGCCGGTCTGGCCGGCCTGCTGTTCGCCATGAGCTACCCGGTCCTGGAACCCTTCATGGGCATGCTCATCGGCTGGAAGGCCTTCATCGCCGCGGTCGTTGGCGGTATCGGCGACATCAAGGGAGCGTTCGTCGGCGGCTTTCTCCTCGGCTTTATCGAGGTCGGCGTAGTTTCCGTTTTTCCCTCGACTTACCGTGACCTTTTCGCCTTCACGATTTTGCTGCTGATTCTGTGGATGAAACCTACCGGATTGTTCGGCATGCCGCAGTCGACCAAGATATAGTTGGGAGATAAACCATGACGAAATATTCTCTCAACATACTGATGGTCGTTTCGGTCATTCTGCTGCTGGGCATGGCCCATTTCCAGTTGATCGACAACTACATCCAGATTGTCGCCATGACCATCGGCATCAACATCATGATGTCGACCAGCCTGAACCTGGTCAACGGCAACATGGGTGAGTTTACCTGCGGCCATGCGGCATTCATGTGCGTGGGAGCCTATATTTCGTCGGTGCTTTCAGTCTTCTGTTTCGGCTCCAAATTCGGCGACCCGCTGCTGCCTGCCGCCTCGGTGCTCATCGTTTTCCCGATCATCCTCCTGATCGGCGGCTTCGTGGCCGCACTATCCTCGCTTTTGGTGTCGGTCCCTTCTTTCAAGACCCGCGACGACTACCTGGCGATCATTTCCATCGCGGTGAACTACATGATCATCTCGGCGATCGAGAATATGGACTTCATCGGCGGATCGCGCGGCTTTCAGGGCATGAAGGACACGGTCTGGGCCATGATCGACATCTTCGACGGTCCCTGGATGATGTTCTGGGTGGTCAGCTTTATGTTCATGACTGTCTGGGTGATCCGGCGGTTCATCAACTCCACCTATGGCAAGGGCGTGAACGCCATCTGCCAGGATGAAGTCGCCGCCGAGATCATGAGTGTCAATACCAACAAGATCAAAATCATCAACTTCATGATCGCAGCCGGGCTGGCGGGATGCGCGGGCGGCCTTTACGCCCATATCATCGGCTATGTGAACCCGCAGTCCTTCAACATTCTCAAATCCACGGAAGCCATGGTCATGGTTTATCTCGGCGGCATGGGCTCCCTGTCCGGGGCCATCATATCCGCCGTCATCTTCACCATGCTCCTCGAAGTATTGCGCTCCCAGGCCATCATCGACGGCCTGCTCTCGCCGATCACCCTGGTGTTCCCGGACTGGGAGCCCTCGGCCGGAGTCATCAAGTGGGTGATGATTCCGTTGCTGCTGGTTATCGTCATGCAGTTCCGCCCGGAAGGGATCATGGGCAACCGCGAGTTGAGCGATGTCTTCCCCCGCTTGAAAAAGTTTTACAGGTTTAAATAATGGCACAGTCGCAAACGCAGCCTGCATCGGCACCTATTCTGGAAATCCGCGGCCTCACCCAGCAGTTCGGTGGCTTGCGAGCCGTTTCCGATTTCAACGTCGAGCTGCACCCCGGTGAGATGGTCGGCCTGATCGGTCCGAACGGCGCCGGCAAAACCACGATTTTCAACCTGACCAGCGGTTTTTATCAACCGAGCGAGGGAGAAATCCTGGTTCTTGGCGAAAATACGGCAGGCAAAAAACCGCATCAGGTGACATCTATGGGAGTTGCCCGTACATTCCAGAATATTCGCCTCTGGAATGAGATGAGCGTGCTGGACAATATCCGCCTGGCTCAGCACTACCAGCTGGGTTACGGTTTTTTTCACGCGGTTTTCCGCAGCAAACACTACAAGCAGCGCGAACGAGAGGTCGAAACCAAGGCCCGCGAACTGCTCGAGGTGTTCGGCTTGCACGACTATGCCGAGGAATTGCCCAAGAACCTGCCATACGGCACCCAGCGCAAGCTGGAAATTGCCAGAGCCCTTTCCAGCCAACCTCTCCTGCTGCTGCTTGACGAACCGGCGGCCGGACTGAATTCCGCCGACGCCAAGGAACTGATCCGGCTGATCCGCTGGATTCACGGTCATTTCAACGTTACGATCTGGATGATCGAGCATCACATGGATGTTATGATGGAGCTCTGCACCCGCATCAAGGTCATTGACTTCGGCGAGACGATCGCCGAAGGGACGCCGGATGAAGTCCGCAACCATCCCGCGGTGATTGCCGCCTATCTTGGAGATGAAAACATCTGATGCTGCTCTCAGTTGAAGATCTCGAGGTCAAATACGGCAATATCCAGGCTCTGCACGGTATCAGCTTCCATGTCAACGAAGGCGAGATCGTGACCCTGATCGGCGCCAACGGTGCCGGCAAGACCACCAGCCTTTACAGCATCTGCCGTCTCGCCCCGCCGGAAGCACCGCGAGTCATTGCCGGCGACATCAAGTTTCGCGGCGATTCCATTCTGAAAACACGGCCCAGCGACGTGGTCAGCAGGTTGAAACTGGCGCTGGTTCCCGAGGGGCGGCATATTTTCGGCAACCTGACCGTCATGGAAAACCTTGAGCTGGCAACCTATTCCCGCGACAAAGGGACCGACCTCGGCCATGAATACCAGCGCATCTTCGACCTTTTCCCCCGCCTTCATGAGAGGCGCAAGCAGCGCAGCGAATCCCTCTCCGGTGGTGAACAGCAAATGCTTGCGGTTGGCAGGGCGATGATGACCGGCTGCAAGGTCCTGCTGCTCGACGAACCTTCCATGGGACTGGCGCCGCTGCTCAAATACGAGCTCTTCCGCACCCTGAAAAAACTGAACGAAGAGGGCATGACCATCCTGCTGGTGGAACAGAATGCCAACCTGGCCCTGCAACTGGCCCATCGAGGCTACGTTCTTGATACGGGAAAAATCGTGGCGAGCGGAACCGGCGAGGAACTGATGGGCAACCCGGACGTGAAGAAAGCCTATCTCGGCGCATGAGCGGATTGCGTTCCGCGAGCCGTAAAGTCTTAAAAGATGCGGTTGCCACCAGCCTCCCCCTTTATAAAATCATCATACCGATCAGCCTGGTCACCAAACTGCTGACCGAGTTCGGCCTGACCGAGCGCCTTGGCGCCGGCCTGGCCCCGGTCATGGAGGTCGTGGGCCTGCCGGGCAGCATGGGACTGGTCTGGGCGACCGCCATGGTCACCAACCTGTACGGAGGCATGGTGGTTTTTGCCTCGCTGGCCCCGGACGCCGCCCTGAGCGTGGCCCAGGTGACGGTGTTGACCACCATGATGCTGGTCGCCCACGCCCTGCCGGTGGAACTACGG
>DATFJP010000057.1:0-13319 GCA_035269105.1 Desulfuromonadales bacterium
GAGGACAGTTCGGTGGCTTGGGCATCGAAATTACGATCCGCGACGGCATCCTAACCGTGGTCGCCCCGATCGAGGATACGCCTGCAGCCCGGGCCGGACTGGAGGCGGGCGACCAGATCATCAAGATCGAGGGAAAATTGACCAAAAATCTGGAAATCATGGAAGCCGTGAAATTGATGCGGGGTGAGCCCGGCACCAGCGTTACGATCACGGTAATGCGCGAGTCCTTCGACAAATTGAGGGAATTCACCCTGGTCAGGGAAATCATCAAGGTCAAGAGCGTCAAAGCCAGCCTCCTTCAGGAAGGCTACGGTTATGTCAGGCTCGCCCAGTTCCAGGAAAGGTCCGCGCAGGACCTGATCGCGGGCCTGGCAGAGTTGCAGCAGGAAGACCAGACCGATCTGAGAGGCCTGATCCTCGATCTGCGCAACAACCCGGGAGGGCTGCTCGATCAAGCCGTGGAAGTGGCCGATCTTTTTCTGCGCGATGGACTGATCGTCTCTACCAAAGGCCGAGAGCCGGAAGCGCAGATGGAATTTTCCGCCACGATCGAGGGGACGGAGCCGGACTATCCTCTGGTGATTCTGATTAACGGCGGCAGCGCGAGCGCCTCGGAAATCGTTGCCGGGGCTCTACAGGACCATGGGCGGGCGGTGATCCTCGGCACCCAGAGCTTCGGCAAGGGATCGGTGCAGACCATCATCCCGCTCAGCGACCAATCAGGCCTGCGCCTGACCACCGCGCGCTATTACACGCCAAAGGGGATTTCGATCCAGGCCAAGGGCATTACGCCTGACATCGAGGTCCAGGCCATTGAACTCAGCGAGGCGGCAGAAGCAGAAAGGCTCAGGGAGCAGGATCTGAAAAATCATTTCGAAACCGGCAAAATTCCTGCCCCCGGCAAGGACGAGCAGGAAAAGCTTCTGGATGAGCCGTTCAGAAAAGACTATCAGTTGATGCGGGCCCTTGATCTTCTCAAGGGCTGGCAGGTTTTTCAGTCCATGCCGAAGCAGGCTGCCTGACTCTCTGGGCTGATGCTCCTGTCCGGTTACTGATGAGCGATCGGAAAACATATGGCGAAAAAACGCAAAACACAGCGTAAAAAACGACTTGCCAAATCTTCGAGGACCTGGATCTGGCTAGCCCTGCTCGGTCTGACCGGAGGCCTTTTGGTCGGGCTGATCTGGGTTTCGGGCCGGCAGCCGGTGCCGCCGGTATCGGGCCCGCCGTCACCGTCTGTACCGGTGGCTCCGGTCTCTGCCAAAGACCTGGAAGCCGCGATCGAGAGCTTCCTGGCCACGGTCCCGGTTCGCAGCTCACTGGTGAGGCGGGATCTTCGGGCGGTTCCGGCTCGTTATACGGTTGACGGCAAACCACCGTCTCCAGCCATGGTCAAACCGCTTCGGGAAAGGCTGAAAAGCCTGTCACCGGAACTTTCTGTGCGACTGGCGGAGGATGACCTGCTGATCGTCGCCGAGGACGGTGTCCAGCGTATCCTGGTGTTTTTCGTTCCCGCCCTGCAGCCGATGCCCACCGGCCCCCGAGTGGCTATCATCGTCGATGATCTGGGCCGCGATCTTGTCACGGCCGAGACCTTGATCGGTCTCGACCAGCCAGTCACTTTTTCCATCCTTCCGGGAGAGGTTCATGCCCGGGAAGTCGCCCTTATGGCCCATGCGGCCAAGCGTGAGGTCCTGCTGCATGCGCCCATGGAGCCGCAAGGCTACCCGGATGTCAATCCAGGCAGCGACGCGTTGTTCTTGCACAACACCGATGAGGAGCTTACTGACAATTTCTCCCGCTTGCTGGAGAAGGTTCCCGAAGCCGTCGGCTCCAACAACCACATGGGCTCCCGATTTACCGAAGACCGGCGCGGCATGAATGCCATAATGACCGTGCTGCGCGATCGGGGGCTGTTTTTCGTCGACAGCCTGACGACTCCACGCTCCGTCGGCAAGCAAACTGCCGAAGAGTTGGGTGTTGCGGTTCTGCAGCGGGACGTTTTTCTGGATAATGATCCGGATGTGGAGAAAATTGCCAAGCAGCTGCAGCGGCTGGCCGACCGGGCCGTTCGCAACGGTCAGGCCATCGGCATCTGTCACCCTTATCCGGAAACCCTGCTGGCCTTGCAGCGTGAATTGCCTCGCTTGGCCGAACAGGGGGTCCGTTTTGTGACCGTCTCCCGTCTGCTGGGAAAAGCGACCGGCGGCAGGTGAGAGCAGGTGCTGGATTCAGGGCAACTGGCTGCCGATTTTTTCCATGACTGCCCGGAACTGGTCGTAGCTCTGATCGAAGAGAATCTCCTCGGGCAGGTCGGTACTGACTTTGCGTACCACGAGATAAGTGTCGCCGAGGCGCCCCTCGGTATCGAAAAGGGTTCTTTCCAGCAGGGGAAAAAGATCAGAGCGTTCCCGACCGAGCAGGCGTTTCTCATATTCCAGCAGTTCGACGATTTTGTGCGAGACTTCCAGGCCGTTCTCGTCAAAACGGTAGAATGAGAGCTGCTGCTGAAAAAAGTTCCGGGTGTGGGGGGTTCGCTGCATGACGAAAAAGGAGCGCAGAGCGGTTTCCCTGAACAGTTCCCAGGTCGGGTCATTCGGTGCGACAACGCGCTTTGAGCCATAGAAGTAGCGGAACACCAGACGGGTGAAGCATTCTTCCTCGATATAGCCGAGGATTTTCCCGTCCGAACTGCGTACAAAATAACCGGCCGGATCCAATCTGTCTTCATGGACGATCTTGCGGCCGCAGACCAGGCAACCTGGAACCAGGGTTTTGCGTCTTTCCAAAAAGGCGGCCTGCCGGGTTGCCACGGAATGCGCCTCCTCCTGGCAGACCTCGTCGAGGCGGCGCTGCTTTTTCTCAAGGGAATCCAGATAGGTCTGGCGGGCGATGTGGGTCAGTTGCACATGCACGTCGGTTTGGCGTCCATGGGTCAATACCGGGTAGATTTTGCCTTCGGGGTTGGTATTGAGGGATTCAACCTTGGGGCTTTTCGCTATATAACCTTCCAGGCAACGATAACCGCGATTGAGGGCATAGGCTTTCAGCAGCTGGTACGGATCCCGGAAAGGGCCGTCATAATGGATGCGTCCGTCCACCAGGCACGGCAGGATGCGCAGAGCCCGCCGAGACAGGCCGTGCCGGTCGAAAAAAGCGTAGATGTGGCGACAGTTTTCCAGGGATGGGGCATCTTTGACGGGCACGATGACCCGGTCCGCGGCAAACAGTGCGTTCTGGGTCAGAATGTCCATGTCGGGCCGGGTGTCGATGACCAGGATGCCGCCATGACGTCCCTTCGCCAAAGCCCTGGCCAGCACCGCCGGCTGGTTGATTTCGCTTCTCAACTCAGACAGGTGGTCGCTGGAGGGAATAATCTGAACACCGTACTCGCCGGTTTCCGTCAGGTCGTCCAAAGACCGGCCCTTGAAAAGGTCGACGACCGAGTGGGCTGCGGGCGATTTATGCAGGCGGAACATGCGGTCGACGGAAAAATGATTGTCCAGGCTGAACAGCGTAACCGGCAGGTCTTCATGCATGGCTTTCAGGTAAATGGCAAGATTGGTTGCCAGCGTGGTTTTGCCGACCCCGCCCTTGTCGCTGGCGATGGTGATGATGTAGGGTGCGGACATTGACAGGCCTTGCTCGGCTAAAAGATGGTTGTCGGGAAAATGGGACAGCGCCCTGTGCGTGCCGTCCATCGTCCCAGGTTATATAGTGCTATTTATCGGAAATGTCAAACAGTACCACAATATCTGGTGGAGATGGAATGAATGGCAAGATTCTAAAATTGACGGTAAGCGGTCTGGTCGACCTGCTGCGTGAAGTGGTCGAAAGCAATTTCGTCGATGTCCAGGTGGAAGGCGAGATTTCCAATTTTTCGAGGCCTGCTTCCGGTCACTGGTATTTCAGCCTGAAAGATGAACGGGCGCAGTTGCGCGCGGTGATGTTCCGCGGCCGCAACCGTCTGGTCGATATTCAGCCGCAGGACGGCATGCGGGTCGCCTGCAGAGGCAGTGTGGGCGTTTATGCGGCGCGCGGCGAGATGCAGCTGGTGGTCGAAACCCTCTGCGTGGGCGGGGTCGGTGACCTGCAACAGGCCTTCGCAGCCCTCAAGGCCAGACTTGCGGCTGAAGGGTTGTTCGCGATTGAAAGAAAACGTCCTCTGCCGGTTTTCCCCGGCTGTGTCGGAGTGGTGACCTCGATGACCGGGGCTGCTATCCACGACATCCTCAACGTCATCCACCGTCGTGTTCCTGGTTTGCGCGTTCTGCTGCGGCCGGTCAAAGTCCAGGGTGAAGGTGCCGCGGACGAGATAGCAGCGGCAATTGCCGACCTGGAGCGGCACGGCGCCGCCGACGTTCTGATCGTCGGCCGCGGCGGCGGATCCCTTGAGGACCTGTGGGCCTTTAACGAGGAGCGCGTGGCCCGCGCAATTGTCGCATCGCGGGTGCCGGTCGTGTCCGCGGTCGGCCACGAAGTGGATATCACCATTGCCGATCTCGCCGCCGATGTTCGAGCGGCAACGCCCAGTGCCGCCGCCGAACTGGTCGCCAAGAGCCGGCTCGAGCTGGAGAATCATCTCGACCATCTGATCATGCGACTCCAGTCTCAGCTGCGCCAGCGGGTCGCCCTGGTGGCACAGCAGCTGGAGAGCCTGCAGCGAAGGTTGCAACAGTCCGGCAAGTCCTGGGCATTGCAGAAGCAACATCTGGAGCAGTTGCAGCGCAGACTGGCGCTGGCCATGCAAAGCGAAATGCGGGCCCAGAATGACCGGCTCGGTTCTCTGGCCGGCCGGCTTCAGGATCTCTCTCCACTGGAGCAGCTGGCACGCGGCTATGTGATTGTCAGTCGGCAGCCGGATGCCGACCGTCTGCGCCGGGCCGGGGAACTGACGGTGGACGAGGAGCTCTGGCTGCGTTTTGCCGACGGCCGCGCTTTGACGCGCGTTACCCGGGTGGAGCGATGAAAGTTTGCCGCTGCCTGTTGCCGGTTTTCCTCGTGCTCCTGCCGGTCCTGGCCTCAGCCGGGGAAGTCAGACTCAAGCCGGAGACAGTGGTTGACGGCGGTACGGCCGTCCTTCGCTGGACCGGGCCTGTCCCGGCTGTCGGTGTGGTGCGTTTCAGGGATCAGATTATCTATCTCTACCCTGACCCGGCCGGGGCGGTCGCTCTGCTGCCGGTTCCGCTTGGCACTGCCGATGGAACTTATCCCGTGACAGGCGCCATTGTCGATCCTCAGGGCGGAAGTACGCCTTTCCAGCAGCACCTGACCGTTCGTCGTCAGGAAAGGCCTCTGGAAAAGCTGACGCTGCCCGAGGCCATGGTTTCCCCGAGGGCTCCGGCGGTTCTGGACCGGATCAGCCGGGAAGCCGGACGGCTCAAAAAGTTGTTCACAGGGACCAGCGAACGCCGTTGGAAGGAGTTTGTCAGGCCGGTCGATGATCCTGTCAGCAGCGTATTCGGCAAGCAGCGCCTGCTGAATGGCAAGCCAAGGGCGCCGCACTCCGGCACGGACTTTCGAAGTCCGATCGGCACGCCGGTGCGGGCTTTCAGCACCGGGCGCGTGGTTTTGACCGAAGAGCTTTTTTACACCGGCAAGACGGTGGTGCTGGATCATGGCGAGGGTCTGTTTTCGATCTATGCTCATCTATCGTCGAGCCTGGTCATGCCAGAAGAGTTGGTCGCCGTCGGCTCGGTGATCGGCAAAGTCGGCAGCAGCGGCCGCTCGACCGGTCCCCACCTGCATCTTTCGGTCCGGCTGCTGGAGACCCGGGTCGATCCACTTCTTCTTTTGCAGATTTTTCAGGCCCACGGCTCTTGACACTCGAGTTGTCGGCGTGCTCAGATAAAGAGTTGGGATCAAAACGAAAATTCCTGGAAGAGGGGAGACATGAGCGACCAGCCAACATTTGAACAGGCAATGAAAGAGCTTGAAGAGGCCGTTGCCCGCCTGGAAAAGGGAACTCTTGCCCTGGATGAGTCTCTGGCCTGCTTCGAAGCCGGTGTTCGCAGCGCCAACCTGTGCCGGAAGCTCCTGCAGCAGGTGGAACAGCAGGTCGAGGTGCTTGTCAAAGAGGCCGATGGCGAACTGACCGTGCAGGCATTTCGGCAGGACCGCGAACAGGATGCCTGAAGTCATGGATCTCAAGAGCTATCTTGCCGAAAGGACTGACCGGGTTGATGTGGCGCTTGATTACTGGCTCCCCGCCGAAACTCTTCTTCCCCTGCGCCTCCATCAGGCGATGCGTTATTCAGTATTCGCCGGCGGCAAGCGGCTGCGGCCGATCCTGTCTATTGCCGCCGCCGAAGCGATTGGCGGCAGCATTGAACAGGTTCTGCCTGCAGCCTGCTCCCTGGAGATGATTCATACCTATTCCCTGATCCATGACGACCTGCCGGCTATGGATAATGACAATTTTCGCCGGGGACAGCCAACCAGCCATCGCCAGTTCGATGAAGCGACGGCGATTCTGGCTGGTGATGCCCTGCTGACCGAAGCTTTCCGGCTGCTTGCCGATGCTGAGGCCAATCGAGGGGTCGCTCCGGAAAAGATTTTGCAGGTCATTGCAATCATCGCCAGAGGGGCAGGGTCACTGGGCATGGTCGGCGGTCAGGCGGTGGACATGGAATCGGAAGGGTCTGAGGTCGACTTCCCGACCCTCGAATATATTCACACCCACAAGACGGGGGCTCTGATCCTGGCATCGGTGCAGGCGGGAGGGTGCCTGGCTGGTGCCGACCGGGACCAGATGAAAGCCCTGACCGGTTATGGCGAGTCTGCCGGCTTGGCATTCCAGATCGCCGATGATATTCTGAACATTGTGGGTGATCAGGTCCAAACCGGCAAAGCCTCCGGCAGCGATCAGGCTCGCGGCAAGGCGACTTATCCGGCTTTGCTCGGGTTGGCGGAAGCCAGGCAACGTGCCGAGGAATTGTGTGTCCGAGCAGTCGCAGCCCTTGACCCGCTCGGTGAAGCCGCCCGGCCATTAAAGGCTCTGGCACGACATATGGTCAATCGTAACTCCTGATGAGTCGAGGCATGCATGGAGAGTTTATTGGAACAGGAAAATCCCCTGGCGGCCCTTAAACAGCTGCCGGTGGAGAGGCTGCCGGAAGTTGCCGAGGAACTGCGCAGCATCATCATCCGGAACGTTGCCCGCAACGGCGGGCACCTGGCGAGTTCTCTGGGCGTCGTCGAGTTGACGATCGCCCTGCATCGCGTTCTGGATTCCCCGCGCGACAAAATTATCTGGGATGTCGGGCACCAGGCCTATGCCCACAAGCTCTTGACCGGGCGCTACGACCGCTTCGCCACTTTGCGGCAGCTTGACGGCATCAGCGGTTTCCCCAAGCCGCAGGAAAGCCCGCACGACAGTTTCGCGGTCGGTCACTCCAGCACATCCATATCCGCGGCTCTGGGGATGGCGGCGGCCAGGGATTCGCTGCAGGATGACGAGAAGGTCGTCGCCGTGATCGGTGATGGCTCACTGACCGGGGGCATCGCTTTCGAAGCGCTCAACCATGCAGGTCATTTGAAAAAGAACCTGGTGGTCATCCTGAATGACAACGAGATGTCCATTTCCCCGAATGTCGGGGCGCTCTCATCGTTCTTCAGCCGCCAGATGACTTCCGACTTTTTCGTGAGGATGAAGCGGGAAACGGAAAACTTTCTCGACAATGTCCCCAGAATCGGCAAGGATTTGCGGCGGTTCGCCAAGAAGGTCGAGGAATCCGTCAAGAGCTTTCTGACGCCGGGCATGTTGTTCGAAGCCTTCGATTTCGATTATGTCGGCCCGATCAGCGGTCATCGTCTGGATGAGTTGGTACAGACCCTGGAGAATGTGCAGCGGATGGATGGTCCGATCCTGGTGCACGTTGTGACCACCAAGGGCAAGGGCTATCAACCTGCCGAAGCCAACCCCTCGCTCTACCACGGCGTCGGGCCCTTCGACCCTGAAACCGGGGAAGTGAAGAAATCCGCAGGGCTGCCGAGCTATACAGCAGTCTTCGGCCAGGCGCTGCTGGAGATGGCCGAAGAAAATGAGCGGATCGTCGGCATTACCGCCGCCATGCCGGACGGGACGGGACTGGTGCCTTTTGCCGAACGCTTTCCCGAGCGATTTTACGATGTCGGCATTGCCGAGCAGCATGCAGTAACGTTTGCCGCGGGGATGGCCAGCCGTGGTCTGCGCCCGGTGGTCGCCATTTACTCAACCTTTCTGCAGCGGGCCTACGACAGCCTGCTGCATGATGTCTGTCTGCAGAATCTGCCGGTCACCTTCGCCATCGACCGCGCCGGTCTGGTCGGTGCCGACGGACCAACCCACCATGGTGCGTTTGATTTGTCCTATCTGCGGCCGATGCCGAATCTGGCTTGCATGGTGCCGCGCGACGAGCATGAGTTGCGCCGCGCCCTGGCGACCGGATTGGCGCACGACGGCCCGTTCGCCTTCCGCTATCCACGCGGCAACGGCCAGGGGGCGGAACTTGACCGGCCGGTCGAACCGGTCATAATCGGTCAGGGCGAGAAACTGCGGGACGGCGCGGATGCCGCGATTGCTGCCGTAGGACCCGGTGTAGCAACGGCACTGGCCGTGGCCGACCTGTTGGCGGAGGAAGGGTTTTCGCTGGCCGTTCTGGATGCCCGCTTTGTCAAGCCGCTGGATGCCAAGCTGCTGGTCGCCGAGGCCCAGCGCTGCGGGCGGATGATCACTGTTGAGGAAAACGCCCTGCTGGGCGGTTTCGGCAGCGGCGTTCTGGAGGTGCTTAACGAATACGGCGTCCTGGTTCCTGTTTGCCGTTTCGGATTGCCTGACCGTTTCGTCGAGCAGGGCAGCCAGGAGCAACTGCGCCAGCGGCTCGGGTTGGACGTTGACAGCCTGGCAGCTACCGTTCGCGAGTTCCTGGCCGACGACGAACTGCGCTCGAAGGCGTAGCGCCATATTCCGGCAACGTGAACAGCTCGATACGTGACAGACTTTTCCCGTGCCGGCGAAGCATGAAAAAAAGAAAAGGCGCATTAAACACTTAGCGTAATGCGCCTTCTTTTTGCGAGCAGGCACATGGTTCCCCGGAGTCAGAAACATGCTGGGTGCAATAATCGGTGATATTGTCGGCAGCCGGTTCGAACACAACAATTACAAAGGCAAGGATTTTAAGCTGTGTCATGCAGAGTGCCGGTTTACCGACGACACTGTCCTGACGGCAGCTGTCGCCGAGGCCTTGCTCGAAGACGGCAATTTCACGCAGGCTCTCAAGAAATTTTACCGGGCTTATCCGCATGCCGGCTACGGCGGCTACTTTCAGGCCTGGGCCCGGTCCGACGCCAGGCAGGGTTACCACAGTTTCGGCAATGGTTCGGCCATGCGCGTCAGCCCGGTGGCCTGGTTCTATGATGACTTCGAACTGGTTCTGGAACAGGCGGCGGCCAGCGCCAGAGTGACGCATAATCATCCGGAAGGGATCAAAGGCGCTCAGGCTGTTGCCACCGCCATTTTCCGCGCCCGCCAAGGTGAAGACAAGTCTCAGATCCGCAAGGATCTTGAAGATCGTTTCGGTTATGCCCTGCGGCGCACCCCCCACCAAATTCGGCCCGGCTACCAGTTTGATGTGACCTGCCAGGGCTCGGTCCCGGAAGCCATCTGCTGTTTCCTGGATGCCGCAGACTTTGAAGACGCTATCCGCGCCGCTGTTTCCATCGGCGGCGACAGTGACACTATCGCCTGCATAACCGGCAGTATCGCCGAAGCTTATTTCGGCGGTGTCCCGGAAGAGATTTCCCGCTGGGCGTGGAGCCGCCTGGACACCCGACTTCAGGAAGTTGTCAAGCGGTTCCAGAGCGCTTTATCAAGGCAGCTGCGGTCATCAGAATGCTCTGACTCAGAACTTTTCTAGCCTGGATCGAAACTCAACCGAGGCTTAAGCGATTGTCGACATCGACGACGCCCGGACAATACCAGCAGTTATTTTCCGCGGCACTTTTTTCCGCTTCCGACCTGGCCTGTCCCTGCAGAAAAACGATGCCGTCCCTGACCAGGACCTGGAAGTTCTCCGGCTGTACTAAGCGGTCCTTACTGAGAATCACCAGAAGATTGTCTCGCAGCTCATCATCATTGCCCGGCTCGGGAGGGTCTACAGTCAGCTGATTGTCGACGTCCGCTACACCGGGTACCCACCAGCAGATGACCTCACACAACCGCAGCTGCATCAGTGAATGCACTTTTCCCCTGAGGGTAACGCGCCCCAGTTGGTCGCTTTCGATCTGGACCTGTTCCAGTTCAATGTTGCCGTCCTGAATAAATGCCCGATGAATGTGCCGGGTCATTTCCTGGTCGCCCATTTTTTCGGGTCTTGCCACCAGGGTCTGATCTTTCACCTGTTCGATGCCGGCGGTTTGCGCTGCTACAGAGCGGATAAGTCGTTTGGCTGCAACCGAGTCGAGTTTTCCCTGCAGAAGGACCCGGTTTCCGTCAATCGAGAGCTGCAATTCACACTTTGCCGCGTTGATCCGCCCATGCTGTGTCAGGGCCGCTTCCAGATTTTTTTGAAGGTCTTGAGCGTCTGCCATGCGGTCTTCTCCTTAAATGCCCGGAAAAACGATAATCTCTCGTGCCAGGAGCCTGTCGGACTATCCATGAACTGGCTGCAAATTCGATCCTTGGGCCCATATTTCAGCTCCTTTTTGCCCCATAGCTACGGCTGTGCGCCTGCAAACGAGCTGAAATCTGTTCTCGAAGCCTCGAATTTTCGCTTCAGTCCGTATAGCCCGACAGGCTCCTGGAAAGTTTTCCTCCGGTTTGAGCGGATGGGAACCGGTTACTGAACAGGCCGGCCGGGAGCAGGGGTCGAAACGGCGACCGTCGGGTTTTTTCAAATCGGTTTCAGAGGGCGATCCTTGATGCTGAAAACATCTTTATTGCAAACCGGGCAGCGTGGCAGGGGACGCCCCTCTTCCACGTGAATGACTTCGCCACAGCTTCGGCACCGAAAATCCCCGGTTTGTCGAACCTCCTCTCCGCTTCTGATGGTCATATTACGCCTCCGGAATTGCCAGTTCTTTTCTTTATCTTATCGGTGAATCAGGAAAACTCAACGATTCAGAAAGGATTTCCTGTCCCTCGACTTGGTTTCCAACTCGAAAACATCGCTGTGTCCATCCGGAGTTTCCGAATGGACACGACTTAAGAAGATTCAACAGCTTATTCTCTGTGCTGGATGTCTCTGCAGAAGATTTGCCAATGCGTCTCAGCTGATGCGGCCGTGGCCGTTGCGCCGCAGCTTGTGAATGATCCCTGACTTTTCCAGGGTCAGTGAGGCGTGATGAGCGAGCTGGATGAGAAACTGCTTGTGTGCTTCGATGAAGGGAGAGTTGATCGGATGGCCGAGCAGGGCGAGCATGCCGATGGTGCGGTCCCGGTTATGGAGCGGCACAACGATCAAGCCGGGATGGGCGAACAGAGGGCGCTCGGCATCGACAATTCGCCGGGACAGTGCTGGATCGAGTTCGGAAGGAACCAGGAACGGTTTGCCGCGCCGGGCAAGGGTGAGTAGTAATCCCGCAGGAAGCTGCGCCTGCCGGAAGCCGGCAGAGGTTCCGCGGCAGATATTGACAGCGAAATTTGTTTTGTCCGACTTGACCAGGGCCAGAAGTCCCAACCGGGCTCCCAGGGCGTCGAGGGCAGAATCGACCAGACGATCCAAAATATCGCTGACTTCCAGAGCGCTGTTGATCCGTTCGATGGAAACATTGAGAGTTTTGATCATTTCCAGGGCCTGGAGCAGAGCCTGGTTTTTGTGTTCAAGCTGCTGCAGGAGAGCCTGGTTCTGACGCCGCAGGGAAACCTGCGCATAAGCCCGGTCAACCACGCTGTAGAGGATTTCGGAGGTGTCAATCGGGCGGACGATGAAGTCGAAAGCGCCGTGTCGAAGCGCCTGCAGCAGGTTGTAGGAGGTGGCGTTGTGGGTGACGAGGATGACTTCAACGTCTGTATGCTGCTGCTTGATCTCCTGTAGCAGAAACAGTCCGCTGCGGGCCGGCAGCTCCGTTTCGGTGATAACCAGGTCTAAGCCTTCGGTGCGAAGAGCTTCAAGTGCCTGTTCCGTGCTGGAAGCCTCCAGCAGGCGACAGGTCCGTTCTTCCAGCCGCCGGACGAGTTCCTGGCGGCGACTGGCAATGTCGTCGACAATCAGTATTGTGGGTGAGGGCGGCTGCGTCAATTTTCTATCCTGCTGTTGGAAGAATCTCTATGGGGCACGGCCCCATTTGCCTGTGGACCGCAAGCTCCCGTAACTTTATCGGAAAATCGTCAGGCACACAAGGTCATCCTGTCATTGCAATTCACTTCACGAGAAAATGAAGAATGCGGTTTCGGAGATTGTCAACCTAATGTTTGGGTTTGGTTGACAATTCAGGGGTGAACTGGTAGCTTGCCATGCCATGCGGGATGAATGGTACAGCTTGCGGATGCGGGCATCCAACGCCGGTCGCCACCTGTCGGGAGCGGAGCGAATCGGCAGGCGGGAAGATATCCCCGCTCTGACTGCGGCCTTGGCGCAAAGAGCCTTGACCCACCGGGGCGGCTCTACCGATCGGGTGAACTGCACCATCGAACGGTTGAATGCCAAAGCTATTCGCTACGGTGCCCTTCCGGAGGTCCAATCCTGGCAAGTTGAAAATTGGCAGGCCGGCCGCCGGCTGGCCGGTCGGCTGCTGGCGAATGCCGGGGTCAGCCGCGAGGCTGTTGCCGCAAGCCTTGCCGCTCTCGACCAAGGCCCGGGGCCTGGCGGCCAGGTCATGCGGGGGGCGATGGTGGTCGATGCCGCGAGCGGGGAGCGCCTTGAGCCTGACCAGGCGCGAGGTGTTCGCGTCAGCCACATGGACGTCCTGCCGGAGGAGCGGCAAGGAGTCATTCAGGGCCTGGCTGCTGCCGGACTGGACCATCACCGCGTCCTCGAGGCCCTGGTCCTGGCCGGCAAAGTCCTGCAGGCGCCCGGATTGGTCGCGGAACTCTGCTGGTCGGATGACCCGGAGTACCTGACCGGGTACGTCGCGATGCCGGGCAACGGCTATCAGCGCATCTGCCCCCTCAAGGAAGCCGGCAGCAGGCGAGGCGGCCGCGCCTTTCTGGTTGACCGCCGGGAATGGCACTCGCAAGTGTTTGTCGATTTCATGGAGGAAACGCCGATGCTGCTGCATGGACCTGTCCTGATCCATCCCCCCTGCCGCTGGAATCCTTGACATGCAAGGATGGCAAGCGGAACTGAACGGGCTGCGCCAAGCCGGCATGTACCGGCAGTTGCAGGTCGTCGCAGAAGGCC
>DATFJP010000058.1:0-3652 GCA_035269105.1 Desulfuromonadales bacterium
GCAAGGGATTTCAATCTTTACTCCTCCGGCTGGTGCGCAGAATGGCGGCGATAAACAGCACGGTACTGATGCCGGCGCCGACGGTCGCCTCGGTGAAGGCCACGTCGACGGCCCCCATCTCGGCCCAGAGCAGGCACATC
Organism: Desulfuromonadales bacterium; assembly: GCA_035269105.1. Classification (GTDB taxonomy): domain Bacteria; phylum Desulfobacterota; class Desulfuromonadia; order Desulfuromonadales; family BM103; genus JAQYVZ01. The sequence goes on from DATFJP010000058.1 coordinate 141, forward strand.
AGAAAACTGTAGACCCCGAAAATAACCGTGGCCGACAGCAGGTCCTTGACGTTGATCGCCGCCAGGGCACAGGTCACGACCAGGAGCAGAATAATCAGATCGAGCTGCCAGATCATGAGCGTTTCTTCTCCTTTTCCCAAGGCTTGACGCCCCGCAGCAGAGCGGCTTCCGTCAGGGCGTGGGTGGCGGTCGGGCTGACGATGAACACGAAGACCGCGATGAACAGGATCTTGATACTGACCAGCAGGGCCGCCAATGAGGGCTCAGCCAGGTTGAAGACCGCGATTCCCACCATCACCAGAATGGCCGCCAGCGAGTCGCACTTGCCGGCGGCATGGGCGCGCGTGAAAAAATCGGGGAACCGCAGAATGCCGATGGTGCCGACGAAGAAGAAGAACAGGCCGGCGATGATCAGAGCCGAGGCGATGATAGACATGTGGTCCGGTCTCCTTTACGGGCTGTCTTCAAGGTGGACACTCTTGCGGCGCAAAAAGTACTTGGCCGCACCGAGGGTGGTGATGAAGTTGAGCATGGCATAGGCAACGGCGATGTCGACATACATGCCGACATTGTCGAACAGCAGGCCGATGATCAGCAGCAGGATCGTGGTCTTGGTGCCGATGACGTTGGCGCCCAGAATCCGGTCGAGAATGGACGGTCCGGCGATGACCCGGTAAAGCGAGAGGAACATCAGCAACACCAGGGCGATGCCGACCGCCAGGAACAGTCGCTCCATCATCCGCCCCCTTCCAGTGCGGCGGCGATGCGCCGCTCCATGGAACTGCCCGGCAGAGCCTGGGCTGAGCCGCGGGTCAGAGCATAGACCAGAAACTCGTCATCCTCGATGTTGACGGTAACCGTGCCCGGCGTGAGAGTGATCGACTGGGCCAGGGTGACCTTGGAAATAGGGCGCTTGAGCTGAGTTTTGAAACGAACCAGCTCCGGATCGAGCTGGTCCAGCATGCGGGGATGGAGCACGATATAGGTGACCTGCAGATTGGCGAGCAGGATTTCCCAGAACAGCCAGGGCAGATAAAGCAGAATACCGATAATGCCGCGCCCCCAGCTGCCGGCTTCACCATAGAAGAGCAGGCCATGACTGAAATAAGTCACCAGCAGGCAGCAGATCACCCCCAGGGACAAGTGGAACAGATCAAACATCCCCGACATGATGACCCAGAAGGCGAGCAGAACAATAAAGGTAACAACCTTGGACATGTGACAACCCCTATGCCTAACCGCTCAGATTCGCGCAGCGACAATCAAGCATGCCCGCCCACCGGGGCCAACCTGAGCCTTGAGTTCCAATCCGGCCGTCATGCGGGTTTTCCAGGATGCACTGAAGGCATCCAAACCGCAATCCATTGCCGACAACCATTCAGATCATTAAAAAACAGACCCCCGCGTTGAACAGCATCGTCACGTGCTCGCGTAGAAAAACTGCTTGGCTTTTGCACCTTTAGCACGTTATCTTCAGGAAACTTTTCAACGGGACCAAATTTGAAACCAAGAGTAAAACGCCCGTATTGTTTAACAGCATTTAGGCAGAAGGGTCAAGAAAATCCGGAAAAATCCGACAATGGATCGTTTCTTGAAAACCTGCTAGTCAGCTGTTATTTTTAACAAAACGCATTGGCACAGGTTTCCTTAAAATCAGCTAAAACAATGTTCTGGCTGATTCTGTTTTCATTGTCCGCCGGAAGGAGAGGCTTTATGCAAGCGACCGTTCATGCTGCCGCCATTCAATTCAATATTACGCTCGGCGAGATCGACGGCAATCTGGCCAAGGCGGAGGAAGCCCTGCGCCGGGTCGCCGCCCGGGGGGCGCAGCTGGCCGTTCTGCCCGAAATGTGGAGCAGCGGCTATGCCTACCGCAAGCTCCCGGAACTGGCGACAGCAACTCCGCGGGTTCTGGAGCGGCTGCAGGAGTGGTCGCAGGAACTCGGCATGGTCATTGTCGGCAGCCTGCCCGAGGCGAAAGAGGACCGCATCTACAATACGGCCTATGTCATCGACAACGGCGAGGAGCTCGGTCGCTACAGCAAAATGCACCTGTTCTCGGTGATGCGCGAAGACCGCTTCCTGGCCGCCGGCGACAACTGCCTGGTGGTGCCCAGTTCGGTCGGCAAACTCGGCGTGGCAATCTGCTATGACCTGCGCTTCCCGGAACTGTTCCGCCGGCTGGGACTGGAAGGGGCGGAAATTCTCTGTCTGCCCGCCGAATGGCCGCTCCCCCGCCAGCTGCACTGGCGGACCCTGCTCCGGGCCCGGGCGATCGAAAATCAGATGTACGTCGCTGCCGCCAACTGCTGCGGACGCCAGGGCAAACTCGATTTCTGCGGCATGAGCCTGCTGATCGCCCCGCGCGGCGAGATCCTCGCCGAGGCCGGCGACACCGACTCCGAGATAGTGGCCGCCTTCGAAGCTGCGGAGTTGGATGATTACCGCGCTCAGATACCAGTCTATCGTGAACGGCGTAGCGATTTGTACGGCGACCTGAACCCCTGAGGCCAGACCCGGAGTTCAAACGGCTCCGACAACAATATCCGGAATGCTGGCCTGAATTACTCTCCCAGCGGCTGCGCGCTTTCGCGCTCGGCCTCGGGAATGTCTTCAAGGGAATCGGCAAACTGCAGGACCCCCTGCCGGTCCACATAGACGTATCGGCTTCCGGATTCTGCGGGCGGCGCCTGGGAGGAAAGGTCGGCTTTGGTTTCCGGCGAAGGAGAAGACTCCCGGACGGCATCGCGTTCGTCTTCGATCACCGCCTCGATACTCTCGGGGCCTTGCGAAGGCACAACCTCGATGACCCTCAGCAGGCGGCCGCGAAAGTCATGGTAAAACTCGCGGAGCGCGGCATGCGCCGGATGGACCGGCGGCGTCCGCAACATCACCTGATCGACCACAATCAGCAGCAGAACAAAGGCCAGACTCCAGAACAACAGTTTGAACAGACGCAGCATCAGGCAATACCCCTGGCCGGAAAACCAACAGAGCGTGTGACCAGAACCGGCGAAAAGGTTCGCACCATTCTAGGCGCGGGCGCCCCCGAAATCAAGCGTCCCGGCAGCCGGACAATCGGCCCGTTTCCGTTTCCTTTTGCAGCTGCTCTGTGGTATGTTTCTTGGTGATTTCTCATGGAGGTTTCAATCCGATGACAACCGAATCGATTTATGACGTGGTGATCGTGGGCGGCGGTCCGGCCGGCCTGACCGCCGGTCTTTACACCTCGCGGGCCAAGCTGAAGACCCTGCTGGTCGAAAAAATGATTCTCGGCGGCCAGGTGATGACCACCACCAAGGTGGAAAACTATCCGGGCTTTCCCGGCGGCATCGAGGGCCCGGACCTGATGGTGCGCTTTCAGGAACACTGCCAGGAATTCGGTCTCGAGGTGACGACCGGCGAGGTTTCCGGCCTGGTCGACGAGGGCGAGACCAAAGTCGTGACCATCGATGACCAGCCGGTGCGCGCCCGGGCTGTCATCCTGACCACCGGCGCCGAACCGAAGAAGC
>DATFJP010000059.1:0-2377 GCA_035269105.1 Desulfuromonadales bacterium
ATGCCATAGGCGGTCGCCAGCCCGAGGCCTGTGCCTTTACCGGGACCTTTGGTCGTGAAGAAAGGCTCGAAAATCCTGTCTTTGACCGCCGGATCCATGCCTCGTCCGTTGTCGCCGACCGTCAGCATGACATATGCTCCCGGCCTGGCATCCGCCTGCCTGGCGGTGTATGACTCTGCCACATGGATATTCCGGGTTTCAATGGTCAGAATGCCGCCCTGGTCGATTGCATCGCGGGCATTGATGCAGAGATTGGCAAGGACCTGGTCGACCTGGCTGGCATCCATGCGCACCGGCCAGAGCGGGTTGCCGGGCTGCCAGCGCAGTTCGATGTCTTCACCGATCAGGCGTCGGAGCATCTTGAGCATGCTTTCAATGGTTTCGTTCAGGTTCAAAACCTTCGGGGCCACCGTTTGCTGGCTGGCAAAAGCCAGCAGCTGGCGGGTGATGTCGGTCGAGCGTCTGGCCGCCGTCAGGATTTCCTCGATATCGGCCCGCAGCGGGTTGTCCTGGTCCATCTTCTGCAGGGTCAGCTCCGAATAACCGATAATCACGCCGAGCATGTTGTTGTAATCGTGCGCCACCCCGCCGGCCAGCCGGCCCATTGATTCCATTTTCTGGGCCTGGTTGAGTTGTTCCTGCAGCTCCCGGTTGGCTTTTTCCCGCTCCTGGCGTTCCGTGACGTCGGTCATGAAAAGCAGTGACCCTGCCTGCCCGCGGTACCGGATGGGAACCGCTGAGACCTCGACCGGAACCTGTTCGCTGTTCATCTTCAGACAAATCTCTTCACCTTGGGAAAGAGGCTCCCCTGAATTTTCGACCTGTTCGATGCGCCGGCTGAATTCAACGCGCCTGGCAGGTGCGATACGCTGCAGGAGCGGCTGACCGAGCAACTGTCCGGCGGAACCCGCGCCGAACAGGCGGGCGGCGGCCTGATTCAGATAAGCGAAATGCCATCGTGTCTCGACGATGATGGCTTCCGGCGAAGTTTCCACCAGCAGGCGGAACTGCTCCACGCTTTCTTTCAGGGCTTCCTGTGCGCTCTTGCGCTGAGTCACGTCCTGAACCGTGGAAATCATGACATTCTGGTCGTAAATCGGGATGTTCTTGGCGTGTACGGTGCGTTTGCTGCCGTCTTGCCCCGTCACCTCGATATCATCCCAGCTCATGCGGGCGGGATCGCCGGAAGCAATGTCCCGGGAAACCCGATCGATGATGCTTTTGCGGTATTCCGGGTCGGGGTAGACTCTGACGAAAAAAGTTTCGATGTCGGTCAGTTTTTCGGCGGGCCAGCCGTAGATATCTTCAAAGGGCTTATTCATGTAGGAGGCCCGGCCTTCATCCATGGAGTTGACGGCCAGGCCGATGGGAAGATTGTCCAGGATGGTTTGCGTGAACTGGTTTTGCCGGCGCAGGTGCTCCTCAGTGTCCTTGTCCGCCGTGATGTCCTGTACGGTCCCGTAAATCTTGGTGACGCGCCCGTCCTGAAAAACCGCTTCGCCCGCGGAACGGATCCAGAGCCGACGGCCTTTTGCCGTTGTGAAGCGGCACTCCATTTCGTAGGGAGTGCCTTCGTCGCGACATTGGCGCACGGCCGCACGGATTTCTCCCCGAGCCCCTTCTTCATGGCAGGCGATACTGCGGTCAAGGCGCTCACGCGCCTGCGGTGGTATGCCGCCGGGGTCGATCTCATGCAGACGAAACATTTCCTCGGTGGCATGGACTTCATTCCGGCTGAGATCCCACTCCCAGCCGCCGATTTTACCGATGCGCTGCGAAATGTTCAGCAGAGCTTCTGAGCGGCGCAATTCATACTCGGCTTTTTTGCGATCGGAAACATCCCGGGCCGTGCCCTGGAGCTTGACGACCCGATCCTGAGCGTCGAAAAGGGCCCTGCCGTGAACCTCGATCTGAACAAGTCCGCCATGCTTGCCGATGAATTCGGTTTCGAAAATGACGCCATTGCTGTCCGGGCCTTTGGCGATTTCCCGCTCGATAATGGTGACAAGTTCCGCCAGCTTGTCCGGGGCAAGATAATCGACCAGCCGCGTGCCGATCAGCTCTTCGGGCGTGTAGCCGGTCAGAATGGTGCAGGCCGGATTGACATAGGTGAATTCGAGGTCCGGCGTTGCGGTATAGATGGTATCGATGGTGTTGTCGGCCAGCAGCCGGTATTTTGCCTCGCTTCTGGCAAGCTGGTCGGTTTTGGCCGCAATCTGTCGGCGCAGCGACCAGGACCACAGCAGGGTCGACAGCAGCACCAAGGACAGGGGAATCAGGATATAGGCGGCGTAGCGGATGATTTCAGAAAATTCGATTGCCCGATCTTCATCCAGGCCAAACCATTTTTGATAGATCTGCTGAAATTCACCGCTTT
>DATFJP010000060.1:0-10597 GCA_035269105.1 Desulfuromonadales bacterium
TGATGAACCTGAAAGAAGAGCGGGTCATCGAATGGCTCCAGAAAGGCGCCCAGCCCACTGATACAGTGCGCATGCTGCTGCGTAAGCAAGGGATCTGGGCCAAATTCAAGCAGGCCTGAACAGCTCCGGTTTCCTGCAGGCGGCCTGGCTGACGGGATTTGTCGAAGGCCGGAGGCGCCTTGGAAAACGGCGGGCCAGCCTGAAGATTTTGCAAGAATGAAGCCTCCCGGTGACCACATGGTGGAAGTCGGCCGCCTGGTCGGCACCCACGGTCTGCGCGGCGACCTCAAGCTCCGTCCCCAGCCGACCGGCGAGGATGCGTTGCGCGCGGGACAGGAGGTCCTGCTGCAGGACGACGCGGCACATCCGACAACGCTCCTGGTCGAGCGCTGCTCACCCCACAAGCAATTCCTGCTTATCCGCTTTGACGGCATTGGCGGCCTCGATGCGGCCCAGGCGCTGGTCGGGCAAAAAGTGCTGGTACGCCGTGACCAGCTGTCCGAACCGACCGAGGGTCGCTATTTCTGGTGCGACCTGGAGGGGCTCAGCGTGATCGACCAACGGCGCGGACTGCTGGGCAGGATCGAGGACATGTTTGCGACCGCAGCTCACGATGTCCTGGTCGTGCAAGGCCCCTACGGGGAGGTGCTGATTCCGGCCATTCCCCCCTTCCTGCTGCAGCTCAGAGCCGAGGACGATCAGCTTCTGGTCGACCTGCCGGACGGTCTGGTTCCGGAAGCCGATGACATTTGACGTCCTGACACTTTTCCCGGCGATGCTGACCGGGCCCATGACCGAGAGCATTCTCGGCAAGGCGATCGGCCGCAAGCTGATCCGGCTCGACGTCCATAATATCCGCGACTGGGCGGAGGGGCGCCATCAGGTGACGGACGACACCCCTTACGGGGGCGGCGCCGGCATGGTGATGAAAGTCGATCCGGTGGTCCGGGCCCTGGCGGATATCCGCAGCCGGCAGCCCGCCACACGGATCCTGCTGATGTCGCCGCAAGGACGCTTGTTCCGGCAGGCGGACGCCAGCCGTCTCAGCCGGCATTCGGCTTTAACCTTCGTCTGCGGGCGCTACGAGGGTTTCGACGAACGGATCCGGGGGTATGTCGACGAGGAGCTTTCTCTGGGTGATTTCGTTATGACCGGCGGCGAGTTGGCAGCCATGGCGATGATCGATGCGATCGCCAGGCTGGTGCCCGGCGTCCTGGGCAGTGCGGGCAGTGCCCAGACCGACAGCCACAGCGACGGCTTGCTCGAATACCCCCAATATACCCGGCCGGCCGAATTCCAGGGGCAGCAGGTGCCCGAGGTTCTGCTGTCCGGAAACCACCGGCACATTGCCGAATGGCGGCGGCGTGAGCAGCTGCGACGGACCCTTGAACGACGTCCTGACCTGCTGGTATCCGCACCTTTGAATCAGCACGATCTGCAGATTCTCGAAGAATTGCGCAACCAATCCGAACCCGGCGAGGCATGATGCTGCAGCCGCTGTCAATCGCCCTGGTCCATCATCCGGTCATTGATCGCCAGGGGTCGACCGTCACCGCCGCAGTAACCAACCTGGATATCCACGATCTGGCCCGTCTGGCGACCAGTTACGGTGTCTGCCGTTTTTATCTGACGACCCCCTCCTACGACCAGCAGCAGTTGGCCGCAAAAATCATGGCCCACTGGCGGGAGGGTTTCGGGGCGACTTATAACCCTGACCGCCGCCAGGCTCTCGAACGGGTGCGGACCGTCAACAGCCTGGCTGAGGCCCTGGAAGACTGGCGCAGCCTGGCCGGGTCGGCGGCGCTGCCACTTTTCACCGGTGCCCGGCAGCGCCACGGCATCGGCTACCGGTCGGCCCGGCGGCTGGCCAGGGAAGCGCCCCTGCTGCTGGTTTTCGGAACGGGACACGGTTTATCCCCCGAACTTTACCGTCCGGAATGGCCGACCCTGGCCCCGGTGCGCGGTGGCGGCTATAATCACCTGTCCGTACGGACGGCGGCAGCTGTCATCCTCGACCGCCTGGTGGGGGAGCAGGGCCGCTGCATGCCCCTGGCCGAGTTCTGAGGAGGTGAGCGCCCTGCAGAAGATCGCCAGACAAGCATCCATTGAAGATTTGGTCGAACGCCTGCTCTGGACCTGGCCACCGGGACTGAGGGAAAACCCGAGTCGCCTTGACAGGAGACGCCGCGCCGCTAGAATGAAAAGCGTCCGGAAAAAAACAACTGAACCAATAGACAAGGAGTTTTCAATATGACTGAAAAAAGAAGCGGCACCGTGACCTTCAAGGGCAACCCGGTCACCCTGCTTGGTCCCGACCTGGGCGTCGGTGACCCGGCGCCGGAATTCCGGGTCGTCGACACCGACCTGAATTCGGTCACCCTGGCCGACTCGGCCGGCAAGGTTCGCCTGATCACGGTCGTCCCCTCTCTGGATACCGGCGTCTGCGACACCATGACCCGGACCTTCAATGAAAAAGCGGCCGGCCTGCCCGATAATGTCGTCGTCTACACCGTCAGCATGGACCTGCCGTTCGCCCAGAAACGCTGGTGCGGCAATGCCGGAATCGACCGGGTCAGGACCCTCTCCGACTACCAGGACCGTTCTTTCGGTCTGGCTTACGGCTTGCTGATCGACGAATTGAAGCTGCTGGCCAGGGCCGTCTATGTAATCGATGTCGACGGCAAGGTGACATATCGCCAGATTGTTCCCGAGGTGACCGAGGAACCGGATTATGACGCCGCCCTTGAGGCCGTCGGGAAACTGCGTTGATATTCCGCAAGGACCTCGAACCCGCTGAGTGCTGACCGAACGATACGGGAAAGTGCTTTCCCGCGCAAACTCCAAGGCAAAAAAAGCGGCCTTTTTTGCCTTGACTCCCCGAACTGTTTTGGGGTAAGTTCCCTGTTCGCTTATCCGATCAGTCGAGGAGGACAAAAGTCATGAATGTGGTCGATTATATTGGCATGGAACATATGAGGAAGGATGTCCCCCCTTTCAAGGCGGGCGACACCCTGCGGGTACACGTCAAAATCACCGAGGGCGACAAGCAGCGCATCCAGGTTTTTCAGGGGGTCTGCATCAAGCGCCATAACGATCGCGCCAATTCCTCGTTTACCGTGCGCAAGGTATCCAACGGCGTTGGGGTCGAACGCATCTTCCCGCTGCATTCCCCTTCGATCGACAAGATCGAACTGGTAATGGTCGGCCGCGTCCGGCGCTCCAAGCTTTATTACCTGCGCAAGCTCCAGGGCAAGGCGGCTCGCATCCGCGAGAAGCGCACTTTCTGATTTTCAAAAGCCCCGGCCTGGCCGGGGCTTTTCATTTCTGCACCGTGCAACAAGTCGACGGGTTCCGGGACCTTCCCGGTCAAATGTTCACTTCTCCCCGCCGGCAAAAATTGCTACAATCCATCTGCCTTTCGGCACCGTCACTGATCCTGATCTTTGATTCTCCGCGGCGTAAATCAGCCGCTCTGCACAAGGGGGCGTGTTTTGGATGCGGAGCTTTTCCCGCAGATTCCCTGTTCATCACTGGATTTCGAGCAACGGGCCCGCCGTCAGGGGTATCATGTCGTGGCCGGAGTTGATGAGGCGGGGCGAGGGCCTTTGGCCGGCCCGGTCGTTTCCGCAGCCGTGATTCTGCCGGAAGATGTTGACCTGGACGGACTGACCGATTCCAAACTCTTGTCGCCGGCGGCCCGGAATGAATATTTCCGCCTGATCGGCGAACAGGCCGTTGCCGTTGGCATCGGGGTCAGCAGACATGAAGAAATAGACCGTATCAACATCCTGCAGGCCACCCTCTGCAGCATGGTGAGAGCTGTCGGCCGGTTGCGGATGCCTCCGGACTATCTGCTGATCGACGGCATCACGCCGGTCCCCATCGCCATTTCCCAGCAAACCATCAAGCAGGGCGACCTGCACTCACTCTCCATTTCGGCGGCTTCGGTGGTTGCCAAGGTCATCCGCGACCGGATCATGTTTGCCTATGACCGAGTCTGCCCAGGCTACGGCTTCGCTTCCCACAAAGGATACAGCTGCGCCAGTCATAAAGAAGCGATCGCCCGGCTCGGTCCCTCCCTCTGCCATCGCCGGAGTTTCAACGGGGTCAAAGAGCATTGCCATGAGTCATGAAAGGCTCGGTCTGGGCGCGCGCGGCGAAGAAATCGCCGTCCGCTACCTGCGGGAACGGCGCTTCAAAATCATCGAGCGCAATTTTACCACCCCCGTCGGTGAAATCGATATCATTGCCCGTCACGGACCAACCCTCGCCTTTGTCGAGGTCAAGACCCGCAGCAGCCGGGCTTTCGGCTCTCCCGCCGAAGCTGTGGGGTCACGCAAGCAGCACCAGATTATCAAGGCGGCCAACTGGTTCCTTGCTTCGGGCCGAGGACGGGGCCTCCAGCCCCGGTTCGACGTCATTGCGGTCCTGGTCAGGGCAGGGCAAGCGGACGTGGAACATATCCCCGCGGCATTCGAAGCCTGAACCGGCAGTCACCGAGGGTATTGGCACGCGCCCTGTTTCCCTGGGCCTGCGGTGCCTGCCGAGCCATCCAGGTGTTTTTTCAGGCCGTGGCGGCTCCTTCCTGAAGGTTTTCGGGGTCTTCCTCTTGTCCCTGCGGAAGATTGAAACCCATTCCCGATTTTACCCGGTCGACGGCCAGCCTGAGTCGTCCGGGTTTGCAATGGCTGATCTCCTGGAGGAAATCGAGCAGGGCCTGATTGAAGGCCTCCGGCGATTCCAGGTTCAACAGGCGACCGGCTCCTGCCAGTACCTGGTGGCGGCCCCGGGAAAAAAGGCTCAACATTTCGGCGGCGCGTTCGGGCGGGCTGATCCGGTCATGGGCCGCCGTCAGTAACAGCACAGGATGGGAGTGCCGTCCCCGACGGCCGGTACGACCCTGATAACTCTCCCAGTAAGCCAGGCCCCCGGCAAGGGTGTCTGGCTGGACCATCTTCGAAAGCTCGCGGAACCTTTCTTTTGTCGCCGATTCTTCGCCGGCTTCCCGGTCAGCGAAATACCAGTGGCAAATCCCGGCGAGGGCGGTTTCGACGTGGCCCTCGCGAACCAGCTCCGACAAGCCCCAGAGGCGGTTCTTTTCTGCAGCATCCACGGGCGGCAGAAGGGGAGCGATGATTTCCCCCGCAACCACCTTGCGTGGGTGTCTTTTCAGCAATTCCATGACGATTTCGCCGCCCAATGACATGCCGACCAGAACAGCCCGGCCGATGCCGAGATGCTTCATCAGTTTGGCAATGTCATCGGCCATGACCCTGATGCTGAACGGCTTGTCGCCGGCACCACTTTCGCCAAAACCCCGCAGATCGGGAGCGATAACGCGGAACCCCCGATCCGCCAGGCAGCCGATCTGCGGTTCCCAGATTTGCCGATTGCCGGGAAATCCATGGAGCAGGATGACGGCCGGTCCACGGCCCATATCGTCGAATGCGATACTGGTTTCATTGATTGAGGCCCGCATGCTGTTTCCTTTCTGACCTTGGTCGTAAGAAGTCTATGTGCAGAGTCATTCGCAAAGTGCCGATTTTATGTTTACAGGGATTTTTAGCAATTTTTATACCAGTGTTCTGTTTTTTTCTTATATTTTAAAAACCTAATAAGAACAAAGATTTGTATGTTTTTTTTCGGATTTCACTGCATAGATGGTTGCTGGAAAAATTTGCAAATTAACAAAATGTTCGTTTGAAGTATTTCCTGAATATCATATTTGGGCTTGCAAACCATGATTGGTAGATTTGATTCCTTTTATAAATCAATCACTTATGTCATTTTTCGTGACGGTTAGCTGATTTCTGCCGCCTGAGAACCAATTTTTGCCCGATTTTGCAATTCTGCAAAAGGGAAGGGTCCTGCCGAACGGCCCGGAAACAGGCTGAATAGTTCCCTATCCGTTTGCTTTTTAGAGGTTTGGCCCTTAGAATGTGATCATTTCCAAGGAGGGATGTCCGTGTCGGTTCAACTTAAGACTTTCGGTCTACTGCGGGTCGCTGCCATTTCCCCGGAACTTGAGGTCGGCAATGTCGTTGCCAATCTCAAGACAATCAAGGCCGCAGCCGAGGAGGCTACCGATCGCAAGTGCCAGGTTCTGACTTATCCGGAACTGGGCCTGACCGGTTACACCTGCGGCGACCTTTTCTATCAGACCCTGCTGCTGGATAAGGTGGAAGCCGCCCTGGCCGAACTGGCTGAATTCAGCCGGACCCTGGAAGCCGTGCTGGTGGTCGGCGCACCGGTCCGGCAGGCCGGGCGCCTGTTCAACGCCGCGATCATTATCAATGCCGGACGCATCGTCGGTGTCGTTCCCAAGACCTATCTGCCGAATACCCTGGAATTTTATGAAGAGCGCTGGTTCTCGAGTTCGGTGGATTCAGGCGAGGCGGTGATCCTTATCGACGGCACCGAAATCCCTTTCGGCACGGATCTGCTGTTCGCCATCGAGGGGTTCCCCGGCGCTGTGATCGGTGTTGAAATCTGCGAAGATGCCTGGGTTGCCAATCCCCCCAGCGGACATATGGCGGCGGCCGGTGCCACTCTGCTGCTCAACCTCTCCGCCAGTCCGGAATCCCTCGGCAAGCACGCCTATCGACGCGCCCTGGTCGAAGCCCAGTCGGCCCGCTGTCTGGCGGCCTATGCTTATGCTTCGGCCGGTCCCGGCGAGTCGAGCACCGACCTGGTGTTTTCGGGACACAGCCTGATTGCTGAAAACGGACGCATTCTGGCCGAAACCGAACGCTTTCACTTCGAGACCCACATGGCCGTGACGGATGTCGATATCCAGCGCCTGCAGAATGAACGCCTGCGCCATAACAGCTTCGCACTGGCCGTCGATACCCATCATTACGATCTGCTGCATCTGACCATCGATTCCGTGCCGGACCTGCCCTTGCTGCGGCCTGTTCCCCGTACGCCCTTCGTCCCCGCGGACAAGGACATGCGGGATGAGCACTGCCGGGAAATTTTCGCCCTGCAGACCACCGCCCTGATGACCCGTTTGCGGCATACCGGCAGCCGGCGGGTGGTCATCGGCCTTTCCGGCGGTCTGGATTCGACCCTGGCGCTGCTGGTGACCGTTAAGGCATTCGATCGTCTGCAACTGCCCCGTCCAGGAATTCTGGCTGTCACCATGCCGGGGTTCGGCACCACGACACGAACCCGCACCAACGCCAGCGAACTCGCCGAAGAACTGGGTGTCAGCCTGCAGACCATCCCCATCGGCCCGGCCGTGTCCCGGCATTTTGAAGACATCGGCCAGGACCCTCAGAGCCACGATATTACTTACGAAAACTGCCAGGCTCGCGAACGGACCCAGATTCTCATGGACCTGGCCAACCAGATGCACGGGCTGGTGATCGGTACCGGCGACCTGTCGGAGCTGGCCTTGGGATGGTGCACCTACAACGGCGACCATATGTCCATGTACGGCGTCAATGGTTCCGTGCCGAAGACCCTGGTCCGCTATCTGATCACCTGGTGCGCCGAGGTTGAATTCTCCGGTCCCACCGCCGCCATCCTGGAGGATATCTGCAATACGCCGGTTTCGCCGGAGCTGCTGCCGCCGGGGGCTGACGGCAAGATCAGCCAGAAGACAGAGGAGCACCTCGGCCCTTACGAAGTTCACGATTTTTTCCTGTTCCAGGTGGTCCGCTGCAGTTTTCCGCCGCGCAAAGTGCTGACCCTGGCCTGTCATGCGTTCGCCGGGGAATACAGCCGTGACCAGCTGTGTCACTGGCTGCGGCTTTTCTACCGGCGATTTTTCTCCCAGCAGTTCAAGCGCTCCTGCCTGCCGGACGGGCCGAAAGTCGGCACTGTGGCCCTTTCGCCACGGGGCGACTGGCGGATGCCGAGCGACGCCAGCGCCGCCCTCTGGCTGGCGGAACTGGAAGAGCTGGAAACGGAAGAGGAATGAGCGCCGGTGAGAGAGTACCCGGGCGGGGCCGCCTGTTTGTCGTTGCCACGCCCATCGGCAATCTCGCCGACATCACCTACCGTGCAGTGGCCGTTCTCGGCGAGGTTTCTATCGTGGCCGCCGAAGACACCCGGCGCAGCGGGAAGCTTTTGGCCCATTACCGGATCACCACGCCGCTGGTCCGTTATCACGAACACAATGCCCGCCGGCAGGTCGATGTTCTGCTGGAAAAACTGCAGGGGGGCAGTGATGTCGCCCTGATCAGCGATGCCGGCACGCCCGGTATTGCCGATCCGGGGTATCGTCTGGTCCGGGCCTGCCACGCGGCCGGGATCATCGTCGTTGCGGTCCCCGGTCCTTCGGCGCTGGTTGCCGCATTGAGTATAGCCGGAGTCCCGACTGATCGCTTCACCTTCGAAGGGTTCCTGCCGGCCAAAGCCAAGGCGCGGCAGAAACGGCTGCAGGAAAAAGCTCTGGCCGACAACACTCTGGTTTTTTACGAAACGCCGCACCGCCTGGTAGCAGCTCTCCAGGATCTCGCTGCCGCTTGCGGACCGGACCGTTTGCTGGTCGTTGCCCGCGAATTGACAAAGCTGCACGAGGAAATCTTCCGGGGCAGTGTGGCCGAAGCCGCCGAGCATTTCGCCACGGAGAAGGTGAAGGGGGAATTGGTCCTGGTCCTGCCGGCCGGCGAGCAGGAGCATAAGGTGAGCATGACGGTCGCCCTGCAGACTATGCTTGCCGAATCCGATCTGCCGCGTCGCGACATCGTCAAGATGATCGCCCGGGAATACGGCGTATCCGGCAGCGAGGTTTACCGGGAAAGCCTCAAATACCCCGGCTGGTGCGAATGAGCCTACCAGTTGCCGGATAGATCGGGCAGATTGGGAAAGCCGGATTATGAGAAAACACCCGCCGCGAAATCTGTTCCCATGAAACCGGACAACTGGGTCGACAGCCTCAATTGCGCCATCGAGGGCATCCTCTGGGCCACTTCCAGCCAGAGGCACCTGCGCTACCAATTTTTCGCCGCCGTGGTCGTCCTGCTGCTGGCTCTGTTTCTTGGTTTGTCAGCTCTTGATTTCATTCTGCTGACATTTGCCGCCACCCTGGTTTTGTTCGCGGAACTGATCAACACGGCGCTCGAGGTTGTCGTCGACCTGGTTTCGCCCGAGTTCCATCCCCTGGCGCGCCGGGCCAAGGATGTCGCCGCCGGTGCCGTCCTGGTCGCCAGCCTGGGCGCTGCCATCATGGGGTTTTTCGCCTTTTCGCACTATCTCTTCCCGCCCCTGGAAACGGAACTGGGCCGGTCGGCGCCGATCGATCCGATTCTGCCGTTCATTTCCTTGCTGATCGTCGTTATTATCGTCGTCCTGACCAAGGCGCGTATCGGCAGGGGACGACCACTCAGCGGCGGTATGCCGAGCGGGCATAGCGCTGCGGCGTTTTCGGTCGCGACTTCGGTTTTGCTGGCCCAGATCGGACTGGTGATAAGCCTGCTGGTGGTATTGATCGCGGTTCTGGTCAGCGTCAGCCGCTACCAGCTGCGGATCCACTCCGTCAAAGAACTGATTGCCGGAGCCGGCATCGGGACCGCAACCACGCTGATCCTCTACCTGATGTTCAACTGAAAAAATCCCGAAAGCCTTCTGCCGAGGGAGTCTTTCCACCGGCAGTTTACAAACTTAGGCGGGGTCTGCCTCCAGGGTTTGCAGAAACTCGCGGATCTGGTGCAGGTGGTCGAGGCGGAGGTCCTTGAACTTGATGCCCATGCCTGTTGGCAGGGACGGTTTGCTGGGTGCCTCAGGCGCGTTCACCCAGGCCACGCTGCCGTGACAGGCAATCGGATGGTCCTGAGCGGGAAGGTGAAACTTGAGCTGCAAGGCCTCATCCGCCGGCAGGAGCTCGTTCGTTTCGAGGAATAGACCGCCGGTGCTCAGATTGACCGAGTAACCGGTCAACAACTGCTGCTGCCCGTACCTGATCTCCATCTTCACGGGAGTCCTGGGTTCGGCTCGTTCGATCACCTGCAAAAAGCGGCGGATGGTCTCCACAAAAGTCCGACGGTGGATCGGTTTCAGGATAATCTCGTCGCAGCCGGCTTGGCGGCATCGGTTCTGTTCTTCTTCTTTGCCTGCCGTTGTGACCATGATGACCGGGATTCTGCTGAGCTCCGGGTTGTCCTTGATCCGGCGGCAGCATTCATCGCCGTTCATCTCGGGCATGTAGAGGTCGAGCAGGGCCAGGTCGGGATGATGTGCGGCGATCATTTCATAAGCCTGACGACCGTTTTTCGCCACCAGGATGTCGATTTCCTGGCGCTGCAGAAAGGTCTTTTCCAGGGTCAGGAAAAAGTCGACGTCATCGGCGAGCAGGACCTTCTTTTGACTGGACACGGTTTGCTCCTTATTGCAGTCAGTTGCGAAAGCTGTTCGGCTGGTATCCCTCAAGGCCTATTTGACCAGCTTGGCGAGGAAAGCAGGTCTTTGCCGAACAATTTACCCGCAATGACGGGTCGAGGTCAAAGATTCCCTGGTCTTTGCCCGCCCTGCTGTTCATCCGACCTGTCTAGGAGTCTGTCGAACTATCCATGAGCTGGCTGCAAATCCGATCCTTCGGCCCATATTTCAGCTCCTTTTTGCCCCATAGCTACGGCTATGCGCCTGCAAACGA
>DATFJP010000061.1:0-2672 GCA_035269105.1 Desulfuromonadales bacterium
ATCTGACCGATAGAGAAAACCACGTTGCCTTCCGAAGCGCTGATTCCTTTTTTACCGCACCCCTTCTGCTCACCCTCGCTCCAGGTCCCGACAACATCTTTGCCCTCACGCCGGGCGCTTCACGCGGAAAAGGATCGCGACTGATCATCCGGGAAAACAGGATGCGTTAGGTGTCCTGCGGCCGTGCTTCCCTGCCTTGCCCTTGCTTTGCTTCAGGATTATTCTCGTCTCGCGCTTCGTACCTCGGTTTTTCAGGCCCTGCCGGCACTCCCCAGCACCGTCTCGTTCTTGTGCTTGAGCAACTTGATCAGTTCCTTGCGGGCGGCGCCCAGGTACTTGCGGGGGTCGAATTCGCCAGGGTTGTTAGCCAGGTACTCGCGGATCTTGGCGGTGACCACAAGCCGGCCGTCGGAATCGATGTTGATCTTGCAGACGGCGCTTTTGGCCGCCCGCCGCAACTGCTCTTCCGGCACGCCGACCGCGCCCTCCATCTTGCCGCCGAACTGGTTGATCAGGTCGACATAGTCCTGCACCACGCTGGACGCGCCATGCAGGACGATCGGGAAACCGGGAATCCGCTTTTCGACTTCCTCGAGGATGTCGAAGCGCAAGGGAGGGACCTCTTCGCCCTCCTTGAGCTTGAACTTGTAGGCGCCGTGGCTGGTGCCAATGGAGATCGCCAGGGAATCCACGCCGGTTTTGCTGACGAAATCCTCGACTTCCTCCGGCTTGGTATAGGTGGAGGTTTCCGCCTGGACATCGTCCTCGATGCCGGCCAGGACGCCGAGTTCACCTTCAACGGTGACGTCGAACCGGTGGGCGTATTCCACGACCTTCTTGGTCAGGGCCACATTTTCCTCGTAAGGCAGGTGCGACCCGTCGATCATGACCGATGAAAAACCATGATCCACGCAGGCCTGGCAGATCTCAAAAGAGTCGCCATGATCCAGATGCAGGCAGATCGGGATTTCGGCGCCCATCTGCCGGGCCATCTTGACCGCTCCCATGGCCATGTAGCGCAGCATGGTGGCATTGGCGTATTCCCTGGCCCCTTTGCTGACCTGGATGATCACCGGCGACCGGCTCTCCGCGCAGGCTGTTATAATCGCCTGCAGCTGCTCCAGATTGTTGAAATTATAGGCGGGGATGGCATAGCCGCCGTCAAAGGCCTTGCGGAACATGTCGCGGGTATTGGCCAGACCCAGTTCCGAATAATGCACTGTTTCGCTCATTGACGCTCCTCCTGCAAGATGAAAAAAACCAAAAGAGATTTAACCCTTCGACAGGGCATCCCGATCACGGGCGTTGTTGTAAGTTTAGCAAAAAAAATCACCCCCGTCAGATCTTCAACGGGGGTGTGTATACAGCCGGGAGAAGCTTTCAATCAGCAGACTCTAATTTGAACGTCGCCATTTCCTCCTGAAGGATTGCAATTTCACCGGACAGTTTTTCAACGGCTGAATTCAGGCTTGCCGAGGAACTGACGTTTTCGCTGGTCGAACCCTTGATTTCGCTCATGGCCTGGGCGATATGATTGCTTTCTCCGTTCTGCTGGTCGCAAGCGACCTTGACCTGCTGGAGAAGATCGCTGATTTTCTCCATGGATTGGCCGATGGCATGGCTGGTCCGGCTCTGTTCGCGCGTCGAATTCTTGACCTGCTCGGTCAAACCGGCAATCAGTTCCGCGGACGAAGTGATCGACTTCGCGCCCTGATCCTGCTGCTTGGTCGCCGAAGCGATCTGCGCGACCATCTCCGACACCTTGTCAACCGATTCGCGCATCAGGCGACTGGCCTGAGCCTGTTCCACAGTGGTCCTGACAATGTGCTCGACCCGGTCGGAGCTGCCCTGGACGCCCGATACGATCTTTTCGAGCATGGTTCCGGATTGCAGCGAGAGCTTTTCGCCCTCGGCAACAATGGTTTCCGTTTCCCGGATCGCCTCGACCGCCCGCGACGTCTCCTGGCGGACGTCCTGGATGACCGCCTCGATTTTACGGGTGGATTGGCTGGTGCGTTCCGAAAGTTCGCGGATTTCGTCAGCCACCACGGCAAAGCCCTTGCCGTGGTGGCCGGCCTGGGCCGAGATGATGGCCGCGTTCAGCGCCAACAGGTTGGTCTGTTCGGTGATTTCGTCGATCACGGCAAGGATCGAACCGATATCCTTGACTTTTTCGGCCAGGATAGACACGGCTTCGAAAGTGATGTGCGACGAATTTTTTATCTGATTGATGCCTTCAATGGTCTTCTCCACCGAATGCTGCCCCTGCTTGGCGTCCCGAGCCACTTCGGCAGTGGTCCGCGAGGTTTCCTGAGCATGCTCTTCGACCTGCTTGATGGTGACATCCATTTCGGCCACCGTCGAGGAGGTCGCCTCGGAGGTTTCTTTCAGATCGCCGGCATTGCCGGCCACCTGGTTGATGGCGCTGGCCATCTGGTGAATAGCCGAACCGATTTCCTCGACGGCCTGAGCCAGCCGCTGCGAATTATCAGCAACTTCCTCGATACTGGCCGCCATCTCCAGGGCCGAAGAAGTACTGTCGGATGCTGACGAATTCAAACTGTCGACACTGCGGGCCACCGAATCGATTGAGGCACCGATTTCCTCAACCGACGAGGACGTGCTGGCAATCCCTTCCTCCTGCCGCTTGGCGGTCGCAGCAACCGAACCGG
>DATFJP010000062.1:0-2749 GCA_035269105.1 Desulfuromonadales bacterium
AGCGAGGAATTGCACGCTCTCGTCACCCGGTTGGCAAAGGGCGGCGCAGTCGCCTTCAGCAGCGAAAACCTTCGACTGGGCCAGGTCGAGATCCGGCATCGCACTCCTGCCGGCAGCTCTGGCAACGAAGGGTCGGTTCTCGCTGCAGCCGATTTGTCGGCCTCTGGTGACCCCGATTTGAATTCGGGCTCTGCCGGGGCGGGCATCGATGCCTTGCTGGCTTCCTCCGGAATTTTAGCGGAAGTCAGCAGCGAGGAACTGGCCCGCATTATGGAGATCTACGAAGCCGTTCGCAAAAAACGTCGGCTCCAGGTCGTCAGTTTATCCGATATCGTGACCCGATTTATCGATGTCTTCGCCGGTCATGCTGACCCGCTGCTGGCCATGGCCCCCCTGCGCAGCATGGACGAATACACCTTCGTCCACTCCCTGAATGTCTGCTTGTTGAACCTCGCGCAGGCGATCGCTCTGGGCATCAATGGCCAGATGCTGCACGATATCGGCCTTGCGGCCATGCTTCACGATATCGGCAAGTTGTTCATTCCGGTGGATGTCATCACCAAGCCGGACAAACTGGATGATGGGGAGTGGCAGCTGATGCAGACTCATCCGCTGCGCGGCGCCGAGTATCTGCTCCGGTGTCCCGGGGTACCGAGGCTGGCGGTGGTCAATGCCTATGAGCATCATATGCGGTATGACCGAAAAGGCTATCCGCAGTCTTCCGCAGCCTGGCAGCAGAACCTGTGCAGCCAGCTTACAACCATTTCGGACGTCTTTGATGCCTTGAGCACGCGGCGTTCGTACCGGAAGCCGCTGCAGAACCATGAAATCCTCGACCTGCTCACCGCGGAGAAGGGCCGCCAGCTGAATCCGCTGTTGGTCGATAATTTTCTGCAAATGATGCAAACTTCCGGGAAAAACCCCGGCCACGAAGTCCGTCGACCCTGAGCAGGCGGCCCCGCCGCTTCATCATTCAGCTCCCTCATTACAGCAATCCCTGCTCGCGCAATTCCTCCAGCAGCTGCTGCCCCTGCTCGAGACTGTCGAAGATGATCGCCGAGGTCATGGTCGCGCTGGTCACCGCGTCCGCCTGCGGATCGAAATCCCAGGCTCCGGCCAGCCTTTTGCCGAGAACGCGCTGTTTGAATCCGGCCAGTTCCGCCTGATCCCATTCCTCGTTGCCGTACTTGGTCAGGTGCAGGGCCTCGAAAGCCAGGACCGTCCCCTGTGGGTCGAACAGATAGAAGAAGTGGACGTTGTGGCAGATATCGCAGATTGCCGAGCGGCTGGCGACCTCGGCGAACAACGGCTGCCGGCGCCCGTCTTTGCGAACACTGGCGGTATAGACCCAAAGGCCGCTCGGCAGGTCCAGCCGGCGGAAATCCTCGAGCGCATCGCCCTGCGCGGCAAAAGCTTCCCGCACTTGTTCGGCAATGGCCTCCGCCGGCATGGGCGGTTCCGGGACGGTCCGGGTCGCCGTCGCCTGGCCGTCGTAAAGAGATGCGAACTCCCCGGCATCCGCCTCCTGGAGCAGGTACTTGAGGTAATTGAACAGCGACTCCATATCGTGATCCTCGCCGAGATGGGTCCCGGCCACCACTCCGACCTGGTCGGGCTCGTCGCGCAGCACATAGATCGAAAAAGGGGTCGGTCCGCCGCGCACGGCCCGGTGCAGGGCGAATTTGCGGTCGGGAACCACCGGATAGCGAACATCGTAGATCACCACGAAGTCATCGATCTGGGCGTCGCTGTTGGCCACCGCCACGCCGAGCATCTTGATTTTGCCGCGGGTCACAGGATCGGCTGCCAGCATATCGTAGAGCCGATTGTAGGGCACGGTCTGCTTGACGCAGTGGGGGCAGAGCACGTTGAGCATTTCCACCAGCACCACGCCGCCATCCACGTCGTCGAGAGTGAACGGCTCGGCAGCCTCGAGTCCGAGGTAGTCACGCTGGCCGGCATCCGCCGGAGCCGGCAGCGGCACCGCCGGAAAAGGTTCGCCCATCTGGATTGGCTCGGCCGAGGCAGCGGCGGTCAGCACCGCGAGCACCATCAGAATGATCCACCCGCACAGCAGCAGGCGAGTCGAGCGAAGCTTCCAAGCTGAATTCATCCGCAGTCTCTTCTTTTCGATCTTGAATTCCGGGCCGCTGCAGAAGCGGGCTCGCCGGCAACCGGTCATTCAGCCAACAGCGACTGGTATTCCGGATGCCTTTCGATGTAGGCGGCGACGAACGAGCATGGGGCCAGCACTTTCAGTTTTTCCCGGCGGGCGAATTCGAGTGCCTCCCGGGCCAGGCTGCTGCCGATTCCCCGGCCTTCCAGCGCTGCCGGCACCTCGGTGTGCTCGAGGGTCAGGACATCGGCATCGCGCCGGTAATCGAGGTGCGCCAGGTGGCCTTCGGCCCGGGTCTGGAATTGCTGCTCATCGGGCTTATGCTCAACCGTGATACTCATGTCTCAACCTTCCTGCAGAGGGTGAATTGCTATCAATCCGCAACAGTAACTCTTCTCTTTTTTTTATAACAGTCACCAGCCATTCCACAAGTCGGACGCGCCAGGCCGGTCGAGGTGCAGACGCATCCGCGCCTGTCGACTCGGTCATGATATCGGCACCCGGCCGGGCCGGGACTGAGGTTTCAGTTCCTCGTCGAGCAGCAGAGTTTCACCGTGCCTGAGCACCGGCAACCGTTGCGCCGGAATTCCCTGAGCGCGCAGAGCGGCCGCCAGGCGTTGCGGCGGCTCATCC
>DATFJP010000063.1:0-21460 GCA_035269105.1 Desulfuromonadales bacterium
TTGCGACCAACGCCTTGACGATCGTCATCCAGGTGTTTCTGACCGGCCGAATCGTCAAAGCGCTCGGTCTCGGCTGGTCTCTGGCCCTGGTCCCACTGCTGCTGGCCGGCGGTTTTCTGCTACTGGGGATGGCACCGCTGCTCGGGGTGCTGGTAATGGTTCAGGTCGTCCGGCGCGCCGGCAATTACGCCATCATGAAGCCCTCGCGGGAGATGCTGTTCGTGGTGCTCGACGAAGAAGAAAAATACAAGGCCAAGAACATCATCGACACGGCCGTCTACCGTAGCGGCGACGTCATCAGCGCCTGGGCCTATACCGGCCTGCAGGCCTTGGGATTCGGCCTGTCCGGGATTGCTTTCCTCGCCGTTCCCCTCGCGGCCGCCTGGGCGGCCCTTTGCTACCGGCTCGGCAAAATGCAGGAAGCCCGGGCCCCTTCCGAAGAGGTGAAACCATGACCTTGTCTCCTTACAACGTTTCCCGCAGAAGCTTTCTGACGGCGCTGACGGCGGCGCTGGCCGCCCTCACCCTTTCGCCTCGCCGCCTGCTGGCGGCCGAAGACAGCCTGATCCGGAAAACCATTCCGGCCAGTGGCGAACGCCTGCCGTCGATCGGCATGGGCACCTCGCGCACCCTGGAGATCGGCACCAACCAGCGCGAGTTCGAGGCCCTGGTCGATGTGCTGCAGGCATTTTTCGCCAACGGCGGCACCGTGATCGACTCCTCGCCGATGTACGGCTCCGCCGAGCGGATACTCGGCAAGCTGCTGGACCGCGTCGGCCACCGCCAGCAGCTGTTCGCCGCGACCAAGGTCTGGACCGACGGCAAACAGGCCGGCATCCGCCAGATGGAACAGTCCCGGGAACTGTGGGACATTCCTCGTTTTGATCTGATGCAGATCCACAACCTGCGCGATTGGCGCACTCACCTGGATACCCTGAAAGCCTGGAAAGCGGAAGGAAAAATCCGCTACATCGGCATAACCACCTCCCATGGCCGCTACCATGCGGAGTTGGAAGACATCCTGCGCAGAGAGGATTTCGACTTCGTCCAGCTCAGCTACAACATCGACAATCGCGCCGTGGAAACCCGCCTGCTGCCGCTGGCGGCCGAGCGCGGTGTTGCCGTCCTGATCAACCGGCCCTACCAGCGCGGCTTTTTGTTCCACGAGGTCAAAGGCAAGCCGCTGCCGGATTGGGCGACCGAGATCGACTGCACGACCTGGGGGCAGTTTTTCCTCAAATTCATCATCTCGCACCCGGCGGTGACCTGCGCGATCCCCGCCACCACCAAGGTCGAACACATGCGGGACAACATGGCCGCCGGGCACGGCCGGCTGCCCGATGCCGCCATGCGCAAAAGGATGGTGGAACATTTCGAACGCTTGTAATTTCGGCTCATCCGGGAGTTTGCCGGGGCAATTGAGTTTTTCTGCCACCAAGACGGGGATTTTTGCAGGATTGGTTGATGGAATGGGCCCGACGCGCTTTAAACGTCGACAAGATTTTGCCCCAATGGAGGGGCGCGATAAATCGCGCCCCTAAGGGGTCATTGATGTCGAAGATCCCAGGGGCCAGGCGCAATACTGGGAATTACGTCCCCTGGCTCCTTTGAATTCCCGGATGAACCATGATTTCTCGACTGTGCATGGCTGGCCTGAAAACCCGAAGAAACCCCCTTATGAGAGTTCCCGCAACAACAAGGTGTACATGCGCAGTTGATCGGTGCGCGAAGCAAGGATCAGGGTCGCCTCAACTTCGGTGGACTCATCATGGGCTCCCCGAATTCGGTCTTTGCAGACCTCCTTGACGGATTCGACATGGTCGGCTTGCGAAAGCTCGGAGATTTTTTCACGCAAAGCCTCGCCTCTTTCCAGGAAATCGAAGATGGATTTGCCGAGCAGCTCTTCTCTGTGCAGGGCGAGAAGGTTTTCCGCCCGCTGATTGGAAATGACGATCTTGCCGTCTTCCAGGAAGGTCACGATTGCCGTTCTGGCGGCTTCGATCAGGTTCCGGTAGCGATCCTCCGACTCTTTGCGCTGCAGATTGGTCCGCCCCAGTTCCTCCATCATTTCATTGAAGCCGGAAATCAGATGGCCGATTTCATCTCCGGAAGCGCGATCCGGAATTCTCTGGGAGAGATCTCCGGTCTTGGCAACCTGGCCCATGGTCTCTGACGCGACCTGAATGGGAGAAATGACAAATCGGCGAATCAGCAGACCCATGGCGATGAAGACCAGCAGCAGCATGCTCACTCGCAGCAGGATCTCATGCCTGAGGGCGGTGCCGAGGTCGCGGTTCAGTTCGGCCATCGGAATGGAGATGGAAATGGCGCCGATCACCTCGCCTATCTGGTAATCATAGGAGAAATGTCCCGGCGGAAAGCGTTCCTGGACGAAGGAGGGAGCCTCTTCATAGGAGCCATGGCATTCAAGACAGGACTCTTCGGCTTTCATCTCGAGCATGTAGCGGAAATATTCGGTCCCGTTTGAACTGGTTATGCGATGAACTTCCCGCTCCGGAGAACCAGCCAGCTCCTCGAGGCGGGCGGCTTCGTAAGCATCGGGCTGATTTTCGGGATTTCTGTACCTTTGCGATACCTGGCGGACGTAATAAGGGCTCCCCTCGGTCAGCCGCTTGGCGATGCGGGTCGCAACCACCTGCGGAACCAGGTCGTAATTCTCTTCCAGGGACACATTATCCACCGCCTCGACGAGGTACTTTCTGGTTTCGATGATCTGGCGGGAAATGCCCCGGGCATGCTCCAGGGCGACAGTCAAAACCAGGTTCTGCTGATCGCGGTAAGTCAGCACGCCGGTCAGCAGGAACAGGCAGACCAGCAGCGACGCCAGGATGAGATTGATCTTGGCGGTAAGCTTCAGCTTGTAGAACCAGTTCATGATCGTCCCTTCGGAGATAAGGCCGTCGCCCCGCTTGCAAACGGCCGGTCAACAAGCGCAGTAAAACATCTCCTCGCGAAGATTTGCCCCTGCCGGCATCCTTTCCCAAGCCTATGATAGAATAATAACCAAAACCTGCACAGGATAAAGGAGAAAAAATGCTGCGCATCCCCTTGGTCGGACTTCTGACGCTGGTCGTTTTCCTGCTCCTGGCCCTCTCCGGCTGTCGGGAAGGGGAAGTCGAACAGCTTGCCGACGGTCTGGTGGTGGCCAATCAGGCCTACCAGGAACATTTCGGACCGCCACCCCAGGGAAAAAAAGGCCGCGCCTTTGCCCGCGTCGGATACCTGCCGGTCCGGGACGCGGACCCGAAAGTCCAGCCCTTCCCTCTTTTCCTGTTCACCGAAGAGAACCAGCTGCAGCTCATTCTCGACCGCCTGATCGGTGACCAGCTGCACATTGGAACCGGTGGCGAGATTTATGATCCTTTCCCCGCCGACCTCGCCCTGGTCATTGATCCTCTGGACCAGAAGACGGTGACCATCCGCTTGACCCATGCGGGAGCTTGGCCGGAAAAAGATCGGGATGCAGGGGACCTCGCCCTGGCCGAGACCGCCTTGCAGTTCCCGGAGGTGGAGCGTGTCCGTATCCTCCTGAATGGCGAGCCACTGCCGAAGATGCCGGTCGGCGGTTATATGCACGAGGCAGAGCGCATCGCCGAACTGGGCTCGCCGCAGCTGATCCTGATCGCCGGCGCCTGGGAGGACGATGCCGAAGATCCCGAAGAATTGCTGATCGAATTTGACCGACCGGTCAGGGTGGATAATTTTGCGCTCAGACATGTTGGCGGCCCGCCTGTGCAGGGGGAGTACTTCACCTCGATTTTCGAAATGGCGGTCGTGGTCCACCCGGAGGATCCGGCCCTGTTTCGCGAAGGTTTGCCGCTGGAGGCCGAATGGCAGGTTGAAGACGCTCTGGGCCGAACCGGTTCGGGATCGGCGACCATGGCTTTGCAGCGC
This sequence comes from Desulfuromonadales bacterium, assembly GCA_035269105.1. Lineage (GTDB taxonomy): Bacteria > Desulfobacterota > Desulfuromonadia > Desulfuromonadales > BM103 > JAQYVZ01. Next base: position 3,916 of record DATFJP010000063.1, read on the forward strand.
TTCGAGCATTAGGCTAGTGTCCATCCGGAAACTCCGGATGGCGCGACTGCAGTTTTCGATTCGGAAACGAGCAATTTTTCGCAAGGTCAAGGAAATCAAGAATTTGAGCGGAGGCGTAGTCCTTTACGCCGCACAATCAAATTCGCCGATTGACGCAGAGATTGCGGAAAAGGGCCGTTTCCGGACGAAAACTAGGCTATTCGCATTGGCATCCAATCATCTGTAGTCGACTCGACCTGGGCCTGAAAGGGGCTGTCAGATTTAAGCGAAACCCGGAGGCTGGGTTTGACCGGTCGCATAAATCAGTTCCTCCGGGAATTTCGGGAAGCCATGATATATAATTCTCCATCTTGCATCTTCTCTGCCGCCAATTCGGATTTTCGCCCCCGGCTCGAAGGCTGATCCCTTGCAGCCCGGCAGGTCGAGTCCCGGGGAGAACTCCCACGAAATTCGCGGATGAGCCTGAAAAATAATCCCATTTTATTCAGTTGTTATTTTCTGCAAATACCTTGTAAATCTTTGGCGGATGGTTATATTAGGCTTATTGTTTTAGCACTCTCCTGCGTAGAGTGCTAATGCAAAAATCCTGGTCGGGCTCTTGGGCAAAAACTAGAGGCCCGTATCGCAAATTCACTGAAAAAGGAAACCCCAGCTATGAACATCAGACCGTTGCATGATCGAATCATCGTCGAACGTCTCGAGGAGGAGACAACAACAGACTCCGGCATCATCATTCCCGATTCTGCCAAGGAAAAGCCTCAACAGGGTAACGTTATTGCAGTTGGTAAGGGCAAGGTGACTGAAGACGGCAAGGTTTTGCCCCTTGATGTCAAGGCAGGCGACAAAGTGTTGTTCGGCAAGTATTCCGGCACTGAAGTAAAAATCGAAGGCAACGAATATCTCATGATGCGTGAGGACGACGTCCTTGGCATTGTCGAGTAAGTCACATTACCCAATACAGATTACGGAGGATAAACAGTCATGGCTGGCAAAGAAATAAGATTCGGGCAGGAAGCTCGTACATCGATTCTGGAAGGTGTGAACGCCCTCGCCAACGCAGTCAAAGTCACCCTCGGTCCCAAGGGCCGCAATGTGGTCATCGCCAAGAGTTATGGCGCTCCACTGATCACCAAGGACGGCGTGACCGTTGCCAAAGAGATCGAGTTGGACGGCAACTTCGAGAACATGGGCGCGCAGCTGGTCAAGGAGGTTGCCTCCAAGACGTCTGACGTTGCCGGTGACGGCACCACGACCGCTACGGTCTTGGCTCAAGCCATCTACCGTGAAGGCATTAAGCTGGTCTCAGCTGGTCACAACCCGATGGAGATCAAGCGCGGTGTCGACAAGGCAGTTGTTGCCGCTGTCGATTCTTTACAGAAAATTTCCAAACCGGTAAAAAACCACAAAGAGATTGCACAGGTCGGCACCATCTCCGCAAACTCCGATGAGACCATCGGTAACATTATTGCCGAGGCGATGGATAAGGTTGGAAAAGAAGGTGTTATTACCGTCGAGGAAGCCAAGGCGATGGAAACCAGCCTTGAGACTGTTGAAGGGATGCAGTTTGATCGTGGTTACCTCTCTCCCTACTTTGTCACCGATCCCGAGCGTATGGAAACGGTCATGGAAGACGCACTGATCCTGGTTCATGAAAAGAAGATCAGCAACATGCGCGATCTGCTGCCGATACTTGAACCCGTTGCCAAACAGGGCCGTCCACTGCTCATTATCTCTGAAGACGTCGACGGCGAAGCTCTAGCCACCCTGGTCGTCAACAAGCTGCGTGGCACCCTCAACATCGCCGCCGTCAAGGCTCCCGGTTTTGGTGACCGTCGCAAAGCGATGCTCGAAGATATCGCCGTCCTGACCGGTGCTCGCGTCATCTCTGAAGATGTCGGCCTCAAACTGGAAACCGCAACGCTCGATATGCTCGGTAGTGTCAAGCGTATCGTCATCGACAAAGACACCACCACGCTCATCGATGGTGATGGTTCAGAGGCGGATATCGCCGGCCGCGTCAAGATGATTCGTGCCCAGATCGAAGAAACCAGCAGCGACTACGATCGTGAAAAACTCCAGGAGCGTCTCGCCAAGCTGATCGGTGGCGTTGCCGTTGTCAAGGTTGGCGCTGCAACCGAAACCGAGATGAAAGAGAAGAAAGCCCGCGTTGAAGACGCACTGCATGCAACCCGTGCTGCTGTCGAAGAAGGCATTGTTCCTGGAGGCGGTGTGGCTCTGATCCGTGCCGTTGAAGCCGTTTCCAAAATTGAAGTCACTGGTGAACAGAAGTTTGGCGTGGACATCGTCAAGCGTGCCCTCGAAGAACCTCTGCGTCAGATTGCTGTCAACGCGGGGCAGGAAGGGTCAATCGTGGTTAACGAAGTCAAGAAGAATAAAGGTGCTTACGGCTTCAATGCATCGACTGACGAGTACACAGACCTGGTCAAAGCGGGCATCATCGACCCGACCAAAGTGGTCCGCTCTGCTCTGCAGAACGCTGCTTCCGTCGCTGGCCTGATGCTGACCACTGAAGTATGTGTTGCCGACAAGCCCGCCAAAGATAATGGCATGGGTGGTATGCCAAACACGGGTGGCATGGGCGGCATGATGTAGCACCTATTCATACCAACATAGTTATTAACGCAAAAAGCTCCCCGGAAAACCGGGGAGCTTTTTTGTGTCTGAAAATCGGACCATTCACCCCGAGCTGGGAGGGTTCTGTGATTTACGGATTTTAGACGCCAATTAACTTCCAGAGAGGGTCATTTTTGCATGCCAACTAACATATTGACAGAAATTTCGCTGTCAGTTGACGCCCTCAACAGGCGTTTAAGATTCTCAACAGAACTCCAAACACTTGATGGAATGATATTCCCGTCGATAGCCAATTGTGGCAGGTACAAGACCCTTAATTCGGCAATTCGCTCTGGATCCATGGTTAGATGCAGGACAGTGGAAAGTCCGAGTTCACGAATTGCTTGCTGAACATTTTCTTTCATGACACCGCATTTGGAGCAACCCTCGCCAAAGATTTCTATTGTCATCAGTGTCCCCGCGCGTTGCAGATCAAATGCAACAGGGTTCTTCTCACTTGATTAGATGAGTTGCGCTACGCGCTCGCAGATATGGCGGGCGATGGGCATGGCGGAGGTCGCTGCCGGCGACGGGGCATTGCCGACGATCAGGCTGCGTTCGCCCTCGACGAACAAAAAATCTTCGAGCGTGGTCCCGTCGCGCCTGACTGCCTGGGCGCGGACCCCTGCCGGATAGGGCCGCAGGTCGCGCAGATTGATTTGCGGGCAATAGCGCCTGACCTTCTGCAGATAACCCGGCCGGTAGAGGGAATTTTTCAATTCGGCCAGCGTCGCCAGCGGATATTTGCCGATGAGCCGATAGAGCCCCGGGTAGCCGAGCATTTCGAACAGGTCGCGCCGGTCGACCGTCCAGCGGCTGTAGCCCTCCCGGGCCAGGGCCAGCGCGGCGTTTGGTCCGACAGTCAGGGTGCCGTCGACCATCGGTGTCAGGTGAATGCCCAGAAACGGCAGATCCGGATCGGGAATCGGATAAATCGGATGACGGACCAGATCGCTTTTCGTATCCGGCAGCCGGAAATATTCGCCGCGGAACGGCAGAATTTTGAAATCGACCGGCCGGCCGAACATAGCCGCCAGGCGGTCGGCGTGCAGACCAGCGCAGCCGATCAGGAAGCGGGCCACAAACGTCTCCCGCTCGGTCGCCACTTCGATCAAATCCGCTTCGCGCAGACCGACCACGCGGCGGCCGGTACGCACGATGCCTCCGGCAGCCGTAAATAATTCGGCCATGCGGACCGCGACCTCCCGAAAATCGACGATCCCGGTGGCGGGGACCCATACGGCGGCCACGCCGACCACGTGTGGTTCCCTTTCCCGCAGCTGCTGGCGGTCGAGGACTTCGGTTTCGATGTCGTTGCTCCGGCAGCGCTCCACCAGCGCCTGCATCCGTTCCACTTCCCGATCGTCGGTGGCCACCAGCAGCTTGCCGGTCTCCCGGAACAGAATGCCCTGGTCCCGGCAGAACGCCTTGGTCGCACGGTTGCCTTCCCGGCAGAAGCGGGCTTTCAGGCTTCCCGGCGCATAATAGACACCGGCATGAATAACCCCGCTGTTATGCCGGGTCTGATGAGTCGCCAGGCGGGCCTCCTTTTCCAGAACGGCCACCGTGGCGCCGGGAAATTGCTGCTGCAACTGGCGGGCAGTGGCCAGGCCGAGGATGCCGCCACCGACAATAATGAAATCATATTGCTTCATCGCAACGCCTCCGGAACTGAGGAGCCAATCTGTGAACCATCGGGCCAGCTATCGATCCAGCCCAGTTCCAGCAGCCCATAAAAACCGGTCAGAATCGCTTCGGCCGCATCATGGCGCAGACTGGTCGGCTTTTTGCCGCCGCAGGCGGTGATCACCTGTCGGGCCAGCTTGCCTGCTTCCTGTTTGGCCAGCGCCCGGCGGCCCTGCTGGCGCCTGTAGAACAGGCGCTGCCGCCAGGCTTCCGCCTGGACCTGGTGGACGGCAATGGCCAGGGATCCGGCCTCGCGTTTCCAGACTTCCGCCAGCCGGCCGCCGCCCTCCAGAAAAAGATGGGTCGGCCGCGGCGGCTCGCGCAGCAGGCGACCGACCATCTTTTTCAACTTGGCCGGATCGCCCAGGTGATGGGAGCGGTACCACAGCAGCTGCGCAGGTTCGGCAAACATCGCCAGGCCGGTTCGCAGGCCGACATCGACTGCCAGAAGATGTCCCGGTGACAACGCTTGCTTGGTCATTACTCTCTATCTGTCTCGGCTGTCTCCGTGCGAGAAAACCCGACAGGCTCCTGGCGAACGGTACTGCGGTGGATTCGGCCTTTTGCCGAGTGCCATTGGTCGGCCGCTGCCGGTTAGCGGTTTTTTACAGCCCCGTCGAAATGCTCTTCCTGTTCCGGAGTGCCGATCAGGATCAGGGTTGCTCCATCTTCGAGGTTGGTTTCCGGAGAAGGCGAAACCAGGGTTTCCCCAGCGGCGGATTCGATGGCGACGATCGAACAGCCGGTCAACTGCCGCAGCTGCGACTGGCTGATGCTTCTGCCTGCCATGGCCTTGGGCAGCGAGCGGCGGAAAACGGTAATGCCTTCGGTCAGAAACGCCGAGGCCTTCGATTCGAGCAGGTTGAGCAGAATGCTGGCCCCGACCGAAGCATAGGATACCACGAAATCCGCGCCGGCCAGGTAGAGCGGCTCAACGCTGCCCTCGTGGTTGGCGCGGGCCACCAGGCGGACATGGGGCAGAAGCTGGCGGGCGGCCAGGGTCAAAAAGATGTTGACGTGGTCATCGTTGGTGGTGACGATCAATCCCTTGGCGCGGGCAATTCCGGCATCGGCCAGCACATGGCCGACCGTGGCGTCGCCGATGATCGGCACATGCTCGTTGCAGACCGGGTTCGCCTCCCGGTCGATCAGAATGTAGGGAACCGGCCTGCTCTCGAGAAAGCGCGCCGCGGCACAGCCGATGCGACCATGGCCGAGAATGAAAACCAGGTCCTCCCGGGCCAACTCTCCGGTAATATCGGCAAGGTTTTTCAGTTGTTCCCTGGTCCCGGCCAGCACCAGCAGTGCATGCTCGTTGATCCTCGTTTCCCGGGAAGGGACCGTAAAGCTGCCGCGTTCCCAGATGCCGATCACCGCCAGGCCGGTTTGCTGCCGAATCCGGGCGCTTTCCAGGGTTTTGTCCGCAAAGGGGGTGCCGTGGACGGGAATTTCGGCGATCAGCAGGTCACCGAAAGCATCGAGGACATGAGCCAGGGCGCCGCGCGTGGTCGAGCGCACCGCCAGGTAGCGGCCGAGAATTTTATGCAGGGCGATCACCTGACTGGCACCCGCCTGCCGCATCAACCGGCGATGATCCGGATCGTCGACGAAAGCGGCGACCGGAGTCCGGAAGCGACTGCGGATGGTCAGGCAGAGACTGGCATTTTCCGGATCGCTGAGATTCGCCACCACATAGCGGGCAGCGCCAATGCGCAGGGCATCGAACAGACCGGAATCGGTTGGCACACCGCAAATCACCCGCAGGCCTTCCTCCTCGAGACGCAGGGCCTGCTCGTGATCGGCGGTCACGACCACGAAAGGGATATCGCGGGCCTGGACCTTGCCGACGAACGCCCGGGTTGTGGCATCGACGCCGAAAATCACCACATGGTCAGCGGTCCCGGCAGGCAGCTGATAGGTCAAGCGGTGCCTGAGGCGATGCTCGATCCAGGGAGCCAGGAACAAGCTGATCAGGCCGAATGGCAGTATGATCAGCAGGAAGACAACTCCGGACACCGTCACGATCGCGGCAAAGATGTAACCGATGTCGCTATGAAAGGTGATGTCGCCGAAGCCGAGCGTGGTCATAACGGTGATCGTCCAGTAGATGCCGGCGATCAGGGAAAACTCCCGTCCTTCCAGATGCCACATCAGGACGCGGAAAATCACCGCGTAAGCCAGGACCATGAAAAAGAGAAAGGCACAGTAAAGGATCAGAGCCTTGAGGTTTTGGCGGGCACGGCCGCGTAGAAAAAAAGCGAGCTGGGTGGCGAGCGTTTTCATGGCCGTTCTTTCACAAGACCTGTCAATTCTGCACGGAAGGGGCAAGACTCTGCCAAATTATTGCATCGACGTCCGCAGGTCAACCTGCAAAGAGTGCCGCTTCATCCGGTTCTGAGCGTTCCCGGCCGGCAAAAAAGCCCGGAGGACATCGGCCAAACAGTCAGGCCGAACGACGGCCCCTTCGGTTTCCCCGTCGGAAGCCGCTTGTGATTTTTGTCGCTTCATGCTACAGATCTTTCGTCAATTCAAACGATTAGCCACTGCTTCCAGCCGACCGGGGGGATCCCGCAGAGACCATGAATCCCACTTTGCTCATTCTGACCATGCTGGTTACCTACCTGGTGACGGCGATACCCACCGGCGTCCTGCTGGCCAGAGTCATGGGCTTCGAAGATGTGCGGCGATCGGGGAGTGGCAATATCGGTGCGACCAATGTTTACCGGGTGGCCGGCAAACTGCCCGGCACCCTCACCCTGGTCGGCGATGTCTTCAAGGGTGCGCTGCCGCTGTTGATCATCACGCACTGGCTCGGCCCGACCCCCGGGCAACTCGGCCTGCTGGCCCTGATCGCCATCATCGGCCATTGCTACCCGGTCTATCTCCAGTTCCGGGGCGGTAAAGGCGTGGCCACCGGCCTGGGCATTTTCCTGGTGCTTTCGCCGATGTCGGTTTTATTGGCAGCCTTATTGTTCGGAGCCACAGTGGCGATCAGCCGTTACATTTCCCTGGGGTCAGTGCTGGCCGCCCTTTCCATTCCCATTTTCATTCTGTTCCTCGGCTTCCCCCGGGAAATCTTCGCCGGCAGTCTCGGCATCGCCCTGCTGATCGTCTGGCGGCACCGCAGCAATCTCCGCCGTCTGCTCGACGGCACGGAAAACCGCTTCAAAACTTGAAACGGTTCCCCGCCATGCCAAGCAAACGCTGGACAAAATTTCTGACGCTGGTTCTGCTTCTGGTCGCGGCCATTCTCGGCGTCTGCGCTTACCAGGTCAGCAGCTTTCTCGACCAGAGGATCGCTCCTCCTCAGGAAAGACTGATCCGCATCAAGCCGGGAAGCTCTTTTACCAGCATCGCCCGCGCATTTGAAAAAGCCGGCATCGTCAGCGACGCCCGCCTGTTTATTCTTCTGGCACGCTGGGAGAATGCCGCAGCGCACATCCACGCCGGCGAATATCGTTTTGCCGGCCCGGCAACCCCGCAGCAGGTGCTCGACCGCTTGACGGCCGGCGACGTCCGCAGGCTGCAGCTGACCATTCCCGAAGGGTTCACCCTGAAAGAGATTGCAGGCCGTATCGAGGCCGCCCGGATCGCTCCGGCCGCCGAAATTATCAGGCTGGCAACCGATGCCGAATTCCTCGAACAGCTGGAGATCGAGGCTGAAACGCTCGAAGGCTACCTGTTTCCGGAAACCTACACCTACACCAGCGATACGCTCCCGGAAGAGCTGCTGGCGGCGATGTTGGACCAGTTCAGACAGCAGCTCACTCCGGAGCTGGTCGCTGCGGCCAGGCAACGGGGCCTGAACCCGCATCAGCTGGTGACCCTGGCATCGATCATCCAGAAAGAGGCCGGCAACAACGAGGAAATGCCGTTGATATCAGCTGTTTTTCATAATCGGCTGGACCGCCGTATCCCCCTGCAGGCCGACCCGACAGTCATCTACGGCGTCGAGGATTTCGATGGCAATCTGACCCGACGCCACCTGAAGGAGGACACGCCCTACAATACTTACCGGCGGCGGGGGCTGCCGCCGGGCCCGATTGCCAGCCCGGGAAGCGAGGCGTTGCAGGCCGCCGCTTTCCCCGCCGATGTCGGCTATCTGTATTTCGTCTCGAAAGGAGACGGCAGCCACGCTTTCAGCGCGACCCTGAAAGAGCACAACCGCGCCGTGCGGAAATATCAGCTCCGCCGCTGACAAACTCCCTGCATTTTGCGGAGAAGGCTTGATGGCCACTAAACGCATCCTGATTGCCGAAGACAACCTGACCCTGGCGAAGGGCCTGGCCGATCTGTTGCGCAAGCGGTCTTTTGCGGTCACCACGCGGAGCGACGGCGCCGCCGCCCTGCAGGAAATTGCCGCGTCCCCTCCCGATCTGCTCCTGCTCGACCTGCGGCTGCCCGGCCTGCATGGCATCGAACTTTTGAAAAAACTGCGTCGCAGTCCGCAGGCCCCGGATCTGCCGGTCATCATCATGAGCGGCGTTTATAAAGGAGAAAAATATCGCCAGGCCGCCCATTCCCTGGGAGTCGAGCACTATCTGGAAAAACCTTTCCGGGCCAAAAACATGATCAACGCCGTCGAAAAGGTGCTCGGTGCAAGCCAACCCGCGCTTCAGCCTGTCCGCCGGCACTTGCAGGAGGCCTTTCGACAAAGATTCTCCGGTCGGATCATCCTGTCCTGGCCCGACTGCCGCCGGACGCTGGTTTTCTTCGAGGGCGCGCCCGTTTCCCTGCAGCCGGGTTTTACCCATAAGGATTTCGGCGTCTACCTGCTGACCCGCCGCCTTTTGGATGGAAGAGAGTATGCCTATTGCACGCGCGGCGGCAGCTTTCATCGCGAAGGACCGGTCGAACTCGGTTGCCTGACCTATCCCGAACTTATGCGGGCCGAACTCGATTATCTGGGCGAAGAACTGGAGCAGGCCTTCGGTGCTCCGCCGGCAGCGGCCAGCCATGAGAAACTTGCCTTTCCCGCGGAACTGCGGATGATTACCCTCAATGTTCCGAACCTGTTCTATCATGGCTTCCGGCGTTTTGCGGGACAGGCCGGCAAGCGGCTTCTGGCCAGGCACTGCAATCATTACCCGGTCCCGTCCGGCGACTATTTCCGCTATATCAACTTCCTCGATCTGAGCGAAGAGGATAAAGGCCTGCTGCAGAGGATGAATGGACAGAACCTGCTGGCAGATTGTCTAGATGGCCGGCATGAACCTTTCCCTCTCCTGCTCAGTCTCCTCAGCCTCAACATGCTGACCATGAGCCCGACTCCGGTTAAGCCCGCCGAGTCTGGCTCACAACCGGTCCGGACCCTGTTCAACGCCGTCGCTTTTGACGAAGAAACCGTGGAGGATGCCCCTCTCGAGAATTTCACCGACCTGGTCGGCGAAGAACCGGCGACCCAGTCCGAAGGCCTGGAGGCGCGGACAATCGACCAGAGCGCCGCGGTTGCCGGCAAGAGCAGCGAAGCCGCTCCGGATGATCTTGCCCAGGCCGTCCGGTTCATGGCGCAAAGTCTCGAAGGCAAGAATCACTACGAAGTTTTTGGCATCAAACCAGCCAGATTTTCGATCGGCCTGCTCAAAGAGCGCTATTTTGCGATTACCCGGAAATTCGGCCCGGAAATCCTCATGCAACTCGGCGGCGAGGAAGCCGGCATGGTCGAGGGTCTCCTCTCCCGGGTCGCAACCGCCTACGATACTCTGTCTGATATCGTCAAAAAGGAACGTTACGACGAACTGCTCAACTCGGAGAAAATCGGCCTCGGAAGGGAAGGCGATGATCGCTTTCAAGCTCAGGTCCAGGCGGAATCCGGCAAAGTCTTCATTGAAATGGAGGAATGGGACAACGCCGAAAAAGCTCTGCAGGAAGCGGTGGACTTCGATTCGAACAACGGGGAGATCCTGGCTCACCTGGCCTGGTCCGTGGCCCGCAATCCACGGCATGCCGAGAGCCGGGCGATGCAGGCCAAAGCCCGGCAGATGCTCAACAAGGCCCTCGCCATGGAGCGAACGGCCCAGGGGTTTGCCTACAAGGGCTGGCTGCTGATGGAAGCCGGCCAGGAGGTCATGGCGGAAGCCGAGTTCGGCAAGGCCTTGCGCATCGATGCCCGCCAGGCCATGGCGCGCCGGGGGCTGCGCACCATTCGCGAGAAGCAGGAACAGCAGAAAAAAGGTCTGTTCAAACGGATGTTCAAATAACAATTCCCGATGATATCAACGTTCGCCCAAGATGTCGTCGATCCAGTAAATGGCCGCCGCCACCCGCGGAAAACCGATGGTGCCGACCAGCAGCAGGACGCTGTGGTAGACCTCCTCCCTGGTGGCACCGGCTTCCATGGCCTGGCGGACATGGCTGTGCAAGGCACCATGGGACTGGATGCCGGCCGCCGCGGCAACCTGAATCAGGTGGGTGGTCTTCGCATCCAGGGGGCCTGTCCGCCGCAGGGCTCCTTTCAGATTATCCAGGGCATTGGCGATCTCGGGGAATCGCTCCGTGATGGAAAGAAAATGCTCGGGGATTTCACGATTGGCCATATTTTCTCCTTTGCTGTCGATGGTCGATTCCGCGTCGCTCCTCGCGAACCGTTCGGCTCCTTGAAGAAGCGGGAAAACATCAATTGCAGTTTACCGTAAATCAGCTTCCCCGCATTGCCGCCAGAGCAACCTTGGCGAACCCCCCGCCTTCGGTACGCAAGTTGGTGACCTGGCCCCGATAAAGGCGCGCCGTGACGCCGAGCGGACGGCTGCGGTAAGCGAAAATCCGATAATCGGTCTTCATCGCCTGCCGGCCCGACACCTCGGTCAGGGACGGCGGCACCAATTCCTGCACCAGGGTTTCCTCTGGCGGCAGCTGACTGAACCGTTTGCGGGTCGTCCTTCCGCCCAGCAGCACCCCCCGGCTGCCGAATTTGGCGACCGGTTTGAAAACCAGTTCACGGCGCGTCTCCCAGACCTGCCCGGGATCAAGTTCGCTCAAGAGCCGGCTGCGGGGAACTGTCGCCCGCAGAAGATCCTTCTCTTTGGCGGCCAAACCCACATGGTCGGCAAAATCATCCTCAGTCCAAAGCACCATCCGGCGTTTGTCGGCCAGCAGACCATAGGCCTGGGGGTTGGGCGTCAGGCAGACGTGGCGGCCCCTATAGGCTTGGCGAAGACCGGCCATCTCCGCGCTTTCCAGGTAAAAGTCACAGTGCCGGTTGTAGACCATCTCCACCGGTTCTCCGGCCAGGAAAACGCCCTCCTCGCCGGCCTCCAAATCGCCCGGGTCCGTAATCTCGGCCACTGCCCCCCATTCCCGGAACAGGTCGGCGAATATCCGCATTTCCTGGTAAAGGAACTGCTCTTCCGGACGATCGTCCAGGATGACGATTTTCCCCGGCCTGCTCTGTCTTCCCTGCGTAAACTGCAGGTATTCTTCCGCGAACTGGCCGAGCAGACGATTTTTGACCCGGCCCGGAAGCTGTGTTGCATCCAAGCCTGTCCGCCGGCGATCCGCAAGATAGGCGGGCAGGCTGCCGCCGGCATTGGTGTTGACTTCGATCAGCTTCGGACCAGCGTCCGTCAGGTGAAAATCATGGCACATCATGACCGCGTCGTGGCCGGGGTCGAAGCGGGCGACCTCCGGCACCAGCGGCGCGACAAGGCGACGGTAGGCCGGCAGACGGCTGAGCCGATCCAGCAGCCGGATCAGTCGCACCATGACCAGGAAATCGGCTTTCGGCAGTTCGGCGGTGGCTTGACTGAGAATTTCCGGGTACCAAGGCATGCGAAAAACCCCCTTCCTTATATCGGGAAGGGGGCATTTTGCCACAGGGGAGCGGCAGAAGGGAATGGGAAAGCTGCGGGATCGATATGGTTCCCTTGACTTACCTTTCGCCGAAGTCCGTTTTTTCGGCAAGAGATTCGGCGAGCAATTCGATGGTGTGGGCCACCCGAACCGCTTTCTCCTGCTTTTCGAGGCCGCCGCGAATCTGCATCATGCAGCCGGGACAGTCCATGGCGACGCAGTCTGCCGTCGTGGCCTCGATATCTTCGATCTTGTCGCCGAGGATCCGCTTGGCGATGTCCGGGTGGCTGGTAAATGAGTAAGAGCCGCCAAAGCCGCAGCAGCGGTCGCTGTGCTGCATTTCGACCAGCTCCCGGCCAGAGCCGGCCAGCAGGTCGCGGGGCTGCTGCCAGACACCGGCGCCGCGCTTGAGATGGCAGGAGTCGTGGTAGGTGACCCGTTCCGGCTCGGCTGGCACGCCGAACTTGTTGCTGCCATCGAGTTTCTCGGCAATGAACCGGGCCACATCGAGGGTTCTCTCCGAAAGCTGGCGGGCTTTTTCCGCCCAGACAGGATTGTCGCCCAGCAGATCCTGGAAATCCCGCTGCAGGGCCATGGTGCAGGTGGGACAGGTGGTCACCACGAAATCCGGATCCTCGTCGAGCATGGCCGCAATATTTTGTTCAGCCAGCGCCACCGCCGTTTCCCGGTCGCCCGAGTAAAGGGCCGGAACGCCGCAGCAGTTCTGGTTGAGGGGCAGGCTCACTTCGACATCAAGGTGGTTGAGCACCTTCACCAGGTCCTGGCCAAGCTCCGGGTAGACGAAATCGTTCAGGCAGCCGGCGAAAAAGGCCACGCGATAGCGGGGCTTGTCGACCTTCTGCGGGATGCTGCGCCACTGATCGCGCAACGGCTTGTCGGCGATCGCCGGCAGCGTCCGCCATTCGGTCAGCCCCGAGAAAAACAGCGGCAGATGGCGAATGGTCCGCTCGCCCCGGGTGACCGGTTTCTGCAGCAGACTGGCAGCCCGCAGCATGCCGTGGAACAGCTTGCGGTTACGCATGATGCGCTTGAAGACCAGGGACTTGCCGGCGCCGACGCCTTCCTCCTCGCCGACCACCTCGCGCAAATGAAGGATAATGCTCTCCAGGTCGATGTTGCTCGGACAGACCGCCACGCAGGCTCGACAGCCGATGCAGGCCCGCACCAGTTCCGCCGCTTTGTCCAGACCATGATAGAAGGCCGTGAGGATAACGCCGATGGCACTGATGTAGATGTGACCGAAGACATGGCCGCCGACCGTCTGGTAGACCGGACAGACATTGGCGCAGGCGCCGCACTTGATGCAGTTCAAGGCCTGCTTGCAATGCGGCGATTCGGCCAGGGCGCTGCGGCCGTTGTCGAGCAGCACGATGTGCAGTTCCTTGTCGCCGTCGCCGCAGGGCACCGCGCCTCGGATCCAGGTCACGTAGGACGTGAGCAGCTGCCCCGTGGCATTGCGGGGCAGGACCCGGATGATATTGGTGGCGTCCTCCAGGGTCGGCACCAGTTTCTCCAGGCCGACCAGAGCGACGTGAATTTTCGGCAGGGTGGTCGCCAGGCGGGCATTGCCCTCGTTGGTGACCAGGGCAATGCCGCCGGTTTCGGCGATCGCCATATTGGCGCCGCTGATGCCCATATCGGCATCGAAATAGCCTTGCCGCAAGCGCTCCCTGGCCACCTGGACCAGATGCGGGATGTCGTCGGATTCCGCCTGCCCGGTCACCTTGCTGAATAGTTCGGCCACCTCGTCGCGGAACATGTGAATCGCCGGCATGACCATGTGACTGGGGCGCTGCCCGGCCAGCTGGATAATCCATTCGCCGAGATCGGTCTCCAGAGAATCCACACCGGCCGCTTCCAGGGCCTGGTTGAGGTGGGTCTCCTCACTGGCCATGCTCTTGCTCTTGACCACCGTCTTTACGCCCTGCTGTTTCGCCAGCTCGGCTATGTAGCGATTGGCATCTGCAGCGGTTCGCGCCATGAACACTTTGGCTCCGGCAGCTTCGGCGTTGCGGGTGAATTCGGCCAGCAGGTCCTGGCGGTTTTCGCGCACCCGGTCTTTCATGGTGCCGATCTCGGTGCGCATGGCCTCGAAATCGAGGCCGGCAAAAGCATTCTGGCGGGCCACCACATAGGCATCGCCAAAGTTATGCAGAGCCTGCTGCAGACGCGGAGTGGCCAGGGCTTTTTCAATCCGGTTGCGGTAGTCGCGGTTCCGTTGTTTGTTCATGGAGGTATCCTGCTAAATTTCGAAGAAATCGTCGCTCAGGCCGGGCAGCAGCAGCACGTGCAGCTCCCGGGGGCCATGCACGCCGATCGTCAGCACACGCTCGATATCGGCGGTGCGGCTTGGGCCGGTAATATAGGCAAGGTAGTTGCGGGGGCTGCGGGCATGGAAATCGCGAAGGTAGGGAACCGCCGCCAGGCTGTCGGCGACCAGCTTGCCGGGATCGAGCAAAGCGAAATGCTTTTCCGGCAGGGTGGTGGTCAACCGCAGGGCCTCTTCGGTGCTGTCGAGCACCAGGGTCCCGGTATCGGCGAGGGCGAAGTTGACCCCGGTTACGCCGCCCTCCGCATCGGCGCTGCGTTCCCGCCAGCCGTTGCGGATCACTTCGAGGCCAGCCGCATCCAGAGCCTTCGCCAGACCGGCCCGATCGAGACTGCTTTGCTCGGGGAGCAGAACCGAGCCCTTGACACGATCGGCAATATAAGCCGCAGCCTGTTGGACAGTTTCGATTTCCCTGGCCTGGCCACCCACTTTTTGCAAGGCTTCTATAAATCCAGACAGCATGTCGGCATCCTCTATTGCTATAAATTGGTCTGACCAATTTAGGTGACCATCGACGGTTTGTCAAGATAACCGTATAACCCTGTCCCAGAAAAAATTGACAAACACCCAGATTGAACTAAAGTTGAGTCATTCGATGCACTATTGAGTCAACATCTTACAACTGCAGGATCTGCCTTTGCCCGCAACAAAAATTATACTGCGACCGCTGCCGGCGACTCGAAAATGGATCAAATCGAATCGCGTCGAACGCCTTTTCCCGCATAACTATCTAGATTCAAAGACTATTATTTTTGGCATGCGGCTTGCCTGCCTTCGAGTCAGGAACAACTCAAATTCTCAGCATATAGTGAGGTCCCATGAATGACGTGTATATCGTCGAAGCTCGTCGCTCCCCTTTCGGCTCTCTTGGCGGTGCTCTAGGCGAAACCCCGGCCCCGGAACTCGCCAGCCAGGTCATCCGCGACCTGCTGCGGCGTCAACCGATCCCGGCGGATGCGGTGGATGAGGTTATCATCGGCCAGGTTCTGCAGGGTGGCTGTGCCCAGGCGCCGGCCCGTCAAGCCATGCGCCAGGCCGGCTTGCCAGACAGCGTGCCCGCCATGACCATCAATAAAGTCTGCGGCAGCGGCCTCAAGGCCATGATGCTGGCGGCTGACGCCATCCGTCTGGGCGACGCCGCAATCGTGATTGCCGGCGGCATGGAAAACATGACGCTGGCCCCCTACATCATTCCCAAAGGCCGCTACGGTTACCGGCTCGGCAATGGCCAACTGCTCGATTTGATGATCCTGGACGGTCTGCAGGACCCCTACAGCAGTCGTCATATGGGCGAGATCACCGAAGCCTGGGTCGGACGCCATGGCCTGAGCCGTGAAGACCAGGATGCCTTTGCTGCGCGCTCCTACCGGCTCGCCCAAAAGGCGGTCGCCGATGGCACCTTTACCGACGAATTGACGCCAATCGTCAAAAGCAGTCGCAAGGGCGAGGTCACCGTGGCACTGGATGAGGAGCCCGGCCGCGGCGACACCGGGAAACTGGCCGGTCTGCGACCGGCATTCAGCAAGCAGGGCACCATCACGGCCGGCAATGCTTCGAGCATCAACGACGGTGCCGGGCTCGCCCTGGTCTGCTCCGGCCAAGCTCTCAAGGACCATGACCTGCAGCCCCGAGCCCGCCTGGTCGCAGCAACCACCAATAGCATCGCACCGGACGACTTCGCCGAAGCTCCGGTCGACGCCATTCGCCGGGTGGTGGCTCGTGCCGGACTGGCCCTGGCCGACATCGACCTGTTCGAAATCAACGAGGCCTTCGCTGCCGTCCCGCTGGTCGCCGCTCGCCAGCTCGACATCGACCCCGGGAAAATCAACGTCAACGGCGGCGCCGTAGCGATCGGCCATCCGATCGGCGCCAGCGGCGCCCGACTGGCGGCAACCCTGGTTCGCGAACTGCGGGCCCGCGGCCGGCGCTATGGCGTGGCCACTCTGTGCATCGGCGGCGGCGAAGCCGTGGCCGCCGTCTTCGAACGCTGCTGAATTCAATCGCCAAGGAGCAATCATGAAACCGATTTACACGGACGCCGGCGCCGCCCTGGAAGGGCTGGTCGCCAACGACATGACCATCGCTGCCGGGGGCTTCGGCCTCTGCGGCATCCCGGAAAATCTGATCACCGCCCTGCGCGATACCGGCGCCAAGGGTTTGACCTTAGTCAGCAACAACGCCGGGGTGGATGATTTCGGTCTCGGTCTGCTGCTGCAGACCCGGCAGATCAAGAAGATGATTTCTTCCTACGTCGGTGAGAACGCTTTGTTCGAACGCCAGTACCTCAGCGGCGAGTTGGAACTGGACCTGACCCCGCAGGGCACTCTGGCTGAGAAGCTGCGGGCCGGCGGGGCCGGCATCCCGGCCTTCTTCACCCGCACCGGCTACGGCACCGTGCTGGCCGAGAACAAACCGATCCAGACCTTCAACGGCAGGGAGTATGTCCTGGAAGAAAGCATCACCGCCGATCTGGCGATCGTCAAGGCCTGGAAGGCCGACAAAGCCGGCAACCTGGTTTTCCGCTTCACCGCCAACAACTTCAATGCGGCCTGCGCCAAGGCCGGACGCATCACCGTGGCCGAAGTCGAGGAAGTGGTCGAGGTCGGCGAACTCGACCCTCATCACATTCATGTTGCCGGCAGCTACGTCGACCGCATCCTGCTCGGCAGCAGCTTCGAAAAACCGATCGAGCAGCGCACCCTGGCCGGCCAGATGACCATGAAGGGTTTCTCGCCCGCCCGCGAATGGCAGGCCAAACGGATCAGCCGCGAGTTCAAAGACGGCATGTATGCCAACCTGGGCATCGGCATGCCGACGCTGGTGGCCAATTACATCCCCGATGACATTACCGTCACCCTGCACGCTGAAAACGGCCTGCTCGGCGTCGGCCCCTTCCCCCGGGAGGGCAGCGAGGACCCGGATCTGATCAACGCCGGCAAGCAGACCATCACCTGGCTGCCCGGCTCGGCGTTTTTCGACAGTTCCGAGTCCTTTGCCATGGTCCGCGGCGGCCACATCGATCTCTCGGTACTGGGCGCCATGCAGGTCTCCTGCTACGGCGATCTGGCCAACTGGATGATCCCCGGC
>DATFJP010000064.1:0-6880 GCA_035269105.1 Desulfuromonadales bacterium
CGGCCTGCCAGGAAGACCGATTCGGCGCAAAGCATTAAACTGCAAAATTAGCACCTTAAGCTAGCATTCCTGCTTGAACGAAGCAAGATTTATCGTCGCCGGCAAACCGCGACTTGCTGCCGGGACTGCAGTGGGTTATGCTGACCTTGTTCTGGAGTCCGCAACTTATCAACCACGGTGAAAACGATGAACAGCAGCTCGCAGTATCTGGTCGATCAAGCCATCAAATCACTGGCGGAAGGCGATTCCCTGGTGGCCCTCATCCACCTGGAGAATGCTCATAAAGCCGACCCGTCGCCCCGGGCCAAATCCCTGCTCGCCTATTGCCTGGCCAAGGAACGTCGTCAGTTCCAGAAAGCCAGGCAGCTCTGCCAGGAAGCCTTGCACCTGGATCCGAACAACCCGGAGCATTATTGCCAGTTGGGGCGCATCTGCCTGCTGGCCCACCAGAAGAGGCAAGCCATTCAAACTTTCCGCAAAGGACTCAAACTCGGAAGGTATCAGCCGATTATCGACGAGCTTCGTGCTCTCGGCCTGCGTAAATCCCCGGTTTTTGAATCCCTGGGCAGAGAGCATTTTCTGAACCGATCCGCCGGCAAATTCCTCAGCCGGATCGGTAACCGCTAGTCGCCTTCAGGCGCCGTCTATTTTCCAACGGGGAGCTGTCCCCGCGTCCCTTACGGAGCCAAACCTGTCATGAAAACCAAAGTCTGCACAACCAGCGTCTGCCAACAGAAAACCGACTGTCTGCTGATCGGCGTCTTTGAGGACGACTTTTCCCTGCCGTTGCTCAAGGAACTTGACAAGCATCTCGAGGGCGGCCTGTCCCAGGCCCGCCGCAGCGGCGAATTTTCAGGCAAAACCAGCGAGAGTCTGCTGCTGCACACAGCAGGCAGACTGCCTGCAGCCCGAGTTTTACTGGTGGGCCTGGGCAAGCGGGACGCCTGCCGGACCGATCAATTGCGCCAGGCGGCCGCCCAGGGTGTCAATCAGCTGAATAAAACCAGACTGCAGAGCCTGGCCACAACGCTGGTCCTGGCAGAACTGCCGGGGACCACCGCAGCCGACCGGGGCCGCGCCGTCGCCGAAGGCATCCTGCTGGCCGGCTACCGGTTCGACAAATACCGTACCGATGATGAGCGGCGGCCGGAGCAGTTGCCGGAGACCATCCTCCTGCTGATGACCAGCCGGGAGGAACAGGAAGCCGTCGACCGGGAGATCGTCGGTGCCCGTCATACGCTTCGCGGCGTCAGCCTGGCGCGGGACCTGGTCAATGAACCAGGCAATATCAAGTCCCCGTCCTTTCTCGCCGACCAGGCTCGGCGAATCGCCGAAGAGACCGGCATCACTTGCCAGATCATGGACCGCAAAGCCCTGCAGGGAGAAGGCATGGGCGCCCTTCTTGGCGTCGCCCAAGGCAGCGAACGGGAACCCTGCCTGATTACTCTCGAATATTCCGGAGGAGCCGACGACCAGCCTCCGGTCGCTTTGGTCGGTAAAGGTGTTGTCTTCGACTCCGGCGGCATTTCCATCAAACCTGCTGAAAAAATGGAAGAAATGAAAATGGATATGGCGGGTGCCGCTGCCGTCCTCGGCACCCTGCTGGCGGCTGCGCTGCTGGAACTGCCGGTCAATCTGGTCGGCGTGGTCCCGGCAGTGGAGAACATGCCTTCCGGCAGCGCCATTCGCCCCGGCGACATACTGACCAGCCTGTCGGGACAAACGATAGAAGTCATCAATACCGACGCCGAAGGACGCCTGATTCTTGCCGATGCTCTTACCTATGTACAGCGCCGCCAGCCGCAGTTGATCATTGACCTCGCCACCCTCACCGGCGCCTGCATTATTGCTCTTGGCCATCATGCCAGTGCTGTGCTCGGCAATGACGAAGGATTAATCGAATCCTTGCGCAAGGCAGGCGAGGATTGCGGCGAACGGGTCTGGCCCCTGCCGCTCTGGGACGACTATTTCGAGCAGATCAAAAGCAACGTTGCCGACGTTAAAAATACCGGCGGCCGGCCCGCCGGCACCATCACCGCCGCCGCTTTTCTCAAAAAATTCGTCCAGGAGACCCGCTGGGCCCACCTGGATATTGCCGGAACCGCCTGGCGCGAGAAAGCGACCCCGGAAGGACCTGCCGGAGGTTCCGGCGTCGGGGTTCGCCTGCTGATTACTTTCCTCAAGCAGCTTGCCGCAACGGAATAAGCTCCCGGGAGAAGCCATCCGGGACGATGGTCCGGAAATTTCTTTCACCTTGACAGCCCGAGGCCGGGTTGCTAGTTTTCCATGTTGGGGAGTTGGCCAGATCCTGATGAATGGAACGTCCCGTGAAAATTCTGATTTCCGACAAATTTCCGGCAGAAGGCCTCAAGGTTTTCGAGGAGACCGAAGACTTTCAGGTTGACTACCAGCCCGGCCTTTCCGCCGACCAGCTGCTCTCGGCCGTGGCCGACGCCGATGCCCTGGTGGTACGCAGCGGAACCCAGGTCAACGAAGAGGTTTTTGCCGCAGCTGCCAACCTGAAGGTGATCGGACGGGCCGGTGTGGGGACCGAGAATATCGATCTCGCGGCGGCCAACCGCAAAGGGGTCGTCGTCACGCACACCCCCTTCGGCAGCACCACGACGACCGCCGAACATACCATCGCCCTGCTGATGTCCCTGGCCCGGCAGATTCCTGCGGCCTGCCGTTCGACCCAGGCCGGCAATTGGGAGACGGAACGCTTTTTCGGCGTCGAGATCTCCGGCAAGACCCTGGGCGTCGTCGGCGCCGGCAAGATCGGCCGCCTGGTCATCGAACGGGCTCTGGCTCTGAAAATGAAGGCGATCGTCTACGATCCGAACCTGGCCGGGGAAACCATCCGGCTGCTCGGCGCGGAGCAGGTCGAACTCGAAGAATTGCTGGCCCGGTCCGATTTCGTCACCCTGCACACCCCACTCAATGTCGATACCCGCCATCTGCTGAACGCAGAGACCCTGGCAGCCATGAAACCGGGCAGCTATATCATCAACTGCGCCACCGGCGGGCTGATCGACGAAACGGCTCTGACCGAAGCCCTCACCAGCGGGCATCTTGCCGGTGCGGCCCTTGACGTCTTTACCAAGGAGCCGCCGCCTGCCGACCACCCGCTGCTGAATCTGGATCAGGTCGTCTGCACCCCTCATCTGCGAACCGCAACCCGCGACGCCCAGATCAATATCACCGTCCAGGTGGCCCGGCAGATTATCGACTTCCTCCAGCAGGGCATGATCGTCAACGCGGTCAATGTTCCCTCGATCAGCGCCGACCTGCTGGAAACCCTGCGGCCTTACATCGAGCTGGCCGAGAAACTCGGGGCATTCCAGGCCCAGCTGTCGGCCAAAGGTCTGCGGGAAGTCCGTCTCGAATATGCCGGAAGCGTTTCCGATTTTCCCGTGGCTCCGCTGACCATGGCCGCCCTGAAAGGCCTGTTGACTCCCCTCGCCGGACCGACGGTCAATTATATCAATGCCCCGCACCTTGCCCGGGAACGCGGCATCCGCATCGTCGAGACCAAGAGCAAGGAATCCCAGGGCTATTCCAGCCTGATCCGGCTGACCATCAGCGGCAGCAAGGGCGAACACTCCGTCACCGGCGCCATGTTCAATGAACGGGACTACCGGATCGTCAGCATGGACGGCTACAGCGTGGAAACCATTCCGAAAGGACACATCCTGGTGCTTTTTAATGCCGACCGCCCGGGCATGATCGGCTATATCGGCCAAGTTCTGGGAGAAGCCGACATCAACATAGCCATGATGAATCTTTCCCGTCAGGTGATCAACGATAAAGCCGTTTCACTGATCAGCGTCGACAGTCCCATCCCGAAGGAAACTCTGGAAAGACTGCGTGCCCACGAGCATATCCTGTCGGCGCACCAGATCACCCTTTGATCGGCAGCAGCAAGGATTTCAAAGTGGCCAATCAGATCGAAACCCGTCTGCCCACGGGCGTCAAGGATTTCCTGCCGATCAAGGCAAGCAAACTGGAATACCTGCAGAGCCGCCTCATGGAGGTTTTCGGACGCTGGGGGTTCCGGCGGGTTGCGCCTGCTCCGCTGGAAGACCTGGCCGTTCTGGAACTCGGCCTCGGCGAAGATCTTCGCGAAAAGACCTTCCGCTTCGACGACCGCCAAAGCGGCCGTCTGGTTGCCTTCCCGCCGGACATCACGCCGCAGATCGCCCGGATTGCGGCGACCCGGATGCAGGAGATGCCCCTGCCCTTTCGCCTCAGCTACAGCGGCTGCGTGCTGCGCCATGCGGAGCAGAGGCTCGGCAAGGAGCGCGGCATCTACCAGTGCGGGGTGGAATTGATCGGCCTGGACAATCCGGAAGCGGACGCCGAAATGATCGTCATGGCCATCGAGAGCCTGCAGGAGACGAGTTCCCGGGATTTCACCATCGATATCGGCCAGGTGGAATTCCTGCGCGGCATCCTGTCCGGCCTGGACGTGGTGCCTGCCAGAGCGGAGGCGGTCCGCACGGCGATTGCCGGCAAGGACAGCTCCGGACTGGCCAAGCTGCTGGCCGACCTGCCGATCTCCGACAGCCGCCGCGACGAAATTCTCGCCCTGCCGCGCCTGTTCGGCGGCAAGGAGATTCTGGACCGGGCGGCCCGGGTGGTCGACAACGATATCTCGCGGCAGGCCCTGGACAACCTGCACCAGGTGCTCGATATCCTGGGCAGCTACGGGGTCGAGGAGCACATCACCATCGACCTCGGCGAACTGCGCGGCTTCGACTATCATACCGGTTTGATTTTTCAGGGTTTTTTGGGCGGCTTCGGACATGCCGTCTGTGCCGGCGGCCGCTACGACGGGCTGACCGGCCGCTACGGCTTCCCGGCGCCGGCGACCGGCTTGACGTTCAGTCTGCTCAACCTGCTGTTCGCCCTTGACCGGGAACTCGACCAACGGGTCGATTACGGCACCGACATCCTGTTGTTTTCCGCGGCGGAGGACAAACATCCGGCCCATCGCCTGGCGACTGTCCTTCGCGGCCAGGGCTACTCGGTGGCCCGTGACATTATCGCGCGCGACCGGCATGCCAGTCTGGCCTATGCCCGGCGCATGCAGTTCCGCAACCTGCTGATCATTCACGAAGACGCCGACCGGCTGACCTTGGTCAAAACGACCGATGGCCGGGAAACCGAACTGGACATGCCGTCGGTAATGGACGGCCAGCTGCGTCTGAATTCTTCTCCGGAGTAATTTACATGGCAAACGTTGTCATCATTGGCGCCCAGTGGGGCGACGAAGGCAAAGGCAAGGTCGTCGATATCTACACCGAGCACGCCGACGAGGTGGTACGCTACCAGGGCGGCAACAACGCCGGTCACACTCTGGTCGTCGGCGACGAGAAAACCGTTCTGCACTTGATCCCCTCGGGTATCCTGCATGCCGGCAAGCGCTGCATCATCGGCAACGGCGTGGTCCTCGATCCCAAGGTCTTTTTGCAGGAAGTCGGCAATCTGAAAGCCAAGGGCTACCTGCAGGAAGACGGCCAGCTGGTGATCGACGGCAACGTCCACATCATCATGCCCTGGCACGTCGCCGTCGACCTGGCCCGGGAGAAATCACTGGACCGCAAGATCGGCACCACGGGACGGGGCATCGGTCCCACTTACGAGGACAAAATCGGGCGCCGCGGCATCCGCTTCTATGAATTGATCAAACCCCGGATCCTGCGCCAGCGCATCGAAGAAATGCTGCCCGAAAAAAACTTCCTGCTCGAAAAATATTTCGGCGAAGCTCCTCTCGATGCTGAGAAATTATTCGAGGAATACAGCGATTATGCGCGCCAGATCGAAAAATATCTGGGGTGCACCTCCACCCTGCTCGACCAGAGCATCCGTGCCGGCAAGAATGTCCTTTTCGAAGGGGCGCAGGGAACCATGCTCGACATCGACCACGGCACCTACCCCTACGTCACGTCATCCTCGACCGTCACCGGCGGGGTCTGCACCGGCACCGGCGTCGGTCCGCAGGTCATCGACGCCGTCATCGGCATCTCCAAAGCCTACTGTACCCGCGTCGGCGAAGGCCCCTTCCCGACCGAACTGCAGGGGGAAGAGGGCGAGCGTCTGCGCCAGGCCGGCCAGGAATTCGGCGCCACCACAGGCCGGCCGCGGCGCTGCGGCTGGTTTGATGCCGTTGCCCTGCGCGAGGCGGTCAGAGTCAATGGTCTTACCGGGCTGGCCATCACCAAGCTGGATGTCCTCAGCGACCTGCCCAAAATCAAGCTCTGCACAGGCTATCGCTACCAGGACCGGGAGCTGCAGGTCTTCCCGCGGGACCCCGAGATTTTGCGCGACAGTACGCCGGTTTACGAGGAAATGGACGGCTGGCAGCGCGACCTGGCCGGAGCGGCTTCGCTGGCGGACCTGCCGGCGCAGGCCAGAGCCTACCTGGCCCGTCTCGAGGAGGTTACCGGTTGTCCGGTGGCGCTGATCTCCATCGGACCGCGGCGTGATCAGACAATCCAGATCAGCAATCCCTTCAGCCTGCTCTGAGGGGCAGCGCAGCGGTTGTTTTTCCGGAAAAGGGGTTGACAGCTGCCAGGTGACAAGATATAAAGTCCCTTCTGTGGGCCGGTAGCTCAGTTGGTAGAGCATCTGACTTTTAATCAGATGGTCGCGGGTTCGATCCCCTCCCGGCTCACCATTTTTTCATTCCGCATCCGGCAGCCCGTTCTGCCGGATGCGGAACGCTTAAACCCTTGAAAACACGCAGTAAATTTTCATAAATGGCGTCAGCAAAATGCGGGTACACTTCCCGCTGGGCACTTAAAACCCTTAAGTCCCTATCGTCTAGCCTGGCCCAGGACACCGGCCTTTCACGCCGGCGACGGGGGTTCGAATCCCC
>DATFJP010000065.1:0-24257 GCA_035269105.1 Desulfuromonadales bacterium
CGATTGCGACGCCGACACGGTGGTCATCAAGGTCAAGCAGAACGGCCCGGCCGCCTGCCATACCGGCAACCGCAGCTGTTTTTACGTCCGGTGGGAGAACGGCAACTGGGTGGAACATTCCAATCCCCTGTTCGACCCGGATCAAGTGTATAAGAAGTAGCTGGGCTGGAGGCTGGAGGCTGGAGGCTGGAGGCTGGAGGTCATTGTCTCCTCAATTAATTTTCTGCACTCAAGTTGTTTTAGGATGATTGTTACAGCTTGAGGTTGGCGCGGAGTAAAACATGAGCAAGGAACTGAAGCTCGGCATCCCGAAAGGCAGCCTGGAAAAGGCAACCATCGAATTGTTCGACAAGGCGGGCTGGCGAATAAAAACCAGTTCACGCAGTTATTTTCCCGACTGCGACGATGCCGAATTGAACTGCAGCCTGGTCCGCCCGCAGGAAATGAGCAAGGTTCTGGAGAGGGGTGCCCTCGATGTCGGCATTGCCGGCCGCGACTGGGTCAGGGAAAACGATTCCGACGTTGTCGAAATCACGGAACTGGTCTATTCCAAGGTCTCCCGCCGGCCGGCCCGCTGGGTGCTGGTCGTGGCGCAGGATTCGCCGGTGAAAAGCGTCGAAGACCTCAAAGACAAAACCATTTCTACGGAACTGGTCGGTTTCACCCAGCGTTTTTTCGCCGAGCGGGGCATTTCCGTCGATGTCGAATTCTCCTGGGGTGCCACCGAGGCCAAAATTCTCAAGGGGCTTTGCGATGCGATCGTCGAAGTGACCGAAACCGGTTCGACGATCAGAGCCAATAATTTGCGGATTGTGCAGACCCTGATGGAATCCGTTCCGGTTTTAATTGCCAATCGGCAGGCTTGGGAAGACCCCTGGAAGCGCTCCAAAATCGAACAGATCGACACCTTGCTGCAATCGGCCCTGCGCGCCGAAGGCATGGTCGGCCTCAAAATGAACGCTCCTGGCGACAAGGTCGAGGCAATCAGCAGTCTGCTGCCCAGCCTCAATCGGCCCACGGTTGCTCACCTCTACAAATCAGACTGGGTGTCGATCGAAACCATTCTGCCCGAGCAGGCCGTGCGCAGCATTGTCCCGGAACTGCTCCGCCATGGCGCCGAAGACATTGTCGAATACCCCCTCAACAAAATCATCTGACCCTTCTGTTCCGACCACCTGCCGCCGAGCCGGTCGCTGCCGTCGACCTGTTTTTTTCATTGCTTTTTGAATGTTGATTTTTTCTTGTTGACAGAGATTTTCGAGCGGGCTCGGCTGTACTTTGCAATAATCGGAAGCAGGTTGGCATCTGCAAAGTTTTCCCTAGAAAATGTTGCTGCCATGACGATTCAGAACGAACTGACCGGCGACGCGGTTTGCCGCGTGATTCCCAAAGGACTCGAACTTCTGCTCAGTCACCAGCGTGTCAAAGGTTTCCTCCGCCGCGACGGCTGGGTTGTGGTCGGCCGCGCCCCCCTTCGCTCAGCATCCGGTGACAGCAGCTACGATGGTCCGGAACGGCGGTGTTTTTTCTGAAACACTGTACATTCGTCAGCGTTCCGAAAAAACCTCTTCTCCTTGATGGCCTTTTTTGCAGACGACCTTCAGGCACAGGGTGTATACTGAGCCTGTTTTTCAACCGACGCCTTTGAATCGAAGACGTACAATTGCACCTTGTGTAAATCCGATGCCCTCTTCAACGATTACCCGAAATTACAGCAAACAACTTCTTTTCGTTGCCCTCCTGCTGCTGCCCCTGGCCTATATTGCTGACTGTGCCCTCGACGCCATGATCTTCGGCGAGGAGACATTTGCCCGGCAGATTTTTCAGCCGACCCTTCAAGAAGTGGCCATTCGCGGCCTGTTCAGTTTTTTCATGGCGCTGATCGTTGTTCTGGCTCTGTATTATTTGCAGAAAAGCACCCAGCTGGAAAGAATTTTAAGGGGCCGCAACGAGGAACTCAATCTGGTCACCCAGGAACTGGAAGCCTTTAATTACGCCGTGTCCCACGACCTGCGCAATTCGCTGACGATTGTCTATACGTCCATGGAGATGCTCAGAGATCACTGTCAGCTGGGCAAAAACACCCAGTGTCATTTCCTGTTGACAACTATCTGCAAGCACAGCGAGAAAATGGAAGTCCAACTGGAGAGTATGCTGCTTCTGGCATCCTCTTCACGGGAGAGCCTGCCGAAGCAGAAAGTCGCCCTGGATGAACTGGCCGTGGAAATCGAGCATGAGTTGGATCAAACTTACAGCCGCAAGCATCCCGAGTTTCAGATCACGAAGGGCCTTAGCGCCAACTGCAATCGAAACCTGATGCGCATGGCCCTGGAACATTTGCTCGGCAACGCCGTCAAATTCATTCCGGAGGGCCGCAACGGGCAGATCGAATTCGGCCAGACCAGTGCAAACGAGGAAACGATTTTCTTCGTTCGGGATAATGGCAGCGGCTTCGACCCTGCGCGCACCGAACAACTTTTCGAAGCATTCACCCGCCTCCCGGAAGCCGGATCGATAGCGGGCACGGGCATAGGCCTGGCCACCGTCCGGCGCATCATCGAACGGCACGGCGGCCGAATCTGGGCGGAATCGGTCCCCGGCCAGGGTTCGACCTTCTACTTCACCCTGCCTTGATGACCACCGCTAGGAGCCTGTCGGGCTATACGAACTGAAACGAAAATTCGAGGCTTCGAGAACAGATTTCAGCTCGTTTGCAGGCTCATAGCCGTAGCTATGGGGCAAAAAGGAGCTGAAATATGGGCCGAAGGATCGGATTTGCAGCCAGTTCATGGATAGTCCGAAAGTCTCCTAGGGAATGAGGATCGTCGAGCCCGTGGTTTTGCGGGCCTCCAGGTCCCGGTGGGCCTGGGCGGCATCACGGAGCGGGTAGGTCTGATTGATCTCGATGCGGACTTTGCCTGAGCTGACCATGGTGAACAAATCACCGGCGGCGGTCAGCAGATCCTCGCGTTTCGCGGTGTAGGTCATCAAAGTCGGCCGGGTGAAAAACAGGGAACCCTTCTGGGAGAGGATCGCGGGCTCGAAGGGCGGCACCGGCCCCGAAGCGTTGCCGAAACTGACCATCATGCCCATGGGCCTGAGACAGTCCAGCGAGGCATCGAAGGTTTCCTTGCCGACGGAATCGTAAACCACGGCGACGCCCTCACCATCCGTCAGTTCTTTGACCCGGCCGACAATCTCCTCCTGGCGGTAGAGGATGGTATGATCGCAGCCATGCGCCCTGGCCAGCTCAGCCTTTTCCTCCGAGCCGACGGTGCCGATCACTGTGGCGCCGATGGCCTTCGCCCATTGGCAGGCAATCAGGCCGACACCACCGGCAGCGGCATGCAACAGGATGACATCGCCGGGCTCGACGCGATAGGTCCGCCGCAGCAGGTACTGGACCGTCATGCCCTGCAGCATCATGGCCGCGGCCTGGCGCTCCTCGATCGCATCGGGGAGCCTGACCAGCCGATCCGCCGGCATCAGCCGCCGTTCGGCGTAGGCTCCCGGCGGCGGGCTGGCATAGGCCACGGCATCGCCGACCTGCAGGCCATCAACTCCCTCGCCAATGGCGGTAATTTTTCCGGCACCCTCCAGGCCGGGCGTGGCCGGCAGCTCAGCCAAAGGATAAAGGCCGGTGCGGTGGTAAACATCAATAAAGTTCAGGCCCACGGCGGAGTGTTCAATCAGGACTTCGCCGGGTCCGGGCTGCCCGACCTCGACTTCCTCCCACTGCAGAACTTCTGGGCCACCTGTGGCATGAATGCGAATTGCCTTGGACATAACGGCTCCTTTCCGCCTGTTTTCGACTTTCTGTCCGGGGAAATACCGTGACGCGAAAAAACTCTTCCACACGTTTTCCCCGGCATCGAAAGCAGGAAGTTTTTTGGGGTTCGGCAAACTGTTACCAGCATACCATCTTGCGCGGGGTTGGAAAACGAAAGGCCGGATTTTCTCCGGCAACAAAGTCACCGTTGCCGGAGTCAGCCACGACAAAGCTCTTTATTTCAAACCGCCGGGAATTTAGAATGATTTTTGTAAAGTGATAAAGAGACCGGCGAATACAGCGCGCGCTGGCCGTATCAACCGGCTGGCCGCCGCTTACCCTGCGAGGTCACTGGAGGAGGGAGAATGTCATGAAGGTTCTCGGCGTAGATATCGGCGGTTCAGCCATTAAAGCCGCAGTAGTGGAGACCAGCACTGGCCGCTTGTGCTCTGACCGAACCAGCATTCCGACCCCCCAACCGGCAACCCCGGAAAGGATCGCGGCCTGCCTGGAATCCCTGGTCAAAGACTTTTCCTGGGCAGGAAAATCGCTGGGCTGCGGCCTGCCGGCCGCAGTCCAGAACGGCATCGTCCGAACCGCCGCCAATATCGACCGGAGTTGGATCGGCACTCGCGTCGAAAATCTCTTCCGGGAGGCGGCCGGCTGCCCGGTCAATGTCTTGAATGATGCCGATGCTGCCGGCCTCGCCGAGATGGCTTTCGGCGAGGGCCGGAACCAGAGGGGGACCATTTTGGTGATCACGGTCGGAACCGGCCTGGGCTCGGCCCTGTTTCGCGACGGTATCCTGGTGCCGAACACTGAACTGGGCCATTTGATCCTGAAAGGCCAGGACGCGGAAACCTACGCATCGGCAGCAGTCAAAACCCGCCTGAACCTCAGTTATGAGGAATGGGTACCGCGCCTGGATGCCTATTTACAGCGCGTCGAAGAACTGTTCTGGCCGGACCTGTTTATTATCGGCGGCGGCATCAGCACAAACTTCGCGCGAATCGCCCCGCTGCTCGAGGTCAAGACTGAAACCCGGCCGGCCCGATTGGTCAATGACGCGGGCCTTGTCGGAGCGGCGCTGGCCGCTCGTTCCGAGTCCTGAATGCGGACGAGGGGGCCGGATTTTTTTGGTTCGTTTGCCGGCTCCGGACCCTTCATGAAGCCTCGGCACCCTTGTTTCTTCCCTGTTCGTATCCGGTTTTGAAATACCAGCCGGCAGCAGCGGCCTGCAGGGCAACCAACAGGCCGAATCCGGCCCGATAACCGTGCGGATGGTAACTGGCGACAGCGGTTTCCGGCCAGAGCCCGATGATAACCCCGATGAGCCACTGGGCGGCGAAGGCGGTGATAAACACGAAAAGATTGAGGCCCGTGTTGGCTCGCCCGGACAGATGCCGGGGAAATGCCTGTGAAAGAACGGCATAGGGCAGGATGCATGCCGTGCCGAAGAAGCCGAACCCCAGCCAGAGGGGGACCGCAGCGGCCCGCCACTGCAGGGTCAGCAGAACCTGGATCGCCAGAAAGACCAGCATGCCCCCGGCAGCGACCTGCATAGTCGGGATGCCCCGTCTGCCGAGACGCTCGGCCAGCAGGCCGAAAGCCAGGTAGCCGATGGTCATGGCTACGGCGACCAGCATCAGGGTGCCGGCCACTGCCATGCGCGCCTGGCCGGCAATGTCGTGCAGCCACGGCCCCGCCCAGAGGCCGAACAAGGAGAGGTAAGCAGCCTGCGCGGTAATTGCCCAGGGCGCAATGTGCCAGAAGAATCGGCTGCTGAGGACCTTGCCCACACCGGCCATCTGCTCCCTGAAGGATTCTCCGGCAGGCGGTTCATGCTTTTCCGGAACGATGGCAAACAGCAGGACGGCCGCCAGCAGGGTCAGGCCGCTGACGGTCAGGAAGACACCGCGCCAGTCCGTGAACTGCAGGGCCGCTTCGACCGGCGTCGTTGCCGCCAAGGCGCCGATTCCTCCTGAAACCATCTGTATGCCGTTGGCCAGAGGCAGCCGGTCCGCCGGCAGCCAGATGACAAAGGCCTTGAAAGCGGCCATCAAGCAGGCGGAAACCCCAAGCCCGATCAGAGCGCGGCCGGCGATCAGCCCGGTCAGGGAATCGGCCCGGGCGAAGATCAGGGCTCCGAGAGCCGCGACGAGCAGGAGGCCGGCTTCGACCCGGCGCGGCCCGAAGCGGTCGAGAAGAATGCCGAGCGGGATTTGAAAAAGCGCGAAGGTCAGGAAGTAAGCCGAGGTCAGAAGTCCCAGGCTGCCCGGATCCAGACCGAGGTCGGCAACCAGATTGGGCGCAATCACCGCATTCACGGTGCGGTACAGATAGGACAGGAAATAGCCCAGGGCAAAGGGACAGAAGACGCGCAGCAGGGTAACCAAGGGTAGATTCATGAACCGGTTCGTTCCCGTATCACAGGTCGGGGCAATGTGTGAGCGGCCCCCGGTTGCTCTTTTGCCGGCAGATTCAACGGACAGGCTTTCACCGTCCCGGGCCGGCCGAATTCCTTGTCTTTTCTGTCCATATCCGTTATATATTGCATTTTTTTCAACCGCTATTTAATTTTTGCTGGCGGCTGGCGCTCTGCCGGCCTCTTTTGCAAGACAGGAGTCCAGACCATGCCGATGTCCCAAGCATTCAAGGACCGACTTTTCCCTCAGGTCGACCAGATCGCCGAACATTTCGGCACGCCTTTCCATATCTACGATGAAACAGGGATCCAGGAGACCGGAGCCGAACTGAAGCAGGCTTTTTCCGGAATCGACGGATTTCGCGAATACTTCGCCGTTAAAGCTCTGCCCAACCCGCGCATTCTGGAGATCATGCGGGATATGGATTTCGGCTTCGACTGCAGTTCCATCCCGGAATTGATCCTCAGTCGACAGGTCGGCGGCCGGGGCGAAGATATCATGTTCACCTCCAACAATACCAGTCCCGAAGAGTTTGCCGCGGCGGCGGCAGATGGAGGGTGCATCCTCAACCTGGATGATATCTCCCTGATTAAAAAAGTTCCGGAGTTCCCGGAACTGATCTGTTTCCGCTACAATCCGGGACCGCGCCGTACCGGCAACATCATCATCGGCAACCCGGTGGAGGCCAAATACGGTGTCAGTCATGACCAATTGATTTCGGCGTACCGCATGGCCCTGGAGTGCGGTGCCAAACGGTTCGGCCTGCATACGATGGTGGCCTCCAACGAAAGAGATTACACCTATATCGTCGAGACCGCCCGCATGCTGCTGGAAATCGCTGCCCTTTTGCAGGACCAGCTCGGCATCTGCCTTGAATTTCTCAATCTCGGCGGCGGCCTTGGCATCCCCTATCATCCCGATGACGCGCCTCTCGATCTCGAGGCCATGGGACGGGAGATTACCGAGATGCGCGACGCCTTCCTGCAGGAACGGCGCTGTGCTCCCAATATTTACCTGGAAAGCGGTCGCTGGATGACCGGTCCGCACGGTGCGCTGATTACCCGGGCCATTAATCACAAGAACATCTACCGTCAATATATCGGTGTCGATTCCTGCATGTCGTCCCTGATGCGGCCGGCCCTGTATGACGCCTACCATCATATCGACGTGGTCGGCAAGGAGCAGGAGCCTCGCACCGAAACCTATGACGTGGCCGGCTCTCTGTGTGAAAACAACGACAAGTTTGCCATCCAACGCCAGTTACCGCCGATCAGGGAAGGCGACCTTCTCGCTATTCACGATACCGGTGCACATGGTCTGGCCATGGGCTTCCAATATAACGGCCGCCTCCGCCCCAAGGAACTTCTGCTGCGTAGCGACGGCGCGGTCGAACTCATTCGCCGCGCGGAAACAGTGGCGGATTACTTTGCGACGCTTGATTACTCTCCCGACACCCTGAAGCTTTGACTCACAGGTCCGTCGCGGCGGCACCCGCCGCCGCGGCGGATTGATCCTGCCCCCCAGATATCTCAACTCACCTGCATTGTTTCTCTTGCTGATCGGCCCGGTCCCGATGGAAGCAACGAAGTCAAGCGGGCTACCCGCCTTATTCTCCTGATGCAAACCGGAGTCAGCCGCACCGGTCTTCATCGCAGTATGGTGCGCCACCTGTCTTTCGGGAAGGGAAACAAGGTCATCCAGGCGATGGTTGCCGCCTGTGGAGCGCGCACGCCGTTTGGGGCGCGCTCAAAAGTGTCATCCTTACCGCCGCAATCGCATATTTTCCCATCAGATATTCCCCGCGATTTGACAAAAAGCCTGCCAGCGGCCTGCTTGTTAAAAACCTCTTGCTTTACGTATCCGTTCAAACAAAGATTTATTGGACGGATAAAAACTTCAATCTCCCTGAAAATTTCAAAATAGAACGCTTTTTTGCAAATCAAGGCATTGAAAAACAAAAAGAATTCTCTTTAATAGCTAAATCTGAATGTAGTGTATTACAGAAAACTAACTTGACTGTTTTAGTCGATTTAACGATAATCGCATTAACAGAAAAAGTAGTCCAACAGGCCAAACTCTCAGCAGGAGGGAAGCCAATGACAAACAGACCGAACACAGCTGCACGGAAATCAACCCGCCCCATCCATGTCGCGACAGTTGCGACGTTGGTCTTTTTTTCCGGCGGCATCCTTTCCTACGGCGCAAGTCCGCATCTGCTGACCGAGCATATGGTCGCTACCGGGCTTTTCTTCGCCTGCATGTGGGTTGCGTCCCGACTGTTCACCGAAGGCCTCAAATACCGGCTCAAACTCGAGGACGTCGATCCCGCAACAGCAGAGGGTCCTGTCTTCTCGTTTGCCCTCTACCTTGAAATTGTCAAACACGTGGTCGGAGTCAGCTTCACCCTGGGCTGGTTGGCCGGCGTGCTGCTCTGCTGGGAAAAGTTCGCAAACTACCATATTCTCGTTCCCTTCACCGCCAGCCTCGGGGTTTCCATGGGCTGTTTCCTGATTACCTTCGGGCTGACTCGTTACGTCGACCAGCTGCGCTGGTCTGACAACGAGGACTGAACTTCAGCAGCCTCCCTTTTTCTACAACGAAATCGACCGGCTGTGATCAGCCGGTCTTTTTTTGTTTTTCCCAGGAATTCAATGAGGCTTCGCCGAGCCTCGGCTTGCCGGAAAATCCGAATGGGTCTTTATTTTCTGGGCGACCCCGAAGAGGAAAAGCAGCGAAACAGGCCCAAACCATGAAGATCCATCTCTGCCGCACAATCGATCTCGCTTGTCGCGCAGTGAACACGGAGAACTTTACCAGCAATCTCAGGGTCTTGAGCATCGGTCTCGATTTTGCCGCTGCAGCACTCCAGTTGCATCGGGAACTGCCGGTAAAGGGGTGCCCGGACCGCTGCAGAGGGACTCGCCACCAATCCCAGGTCGGCTTCAGCATCGAAACAGAGCCGGCCGCTCCCGGCCAGGCGCCCGACTTCCGCCAGGTTTTCATCGGTCAGGAAATGCAGAATGAAATCACCGCCCGGCCAGAACAGGGATCGCGGGTCCCGGCGACCCGGCCAGGAAGCACGAACGCGGGGCAGGTCACCACCGATTAATGCCACCCAGAAAGTCACCAGAACCACCGGCTTGTCGCCGGGGGAAAACCAGGAGATCAACCCGGCCGGTAATCCTTCGATCGGTTTTTTATCACGCCAGTGCTCAGGCATGATCCTTATCTCCCAGCGAGGACACCATTTGTATTTCGTGTCCATTTGGAAACTCCGGATGGACACAGTGCAGTTTTCGCGGCAAGACAGAGAGGACGAGACCACGAATCGGAAAATTTCTTCTTTAAAACCACAATTAGCAGAATTTTAATGTTGACACAAGGGATAAGCTTTAATACAACAAATACAACCGAAAATGGAGGTTATCACCGATGAGACTGTCAACAAAAAGCCGCTACGGCCTACGGGCAATGTTCGACATGGCCTACCACTCCGGCACGCTGCCTGCCCAGATCAAGAACATAAGCCGGCGTCAAAACATTTCACCGCGCTATCTGGAACAAATTTTCCAGGACCTCAAGAAAGGTGGCTTGCTGAAAAGCCGCCGGGGGCCGCAGGGTGGGTATTTCCTGTCACGGAAGCCCCAGGAGATCACGGTCAAGGAAATTCTTGATGCCGCCGAAGGTGAAATGGTCCTGGTGGATTGCTCAAAATCTGGCAAGGGCTGCAAAAAGACCTGCGATATGAACGACCACTGCGTCACGCAGAAGGTTTGGGATGAAGCCAGCAAGCGGCTCAACGAATATCTGGGTTCGATCACCCTGAAGGACCTCTGCGAACAGGGTAAAGAAATGGGCATGGAGAAGGAACTGGATCACCGCTTCATGTATTTTATTTAGCTTCATTTTTCCCGAAGGAGCCGGCATGCCCGATACCTACGCTTCACCGCTCGACCGCATCTACGATACCCCCCTGGTCCGTCTGCGAATGACCGATACCGCAGCCAATCTTTGGGGCAAGATGGAAAACGCCAACCCCGGCGGCAGTGTCAAGGACCGCATCGCTCTCGCTATGATCGAGCAGGCGGAGCAGGACGGACTGCTCAAACCGGGGGACACCATCGTCGAACCGACCAGCGGCAATACCGGCATCGGCCTGTCTCTGGTGGCAGCGGTCAAGGGATACCCGGTGGTTTTGACCATGCCCGACACTATGACGCAGGAGCGCCGACGCCTGCTCGGTGCCTTCGGCGCGGAACTGGTCCTCACTCCGGGGGCGCAGGGTATGCGCGGAGCCATCGAAAAAGCCGAAGAAATCGCCGCAGAGCGCGGGGCCTACATGCCCCAGCAGTTCAAGAATCCGGCCAATCCCCGAGTCCATCAGCAAACCACCGGCCCCGAAATTCTGCGTGCTCTCGACGGCCAGGTGGATGCCTTCGTGGCCGGCGTCGGTACCGGCGGCACGATCACCGGGGTCGGCAAGGTTCTCCGCGAAAAAAATCCCGAAACCCTGATCGTCGCCGTCGAACCTGAAGACTCCCCCGTCCTTTCCGGCGGCGAGCCCGGTCCGCATAAAATTCAGGGCATCGGTGCAGGCTTTGTTCCCGACATCCTCGATACCGGCATTTACCAGGAAGTGTTTACCGTCAGCAACGACGACGCCATGAAAACGGCCCGTGAGCTCTCCCGCGAGGAAGGCATCTTCGTCGGCATTTCCGCTGGCGCCAATGTCTTCATTGCGCGCCGCGTCGCGGAAAGACTTGGACCCGGCAAAAACGTGGTGACCGTCCTCTGCGACACCGGAGAACGCTATCTGAGCACGGGCATTTTCGACTGAAGCGATGCATTGTTCCGCCTTTGCGCGCCCCCGGCTGAGCCGGGGGCGCTTCTGCTTATGAGTCCAAAAAGAAAACTGACAACATTGAAGCGCCTCCTTGACGGCTACGACAAGGTCGCCGTTGCCTTTTCAGGGGGCGTTGACTCTACCTTTCTGCTGGCGGTCGCCCGCGAGGAACTGGGTAGAGACCGGGTTATCGCGGTGACCGCCGAAAACCCGCTTGTTCCCGCTTCCGAAATAGCCGAAAGCCGTAAACAGGCGGACCTGTTGGATGTTCGACAGCTGGTGGTGTCATGCAACCCCCTCGAACTGGAAGAGGTTGCCAGCAACCCGCCCCGGCGCTGCTATCATTGCAAATTAATGCTCTTCGGCAAACTCCTGGAAACGGCCCGGGAAGCAGGCTTCGAATTGCTGTTGGATGGCAGCAACCTCGACGACCAGCAAGATTATCGGCCAGGCCACCAGGCGCTGACCGAATTAAAGATCGTCTCACCCCTGCTCGCCGCCGAATTGACCAAAGCCGAGATTCGCACTTTGAGCAGCCGGATGAAACTTGCCACCGCCGAGAAACCCTCATCTGCCTGTCTCGCTTCCCGGTTTCCCTACGGACGGCAGATCACCCCGGAAGGACTGCGGCAGGTCGAGCGTTGTGAAACTTTCCTCCGCCAGCTTGGCTTCCGAATCTTCCGGGTCCGTCATCATGGCGAGACCGCCCGCATCGAAGTTCACCTTGACGAAATGCCCGGAATATTGAAAGATGAAGTGCGGTCCGCGCTACTGGCTGAGTGCCGGGCGGCCGGTTTTACTTTCGTCGCTCTCGACCTGGCCGGCTACCGGATCGGCAGCCTCAATGAAAGCCTGAAACGCAGCGAACCCTGAAACCCTGCCTCTTCCTGCGAGAGGATCTGATGAACCGCACCCTGGCATTAATGTGCGTCTGCTTCTGCGCCGGCTTGATCGGCGGCCTGGGCAGCGCCGCTTCGGCCTGGCTGTTCGATAGCTGGGGGATTCCCGATCTGCTCAATGTGCGCATGGCCCAGGCATTCAACAAAACCTGGCTTTATCCGCAACTGATTTGGGGAGGGCTCTGGGGCCTGGTTTACTTTCTGACCGTCGGCGGGCGAAACTCCCGCCGCCACTGGGTCCGCAAAGCCCTCTGGGTCAGCCTTCTGCCAAGTGTCTTCCAGCTGTTCGTGGTCTACCCCTACTGGGCCCACCAGGGTCTGCTCGGCCTGCACCTTGGGGAGTTTACCGCCCTCTTCACCGTGTTCCACAACCTGGTCTGGGGCTTGACCATGGGCATCTTCAGCCGCCTGCTGTGGGGCCGGCATTGACCGACGTCCGCCACAATCTCCTGCCGCACCTTCTGCTGCTTGGCCTGGCCCTTTGCTGCCTCCTGGCATCCGGCACGACCGCCGCCGATCTTCGGGGACGGGTCCTGCATGTCTACGACGGCGACACCCTGTTGGTGGATGGGGTCGGCAAAATCCGCCTGGTGGGTATCGATGCGCCCGAGAGCGTGGCCTCCGCGCGCGATGACTATTATCAACGGTGGCAGGTCTCGCCGGAAAAGCTGCGCAGGGTCGCCCGCCAGGCAAAGCAGTTCTGTATCCGGCAGACCCGATCAGGAGAAGTTACCGTTGTCCTTGCCCAAAATCCCCGCGATCGCCACGGACGCCGACTTGCCTATGTTCGGCTGGCGAATGGCCGCCTACTCAACCGCTTGCTGCTGGAGCAGGGACTGGCCGCCGTCTATCGCCGTTTCGATTTCCGGATGAAGAAGGACTTCCTGGCAGCGGAACAAAAAGCCCGGCTTCAAAACCGCGGCTTGTGGCGGAAATTCTAAGCGGCCGACCAGTCACTTACCACCCTACTTGAAACCCTGGTGCCAGCAGGTATTCTTGAAGCAAGGGCGCAGAGTTCGCTACCCCGGCCAATTTGCCGGCGGGAACCGGACCCTTGACGACGGGATCAGGAAAATCCGGCCTTGCCGGGTTTTCCCTGGAGCCGGCAAAAAACCGCACCTTCCGGTGTTTATTTATGCGAGAAGCATGACCTCGATCAGCGAACGAGGGGCCGCACCCGGCTCTCTTGCCAGACCAGGACATCGGCATGCAGCAGAGAAATTCATTTTTCACCAAATTCACCCGGATGGAAGCCTCATCCGGCATTTTACTGGTCGGTGCGGCCCTGCTGGCCATCCTGATGGCGAATTCGCCTCTGGCATTTATCTATCAGCTACTGACCGATACTCCGGTCGAAATCCGGATCGGACCGCTGGAAATCGCCAAGCCCCTGCTGCTTTGGGTCAACGACGGCTTCATGGCGATCTTCTTTTTCCTGGTCGGCCTGGAGTTGAAAAGGGAATTTCTCGAGGGGGAACTTGCCAACCGCAGGAAGCTCACCCTCCCCGCGTTGGGTGCCTTGGGTGGCATGGTGGTTCCGGCGGGATTCTATATTCTGCTGAACTACGATGACCCCATCGCCCTGCAGGGGTGGGCCATTCCGGCAGCGACCGACATCGCGTTCGCTTTGGGGATTCTGGCCTTGCTGGGCTCGAGAGTACCAACCAGCCTCAAGGTTTTTCTGACCTCGTTGGCAATCTTCGACGACATCGGCGCCATCCTGATCATCGCCCTGTTTTACACATCCAAGATTTCACTGACGGCTCTCTCCACCGCCGTGCTCTGCATCCTGTTCCTGCTGTTCTTGAACCGGTCCGGCAGCGTCGAGAAAGGATTTTACGTGGCGACCGGAGTGGTGATGTGGGTCGCCCTTCTCAAATCAGGCGTCCATGCAACCCTGACCGGGGTGGTCCTGGCCATGTTTATTCCCATGCGCGATCCGCATAATCCGGAAAATTCTCCGCTTAGAGACATGGAGCATGATTTGCATCCCATGGTGGCTTTCCTGATTCTGCCTGTTTTTTCATTCTGCAACGCCGGCCTCAACCTTACCGATGTGGGTGTCGATCAATTACTGCACAATGTTTCACTGGGTATCGTCATTGGCCTGTTTTTCGGCAAGCAATTCGGCGTCTTCGCCTTCTGCTGGCTGGGTGTCCGGCTTGGCTTGACTGACCTGCCGCAGGGAATATCCTGGGGTGCTCTGTACGGGACCGCCATCCTGTGCGGCATCGGCTTCACCATGAGTTTATTCATCGGCGCCCTGGCTTTCGAGGCGACCGGTGTCAATCTCATTTTCGACGAGCGGCTCGGCATCCTGATCGGTTCCCTGCTGTCCGGAATTATCGGCTACCTGGTTCTCCGCAGGAGCCTTCTCCACGGTCACTGAACGGCAGCGCGACATCCAGTCGCTGGCCAGAGAATTGCAGGAAAAGGAAATGACAGACAAGCAGCCTTTTATCCCGCCGGCACGGGACGAAACAATTCGGCAAAGCATCCTCGCCCTCCTCAGGCAGGGCCCGGCCACCGTTCGACAAATCTCCGAAGAGGTCGGCATTGCTGAGAAAAACGTCTATCATCACCTGGAGCACATCAGACAGAGTCTGCAGCGGGAAGATTCCTCCCTGTCCGTCCTGCCATCGGCCTGCCGGCAATGCGGCTTCGAATTCAGCAAGCGCCAGCGCCTGAAAAAACCTGGTCGCTGTCCGCTCTGCCGCAGTGAATCGATCAGTCAGCCCCGCTACCGAATCGACTGAATCATGTCCAATCTCGCGGTTTTAGCAGCCGCCCTGGTCGCGGCACTCGCTGCTGCCGGTTATTTCATGAGCAGGATGCCCGGCACCTCGTTCAGGGGGCCCCTGCCATCGCCGACCCCTGCCGAAAGCCACCTGGCGGAGCGCTTGCAGAACCACGTGGCAATCCTTGCCGAGCGCTTCGGTGAGCGCCACATCTGGCAATTTGACAACCTGCAGGAGACTGCAGCCTACATCGAAACCGAATTTCTGCAAGCAGGTCTGGATGTGCGGTCCATCTCCTATCGGGTCGAAAACCGTGAGGTTCGAAATCTGGAAGCGGAAATTCGCGGCAAGGACCGGTCGGAGGAGGTGATTCTGGTCGGCGCTCACTATGACACCGTGCCGGGAACGGTAGGGGCCAACGACAATGGTTCGGGCATCGCCGTTCTGCTCGAACTGGCCCGTCATTTCAGCGCACGGCAGCCCTCCAGAACGCTGCGGTTCGTGGCCTTCGTCAATGAGGAACCTCCCTTTTTCAAAACCGACCGGATGGGCAGCCGGGTTTATGTCGAACAGGGTCTGCACGAGAACGAGGATATCATCGGCATGCTTTCCCTGGAGACCATCGGCTATTACAGTTCGGAACCGGGCAGCCAGAAGTTCCCGCTGCCGCTGCTGCGCCTGTTTTATCCGGACCGCGGCGATTTTCTGGCCATGATCGGCAACTTGGCCTCCCTTCAGCTGCTGAAGCGAAGTCTGCAGGCGTTCCGCCATGAGGTGGACTTTCCGTCCGAGGGAATGGCAGCACCCTCCTGGCTGGCCGGCGTCGACTGGTCGGACCACGGATCGTTCTGGAAAATCGGCGTTCCCGCGATCATGGTCACCGACACGGCCCTGTTCCGATACCCCTATTACCATGACTCCGGCGACACGCCTGACAAGCTCGACTATCAGGCGATGGCCCGCGTCACGCTTGGTCTGCAGGCTGTGATCGACAGTCTGGACCGCAACCTCTGAGGGGCTAAAAGAAAGGTTCAGCTGTGAATTTCGGGGAGCCCTGATATATGATTCTCCATCTTCCACCTCCTCTGCCGCCAATCCGGGGATTCGCCCCCGGACGGCGACCAGGGGGACCGCTCACCCCGGTCCCCCTGGACCCCCACGGTGCCCGATGCCAATGCCCGTTGTCCAGAAACCGGACAGCGGGTTCCCTCCGCCAGCCGCGCCCCGGCCGGACCGCTCAAAACTCGCCTGCGGCTCAGACAGTTGAGCGGTCTTTTTCGGCCGGCGCACATCTGGCTCCGGCATCGGCAAACGGGGAGAAAACCGGAAAACCCTTCGCGGTCTGAAGACCGCTCCTTAAACATCAACATCTTTGTTTTAAATGGGTTTTGATTGGGCCTTCCCGTGCAGAGCCACCGGAACGGAGTGGAGGTTTCGGGATAAAGCCGGGCAAACTGTCTGAGCCGCAGGCGAGTTTTTGACCGGCCCCGAAACATCTGCGCAGTGGAGGGAACCCGTCGTCGCGCGAAGCGCTATGACGTGGTGGCGCTGCAGGGCGCGTTTTGGTCCTCCCTTTGCCGCGTAGCAAAGGGAGGGCGCCGTCCGGGGGCGCGTCCCCGGTTCGAAGGCTGACAGTTAGCAGATCGGGAGCTCAAACTCCGGGGAAAACTCCCCCGAAATTCCTGGATGAACCAAAAGAAAACCCAGGCTTGCATCTCGGGAAGGAGACTTATCCCGGAGAAAAATCTTTCCCGGCCGGGTTGCTCCGGGACCGGGTGCCGATTATGCTGTTCGACAAGGGGTGCTTAACGCCACCTTTCTGCAGATTTCCCAGTAACCGGCCGGAACCGGTCCCTCGACCGGCTGCATTTATCCCCGGAGAAGCGCTGCATGTTCGCACCGCCGCCAACCGGCTCTCCTGAAGCCGTCTATCTTGCCCTGCATCGGTCTGGCGAATTGACGGAGCGGGCCGATTGGGCTGGACAGGACCTTGCCGATTGCAGCATGTGCGCCAATCAGTGCCACGTCGACCGGGGGGCCGCACCCGGTTTGGGGCGCTGCCGCACGGGACGGCAGGCCCTGGTCAGCAGTGCCGGCCCTCACCATGGCGAGGAGGCCCCCCTGTCCGGCCGTCGGGGCTCCGGTACGATTTTCTTTGCCGGCTGCAATTTGAGCTGCGCATTCTGTCAGAACTGGCAGATCAGCCAGCAGAACCAGGGCCGTCCGGTCGATGACCGGCAGTTGGCTCAGCTGATGCTCGATTTGCAGGGCGCCGGCTGCCATAATATCAATTTCGTCTCTCCCAGCCATGTCATTCCCCAGATTCTCGCCGCCCTGGCCCTGGCCACCGCACAGGGCCTCACCCTGCCGCTGGTTTACAACAGCGGCGGCTATGACAGTGCCGCGGGGCTGGCCCTGCTCGATGGGGTAATCGACATTTACATGCCGGATATGAAATTCGCTGACTCCGCAATTGCCCGGCGCTATCTGGGCGTTGCCGATTACGCGTCCGTCAACCGGAACGCTGTCCGCGAGATGCATCGCCAGGTCGGCGATCTGCAGTTGGGTTCCACCGGCCTGGCCAGACGCGGGCTGCTGGTCCGGCACCTGGTTCTGCCGGGAAAGCTTGCCGGCACGCGGGACGTGTTGACTTTTCTGGCCCGGGAGGTCTCCACCGAAACCTGCCTGAACCTCATGGATCAGTACCGGCCCTGTTATCAGGCCGATCGTTTCCCGGAACTCGACCGAAAACCCTCCCTCGGGGAAATGCGCACCGCCAGAAAAATTGCGACACAATTGGGCCTGCACCGCCTGGTTTAGCTTAAACCACCGGAAATTATCCTCGACACGGAAAGGAGTTGCGCCATGCAGATCGGTTTCATCGGTTTCGGTCATCTTGGAACGGCCATTGCGGGACGCCTGCAGGAACGCGGCCATAGGTTGGTGGCCTGGAACAGGACTTCGGCCAAGGTCAAGACCTTGTCACTGGAACCAGCCGATTCTCCGCGGGTTGTTGGCGAAGCAGCGGAAGTGGTCTTCCTCTGCCTGTTCGACAGCCGGGCCGTGCAGAACGTCCTCACCGGCGACCAGGGACTGCTGGCCGGAAAGGTCGCGGGGAAAGTGATCGTCGATTTGACCACCAATCATTTCGAGGATGTCCGGACCTTCCATGAGCTGTGTCGCCAGGCAGGCGCCAGCTACCTGGAAGCACCGGTTCTCGGCAGCGTGACGCCGGCATCCAAAGGTGCCCTGACGGTCCTGGTCAGCGGCACTGAGGAAGCCTACACAGCCGTCCGGCCCCTTCTTGAAGAGATCGGCGAGCATCTGTTCCACCTGCCGGAGCCGGCCACGGCAACCAAGATGAAGCTGGTCAACAACCTGGTCCTCGGCAGCTTTATGGCGGTTCTGGCAGAGGCCGTCGCCTTCGCGGAAAAGCTGGGCATGGCCAAAGAGCAGGTTCTCGACATTCTGGCTGCCGGCGGCGGAAAGTCGCTGGTGCTGAGTGCCAAGCAGCAGAAACTTCTGGCAGGGGAATTTTCCACCCATTTTTCCAACGCCCTGATCCACAAGGACCTGCACTGCCTCCAGGACCTGGCCTACCAGGAAAAGCTGCCCCTGTTCAGCGCCGCCCTGCCCAAGGAGCTTTATGCCCAAACGTTTATGGAGGGAATCGACCAGGAGGATTTTTCGGCAATTTACAAACTTTTCAAAAAATAGGCAGAGGGCAATTGTCCGAATCAGCAGCGGGCACCAGTTGCGGCGGGAAGAATTTCAGATTAAACTGAACTTAGGCTAGTGTCCATCCGGAAACTCCGGATAAACACAGCGCAGTTTTCGAGCTGGAAACGAGGAGTTTTTCGTCCTGGCAAGGAAATCAAGGGCTTGCGCGGAGGCGTACATCGGTACGCCGCACAAGCAAGTCCGCAGATTGACGCCGCCAGGGCGGAAAAGAACCGTTTCCGGACGGAAACTAGGCTATTTTTTCTCCCCGTGACCGGGAGGACGCCATGATTTTCCGAGACTTTCGCATCCACTTGATGCTGCTGGCCGTCTGCCTGTTTTTGATCATCGTTCCGGCGATCAACAAGACGCCGAGCCAGGAAGTCGCCGACCAGGCGATGGCGGCCGCCAACCAATTTCTGCTGCTGGTCGACACCGAAGAATACGTGCGCAGTTGGGAAGTTTCTTCCAGTGCCTTGAAAAATATTCTGTCGCGCGCTGCCTGGAAGGATCAAATTGCCGAACTGCGGGCTTTTCTCGGTCCGATTTTGGACAGGGAAGCCAGGGACATCAGTTACACCCGGCATGCTCGCGACATCCCGGCCGGCGAATATGTCGTCCTGACCTTCCTCTCCCGCTTCGGCAATCGGCCGGTGGCCACCGAGACGGTCACCCTGAAACTTGGAGCCGATGCCGCTTGGCGGGTGGCAGGTTACTTCATCCGTTACGGCGATCCGCCGGCAAGGGCGTAATCTCCTGCAGAGGCGGGCCTTTCCGGTTCATTCCGGCAGAGCCCGGGGGAGAGCTGAGTGACAATTTCCAAACCGAACAGTCTGAACCTCAGGGTGGAGTGCTACGCCGGCTATCGCGGTGAAGAAACGCCTCGTCGGTTTTCCCTCGGCGAACGCCGGATCCAGGTGGAAGCCGTCATTGATCGCTGGCTGGGACCGGACCATCGATATTTCAAATTGCAGGGGGACGATGGCGGGCTTTATATCCTTCGCCACGCTTCACAAACCG
Source organism: Desulfuromonadales bacterium (assembly GCA_035269105.1). Taxonomy (GTDB): domain Bacteria; phylum Desulfobacterota; class Desulfuromonadia; order Desulfuromonadales; family BM103; genus JAQYVZ01. Next base: position 19,416 of record DATFJP010000065.1, read on the forward strand.
GCCGCTGGGATATGGTCATGTACCAGGCCGGTCTCGACGCGCCCACCGTCGAAGACCGGCAGGAACCGGAAAGTCTGCAGTAAACAACTATGGCCAGAGTCCTGATCATCGACGACGACCGCGGCTACCTGGCATTCATCGCCGGGTATGTGGCCAAAAACTTTCCTGAACTGCAGGTGGAGACCTGCGCTAATGCCCTGCAGGGGCTGAAAGCCATCTCGGCCGATCTCGACCTTCTGCTGCTTGACCTGGAGATGCCGGATATGGACGGCAAGAAGCTGCTCACCTACGCTGTCGAACTCGGTCTGAACAGGAACCGAATCATCATTCTCTCAAGCCACAGTGCGGACTTCCTCCATGACCAGTTTCCGATGGGCAGTTGCCTGGCCGTCCTCAACAAGCACGAAGCCAGGCAAAAAATCGTTCTCGACATGATCTTCAATTCTCTCAAGCAAAAGTCGCAGGCATCTTGATGGTCTCCTGCCAGGGGGAACTTTTTACCTGATGCCGACCGTCCCGCGGCGCGGCTGACAAGGCAGACCGCGTCGGGCGGTGTCGGTCTGCCGCGCATCCCGGGAAAATACCCGGCGCCGTTGCCGCTGCTGCCTGCTAGGTACCATGGCGCTTCTCCCGCAAAACATAGTTGAGGATGCCCCCACTCAGGTAATACTGCACTTCATCAGCGGTGTCGATGCGACAGGTCACCGTGAGTTCTTCTTTCCGACCATCATCGCGATGGATGATCAGGCGAACGTCCTGACCCGGCTGAAGCCGGCCACCCTGGTCAGGCAGGTCGATGGTTTCGGTGCCGTCGAAACCCAGGGACCGGCGGTCGTCCCCTTCCTTGAACTGCAGAGGCAGGACCCCCATGCCGACCAGGTTTGACCGGTGGATGCGTTCGAAGCTTTCGGCAATGACCGCCTTGACACCAAGCAGCAGAGTCCCCTTGGCGGCCCAGTCGCGGCTGGACCCGGTGCCGTATTCCCGGCCGGCTACGATATCCAGGGGAGTGTCCTTTTCGGCATAGCGGCTGGCCGCATCGAAAATGCTCATTTCCTCGCCGTCCGGAAAATAGCGGGTAAAACCGCCCTCGGTTCCCGGCACCAGTTCATTCCGCAGGCGGATATTGGCGAAAGTGCCGCGCATCATGACTTCATGGTTGCCGCGCCGCGAGCCGTAGGAATTGAAATCAGCGGGAGCGATGCCGTGTTCGCGCAGGTAGACCCCCGCGGGGCTGCTGGCCAGAATCGAACCGGCCGGGGAGATGTGGTCGGTGGTCACCGAATCGCCAAGCAGGGCCAGAAGGCGCGCCTCGTGGAAGGGCTTCAGTTCATGCTCGACCGAATCCCTGACTTCGAAAAAGGACGGCTCGCGCACATAGGTTGAAGCGTCGTCCCAGGCATAAGTCTTGTCATCCGGAACCGGCAGGCTGCGCCAGGCCTCGTCCCCGGTAAACACATCGGCGTATTTTTCCCGGAACATGTCGGCGGAAACCAGTCGCACCAGTTCATTGACCTCCTCGTCGTCCGGCCAGATATCCTTCAAAAAGACCGGCTGACCGTCGCTGCCTTCACCGAGCGGCTCGCTCGACATATCGATCCGGGTCGTGCCTGCCAGGCCGAAAGCAACCACCAGCGGCGGTGAAGCCAACCAGTTGGCCCGGGTCTGGGAATGGACCCGGCCCTCGAAATTGCGGTTGCCGGACAGCACTGAGCAGACTGTCAGCTTGCCGGCTTCGATGGCGTCGGCGATTGGACCGTTCAGCGGGCCGGAGTTGCCGATGCAGGTGGTGCAGCCATAGCCGACCAGATGGTAGCCGAGTTGATCGAGGTAGGGTTGCAGACCGGCTTTCTCCAGATAATCGGTGACGACCTTGGAGCCGGGGGCCAGTGATGTTTTGACCCACGGTTTCATTTCCAGACCCTTTTCGACAGCGTTGCGGGCCATCAGCCCGGCACCGATCATGACCGCCGGATTAGAGGTATTGGTGCAGGAGGTGATGGCCGAAATCACCACATCGCCCTGACGCAAAGAATAATCGGCGTCGGCAACCGGAGTTTGCCCATCGAGTTCCGCGGCAGGAATCAGTTTTTCCGTCTCCGCCTTCATGGCTTCGAGATCAACCCGGTCCTGCGGCCGCTTGGGCCCGGCCAGGCTCGGCCGGACCGAAGCGAGGTCCAGTTCGAGGACGTGGCTGTAGGCGGGCTCCGCTGCGCCATCTTCCCGCCAGAGGCCCTGCGCCTTGGCATAAGTCTCCACCAAAGCGGTCCGCTCAGGGCTGCGTCCGGTCAGGGTCAGGTAGTCGATGGTCACCTGGTCAATCGGAAAAAAACCGCAGGTCGCGCCATACTCCGGGGACATGTTGGCGATGGTCGCCCGATCGGCCAGGGTCAGCCGCGCCATGCCCGGACCGAAAAATTCGACGAACTTGCCGACCACCCCGAACTGGCGCAACTGTTCGGTAATGGTCAGGACCAGATCGGTCGCCGTTACGCCCGGCTTGAGAGCGCCGGTCAACCGGAAGCCGACCACCTCCGGCAGCAGCATCGAGATCGGCTGGCCCAGCATGGCAGCTTCGGCTTCGATGCCGCCGACCCCCCAGCCGAGCACGGCCAGACCGTTGATCATGGTGGTGTGACTGTCGGTGCCGACCAGGGTATCGGGATAGGCTACCTGTTCGCCGTCCCGCTCCTCGCTCCAGATGGTCTGTCCCAGATATTCCAGGTTAACCTGGTGGCAAATGCCCGTTCCCGGCGGCACGACCCGGAAATTGTCGAAGGCCAGCTGCCCCCAGCGCAAAAAGGCGTATCGCTCCCGATTGCGCTCGACTTCCTTGCCAACGTTGTGCTGAAAGGCTTGCGGGGAAGCATATTTATCGACCATCACCGAATGATCAATGACCATATCCACCGGAATCCGGGGGTTGATCCGCTGCGGGTCGCCGCCGGCGCGTGCCATGGCGTCCCGCATTGCCGCCAGATCGACCACAGCCGGCACTCCCGTAAAATCCTGCATCAAGACCCTGGCCGGGCGGAAAGCGATCTCATGGTTGGAGGCCTGGCGGTCCAGCCAGGCAACCGTGGCGTCAATATCTTCCCTGGTCACGGTGGAGCCGTCTTCGAAACGCAGCAGGTTCTCCAGGAGAACCTTGAGGGTAAAAGGCAACCGGGAAATGTCGCGACCGAGCTTTTCGGCCAGCGCGGGCAGACTGAAATATCGATAGGCGACACCCTCGACATGCAGAGTGCGCGCTGTTTGATAACTGTCCAGAACGGTTTTTTTCATGGCAGGTCTCCTCTCGAGTCTGGGAACAACAGATACTATCTTACCATATACCCTCCGCCATTTTCCGCCGGCGGAGAACTTTTCCGGGGTCTGGAACGTTACCGGCCAATCTTGCTTTTCCAATATGATTCTGGTAGCTTGACTTGATATTCACGAGAACCTTCCGGAGGCTGTCATGCAGGAGTTGTCGGACCTGATCAACGAACATTTCCTCGGCATCAGCACCGGCCGCTACGCAGCCGCCCTGGGGGTCATCATTCTGGCTGTGATCGGCAGGAAAATCTTTGCCCTGCTGTTCAACCGCATCGTTATTCCCGCCGCTGAAAAAAGTCAAAGCCGGCTGGACGACGGCATCCTCAAGTCCCTGCGCAAGCCGGGCGAGGCCATGGTCCTGGTTCTGGGCCTGTTCCTGGCATTCCAGATCCTGCAGCTGCCAACCGAGCCCTATGATATCCACGGCTTCGCCATGGCGCTGCTCAAGGCCCTGGTCATCTTCATTGTCGCCTGGTTCCTGTTCAACCTGGTCGGCATCGTCGATTTCTATCTCAGTCATTGGGCGGCCCGCACCAAATCCAGCCTCGACGACCACCTGGCGCCGATGATCCGCAAAGGACTGCGCATTTTCGTCGTGGTCATGGCCACCCTGATGGCGATTCAGAGCTTCGGCTATCCGATTACCGGCCTGCTCGCCTCCCTCGGCATCGGCGGCCTGGCCTTTGCCCTGGCCGCCCGGGACACCGTTTCCAACATCTTCGGTTCGCTGATGATCATCTTCGACCGTCCTTTCCGGGTCGGCGACTGGATCCTGGCCGGCGACATGGAAGGCACTGTCGAGGAAATCGGCTTCCGCTCCACCAAGATCCGCACCTTCGCCAAAACCCTGATCATGGTACCCAACAATATCATCGCCAACATGGCGATCGACAATTTCAGCCGGATGCCGAAGCGGCGGATCAAGCTGAATGTCGGCGTCACCTACGCTACCCGTCCCGAGCAGATGCGCGAGGCCGTACGCCGCATCCGGGCAATGCTCAGGGAGCATCCGGCCATCGACCAGGAATTTTTCCTGGTCAACTTTACCGACTTCGGGGCGTCCTCGCTGGATATCATGGTCTACTGCTTCACCACCTCGACGGTCTGGGCGGAGTATCTTGACGCCCGCGAGGACGTCAACCTCAAGATCATGGACATCTTGGCGGAGCTCGGACTGGAGATTGCCTTTCCCAGCCGAACAGTCTATCTGCATCCGCAGGATGTCGAACCTGCCGGCGCCAACACCTGAACCGTCGGGCAGGAGCGGCCGAGAGTCCGTCTGCCAGGGAGGAGAAGCATGCGTCACCTTATCATCGGGGTCCTGATCGCCGCATTACTGGCCGGCTGCGCCCCATGGATCGGCATCGAGAAGATTTCTCCCGGCATGAGCAAGGCCGAGGTCTTCCAGCATATGGGCAAGCCGGACAGCGCCTCGGGCAGCGGCAACCAGGAATATTTCTGGTATCGGCCGCTCAACCGCCCCTGGGAGCGCTATTATATTCACCTGGTCAACGGCAAGGTCGA
>DATFJP010000066.1:0-2217 GCA_035269105.1 Desulfuromonadales bacterium
CGACAGTGAGCCCTTGGAAGAGGCCATGGAGATTCTCGGCCGGCCGGAAATCGAACTGGTGCTGGGCTCAGACCAGCCGGTCGCCATGGTGGCGGTGCGCCTGTCCGACCTGGCCCCGGACGACAAGGCGACCCGCGTCACCTACGGCCTGCTCAATCTGACCCACCGTGACGGCCATGAATTTCCGACACCACTGGAACCGGGCCGGCGCTACCGGGTCCGGGTCAGACTCAATGAGATTGCGCAGATTTTTCCGGCCGGCCATCGTTTCCGCATCGCGGTTTCGACCTCCTATTGGCCGCTGGCCTGGGCTCCGCCCAAGCCGGTCCGACTGACGATCCTGACCGGTGCCAGTCGCGTGATCATGCCGGTCCGCAAAGCCAACCCCATTGACGACCAGCTGCGCCCCTTCGGCGAGCCGGAAGCAGCCCCCCCTCCCAAAACCAGGCAGTTGGACAAGACCGAGCGCAACTGGCGGGTGATCCGCGACCTCGAGCACGATCTGTCTACTCTGGAGGTGATCAAGGACGAAGGCAGAGTGCGGATAGAGGAGATCGACCTTGAGATGAAAAAGGATGTCAGGGAGTGGTATTCCTTCCGCGGCGACGATTTCGATTCGGCACGCGGCGAGGTCCTCAGCAGGCGGGGTCTGCGCCGGGGGGGCTGGCAGGTCGAAACGGTCACCCGCACCGTCCTGCTTGCCGATGCCGAAAACTTCCACCTGCAAGCCGATCTGGACGCCTACGAAAACGGTTTCCGGGTTTACTGCCGGACCTGGGATCGGGTCATCCCCCGCAAGCTGGTCTGAATCCGCCCCGATTGCAGATATATGCGGAGGAGGACTAGGCAATGGTGAAGCGGGGGCTTCTGAAGAAAAATCACTCCAGGCGGGCGTGAAAATCCGCATATTCGACCAGGCTGCCGTAGCGGGCCGCACCGACCGGGCTCCAACCCAGTTCGCCGTAATGCAGGGCCTCGAAATCTTCAGAAGCAGGCGACAAACCCAATTCCAGGGCCACCGCTTCCCATTCCCCGCCCGGCAGGGCTCGTCGGGTTTGGAGAACGGTATCAGCGGGGGCGTTCGCCCGTTCGCGCAGCCAGAGAACCACGACCACTTCGCCCGGCGCATCCACGGCCTGCCGGATGGCGCCGTACTTGGCTGCCGAGACGGCAAACCTTTGCTGAATCTCTTTTTGATAGGCAGCCGCATTCCCCCGGGCAGAAGCATTCAATTCCCAGAGGTAACTGGCCAGATCGGCATGCGCGGCAGACAGGTTCAAGAGGATGAAACAGACGGCAAGCAGGGCGCTGCAACGTTTCATGGGCATTCCTCCCGAGACACAGGTGGCTGGGCAGTCATGCAACAGGCGACCGGATGATTTAACAGACAGCAAAAAACGGGCCATTCTCACAACCGGCCCAAATCCCTGAAATTTTATGATTCAAGGTTCAGCAGTGAGGGGAAGGGTCGGCAAAACACGGCTTTCGTCGCCGGATTTTGTCAGGAACCGTCCCCGGGGCCGCCAAGCCGCTGCCTGTATTCCTCCATATATCTCACAAAAACAAAAAGGGCCACAGCAAAAAAAGCCGTGACCCCTTAATTTTATGGCACGCGATGCAGGATTCGAACCTGCGACCTCTGCCTCCGGAGGGCAGCGCTCTATCCAGCTGAGCTAATCGCGCACAGGGAGTGTTATATATCCTATCTGGAATCGGTTTGCAATGGCAAATCATTGCTGCCGATTATCAACAGACCAGGCGAACACCTGATTTTTTGCCGTTCCCTAGACCAGAGCCAAGCGGCTTTACAGTTTTTCCTCCTCTTCGTAGGTCTTGCGCATCAGGAAGAAAAGAATGCTGGCCACCACTAGCAAAGCAATGGTCACGCTACCCCAGAACTTTCGCTGCCCCAGGCTGGACTCGATTCCGGCAATTTCCTCACGCAGGCTGTCCAGACCTTCCAGCACGGGCCCGGTCTGCTCGAGAATTCGTTCGACCTTGACTGTGTGAAAGGCCCGGTGGAAACGGTTGCGCAAACTGAACAGCTGGCCCTGGTATTCATCTACATTGGTGCCGACTTCACTCAACCGGTTCAGTTCTTGTTCCAGAGACTGGATGCGTGCATCGGTATCGGCCAGAATTTCTTTGATTTTTCCCGCCCGCCCGTAATCGTGACAGCGCGTGCAGCTGTCACGGTTGATCAGGTCGAGCTTGGCG
>DATFJP010000067.1:0-3225 GCA_035269105.1 Desulfuromonadales bacterium
TTGCTTTCGTCGCGGCCCTGTTCGGCTTTACCAACATTGCCGCGGCAGCCGCCGGTATCGCCAAGGTTCTGTTCTTCATTTTCCTGGTTCTGTTCCTGGTGGCGCTGGTTGCAGGCGTTCTCCAGCGGCCGCGGGTCTAGACAGGAGCCTGTCGCACAATTCTCGCCCGGAATATGTCCGGAGGCGGGAGGTCAAAACAGAATTGCGATACAGCGAGAAAGGAAGAAAGCCATGCTGAGATTAATGATGATTGGGATCGTCAGCCTGCCCCTGATTTTTACGATCGGCTGCAGCCGCGAAGTGGTCGGCGGGGCGGCATTGGGTGCCGGCGCGGCCGGGGCGGCCTATGAGTATTCCAACAAGGAAAGATTGGAGGATTTGCGGCAGGAATACGAGTCGGACCAAATCTCCCGGGAGGAATACCTGCGCAGAAAGCAGGAAATCGAGGAAAAGTCTCTTATCTATTAAGGCTTTTCTGTCGACTATGTCCGGCCGCGCGACCAGGAATAAAAGTCTGCTTGAGCGGCTGAGAATTTATGACTGCGGGTTTCTGGAAAGCTTCGTTTTTCGACATGGATCAGGAGGAGAGACATGTTTTTCGAAAAAATCAAATCCGAAGGATTGGCGCAGTTGTCGTACATTATCGGCGACGGCGGGCAGGCCGCGGTGATCGACCCGCGGCTTGACTGTGAGGTCTATCGGCAAATTGCCGATCGGCACGGCGCCCGGATAACGCATATCTTTGAAACCCATCGCAACGAGGATTTCGTAATCGGCTCATGCGCTTTGGCTGAAATGACCGGGGCAGCCGTCTTCCATGGCGCCGAGCTGCCTTTCGAATACGGGCGAACCGTCGACCAGGGAGATGTCTTCGAATTCGGCAATATCGCCCTTAAGGGAATCAAGACTCCAGGCCATACCGACGAAAGCATTTCGCTGGTGCTCATTGACCGGGAGTTCAGCGATCAGCCACTCGCCGTGTTTACCGGTGATGCCCTCTTCATCGGCGATGTCGGCCGCACAGACTTCTTCCCCGAGCGGGCCGAAGAGGTTGCCGGCCTGCTGTACGACAGCATATTCAAGCAGCTTCTGCCGCTGGGCGACCATGTTCTTCTCTACCCGGCGCACGGGGCCGGTTCGGTCTGCGGCTCGGGTATGGCCGCGCGGGAGTTTTCTTCCCTGGGCTACGAGCGGCAGTTCAATCCGGCCCTTCAGGTCACCAATCGTGAAGATTTCATTGCTAGGAAGGTCGCGGAGAAGCACTATTATCCGAACTATTTTCGACAGATGGAAAAGTACAATCTGATCGGACCGCCCCTGCCGGTCGCTTTGCCGCGCCCGGTGCCGGCAAGCGCGGATGAGTTCGCCAAAAGCATGGACACGGGTCTGCTGGCCCTCGATACCCGAAGTCCCGAAGCCTTTTCCGGCGCCTATATCCCCGATAGCCTGGCCATCCCCCTCGACATGATCCCGGCTTATGCCGGCTGGTTCATCCCTTACGAACGCGACATCGGCCTGATTGTCCAGGATTTTGCCGATGTCGAGCCCGCTGTTCGCTATCTGGCCAGGCTCGGCTACCAGAACATCGTCAGCTATCTCGACGAGGGCCTGCACGGCTGGGAAATCAGCGGTCGCGCTTACGGTCAAATCCCGGCAATTTATGCCGGCGACCTGAAGCGCCGGATTGACCAAAATGAGGATTTCGTTCTGCTCGATGTCCGCAAGGCGGAAGAGATCGAGACAGCCAGGCTGCCGGGAAGCACCGAAATCTTTCTCGGCGAGGTGCCCGAGCGTCTTGACGAGATCCCCGGCAACAAGCCGATCGTTACTTTCTGCGGCAGCGGCCGCCGCGCGATTATCGCCGCATCGATTCTCAAGCGTAACGGCTTCCAGCAGGTCGAAGACTGTCTCGGCTCGATGGCTGCTTGTCAAGCCGTCGGCTGCAGCATCAAATCATGACGGCCGGCGCTTTTCGCAAATGAAGGGCATGCAATGAGGTTTTGCGAAAAATTTTCGTTGCGGAGGCTCAAGTGTCTGTGGCTGACCGTCTTGCTGGCTCTTCTGGGGTGGTTCCTGGCTGCGGATATGCTGGCCCAGACCGAGCCGGAGCAGTTCCAGAATACGTCTTCTGCAGCCAGCGGCTTGTTGGCCATGAAGTCCTGGTCACCTTATCTGGCGGGCGCCGGCATCGGCATTTTAAGTTGGTTCGCATTTCTGCTTTCGGATCATCCCCTGGGGGTTTCGACCGCTTTTGCCAAGACCAGCGGCATGATCGAGAAGGCTGTCCGCGGTGATCGAACCCTGGAGAAGAAGTATTATCAGCGCTTCGAGCCGGGCATCGACTGGGAGTGGATGCTGGTGGTCGGCCTGTTGCTCGGCGCGTTCCTGTCAGCAGGTCTTTCCGGAGATTTCGTGTTGACTTTCACCTCCGGAGTCTGGGCGGACCGGTTCGGCGATGGTGTCGCCTGGCGCTGGCTGACGGCCTTTGTCGGCGGGGTGCTGATCGGCCTTGGTGCGCGCTGGGCCAACGGTTGTACCAGCGGCCACGCACTGAGCGGGACCATGCAGCTGGTTGCCAGCAGCTGGGTGGCCGCTGCAGGCATCTTCGCCGGCGGCGTGGTGACGGCTCTGCTCATATTTTGAGAAAAGAGGACGGAGATGCTGAAAAAACTGCATGAACGGCGGCGGGTGCAGTTGCTGCTCGGTCTCAGCATGGGGATTTTTTTCGGATTCTTTCTGCAGAAAGGACAGGTGACCAAATACGATGTCATCATGGGGCAGCTGCTGCTGAAAGACTTTACCGTCGTCAAGGTGATCCTTACCGCCATTGTGGTGGGAATGCTCGGAATTTACCCGCTGAAGCGCATGGGATTGGTGCAGCTGCACCCCAAGCCCGGTTCAATCGGGTCGACGGTGGTCGGCAGCCTGATTTTCGGTATCGGTTTCGCCCTCCTCGGTTACTGCCCGGGGACTGCAGTCGGCGCTGTCGGCCAGGGTTCCCTTGATGCCCTTTTCGGAGGTGTGACCGGGATTCTGGTCGGGGCCGCCTTGTACAGCGTCATCTATCCCTTCGTCGCCAAGTTTGTCCAGGACCTGGGCTTCTTCGGCGAGGTCACCCTGCAGGAAGTATTTCATGTCAGCGAGGTCAAAATGGTGCTGGGCATGACCATGTTTATTCTAGCTTTTTTCGTCCTGCTGGAAATTTTTGGATTTTAATCCCGCAAG
>DATFJP010000068.1:0-14728 GCA_035269105.1 Desulfuromonadales bacterium
TGTTCAAGGCTCTGCAGGGCCGCAGACTGAGCGGTATTCAGCGCAAGGTTGACATGCGGCAAAACGGCTTCACGGGCGAACGGGTCGCGCAGACGTTCGACTTCCTGGACCTGCAGGGCGCCGAGCGCCACCAGGCGCTGCAGGGCCTGGTAGGGCGCAGGCAGCAGAGCCTTCAGCTCGGCAAGGCTCGCTTCGCCCGCGGCGCAGACAAAATCGAAAATCTGTTTCTGCCGCTCGCCGCGCAGGTTCGGCGCCTGCCCGGTCGGCCGGTAAAGGGTTTCTGACAGCACGGGCGGCGCCTGGCCCTTGCCGGACAAACCGGCCGGCAGCGCGGTGCGGAAGGCTTCACCGACGGGATAGGCATAGTAGGCGGCTGCTCGCCGATAGAACTCGGCATGCCGGGCAGTGAACAGGGGCGCACTGTCGAGCAGTTCGGCAACCGGTTTGAGCTTCTGCCCGCTCGTCTCCGGCAGTTCGACGACGAAGCCCACCGCCTGGCGTCGACCGAGGGGCACGCGGACCCGGGAGCCAATCCTCAACCTCTCCTGCAGGTCCTCCGGAACAGCGTAATCCAGAGGCTTGTCGATGGGTGCGGTGACAACGACCCGGGCGAGCCGGGAATGGTCTGCAGCAAGGGACATGGAGAAGTGACCGCCTGACGGAAACAGGGTTCGTCGGGTTGCAAAGGCTCCTGACTTGTTCTGTTTCCGCGAATGAGATATTTTACATTGAGTGCCGGAGTCAGGATAATACAGATGCACAAACCCGGGCAAGCAGGAGGCCTTTACCGGAAACGATGAAACGAACCTTGTTCAAATCCCGGCCGCCCGTGAGCCGGCGCCGCTTCCTGATCGGCGGGGCGGCGACTTGCGGGGCCCTTTTCCTGGGCGACACACTCTGGTACGAGCCGCGCACGCCCCGCATCGAGCGGCTGGTTCTGCTTGGCGAAGCGACCGACCTTCGGGTCCGCCTGGTGCACATCAGCGACCTGCACCTGAAACGCCTCTCCGATTATCACGTCAAGGTGGCCGAAGCCATTCACGGCCTGCGCCCGGACGCCATCCTCCTGACCGGCGATTACCTGGAGGAGGAACGGAACATCAAGGGGGTTCTGGCCTTTCTGGAGATGCTGGAAGCTCCGCATGGCGTGTTTGCCGTCCAGGGCAACTGGGAATACTGGTCGCGCCTCGAGGGGGAGAACCTGCAACGGCATTTTGCCGGCGTCGGCGTCCGCCTGTTGATCAATCAACGGCAAGATGTCGAAATCAGCGGCCGACAGATCTCTATCCTCGGGCTCGATTATCCGTCGACCGCAGACCAGCTGCGGACGCTACAGTCCGGTTTGGACCGGCAGCGCTGGAATATCATCCTTTCGCACGTACCGGCCTTCGCCCATGAAAGGCTGGATCCCGCCGTGCGCCTGATCCTGTGCGGCCATACTCATGGCGGCCAGGTTCGACTGCCGAAACTGCCCCCCCTGTACCTGCCTCTCTATTCCGGCCGCTTCGTTGCCGGCCGCTACACGGTCGGTCCGCATCGGACGCCCCTGTATGTCAACCGCGGCCTGGGAACCAGCGTTCTGCCGATGCGGTTTTTGTGCCGTCCGGAGATCACCCTGATCGAACTCTGAAAACTCGCCGATGGCTGGACGCAGGCCACATGACAGCCCCCCGCACCGCCTGCCGGAGTTTGCCATTAAACCGTGCAGCCGATCACTTTCTGCAGGTCCTGCAGGTCCTGCATCAGACAGGCAAAATCACTGCCGGTCAGGCTCTGCGCACCGTCGCAGAGGGCCTGGTCGGGGTCGGGATGGACTTCGACCATAATGCCATGGGCACCGACCACCAGAGCAGCCTTGGCCATTGGCCGGACCAGGGTGCGACGGCCGGTAGCGTGGCTGGGGTCGACCACGATCGGCAGGTGGCTCAACTCCCGAATCAGCGGCACGACCGAAAGGTCGAGCGTGTTGCGGGTGGTCCGCTCGAAAGTGCGGATGCCCCGTTCGCAGAGGATGATCCGCGGGTTGCCTTCCGCCAGCAGGTATTCGGCCGCCGACAGGAATTCCTCGATGGTGGCGCTCATGCCTCTTTTCAGCAGGATCGGGTGTCCGGCCTTACCGGCCTCTTTCAGCAGGTCGAAGTTCTGCATGTTCCGGGCGCCGATCTGCAGAACATCGGCGTATTGACAGACGGTGTCCAATTGTTCGATCCGCATGACCTCGGTGATCACCGGCAGGTCGACCGAGTCGCCGGCCTGACGCAGGTACCTGAGGCCTTCGATACCGAGTCCCTGAAAGCTGTGCGGCCCGGTCCGGGGCTTGAAGGCGCCACCGCGCAGCATGCCTGCACCGGCGGCCTTGACCAGACTCGCCGCGGCCAGCATCTGCGCTTCGCTCTCGATGGAACAGGGCCCGGCAATGATCACCGGCGGCTGACCATCGCCGAACCGGACGCCGCCGGCTTCGACCACGCTCGATTCCGGGTGGAAGTCCCGCGACACCAGTTTGTAGGGTTTGCTGACGTGAATAACCTCTCGAATCCCGGGCAGATCGCGAATGCTGGTGTCATCGACATAGCCCTGGTTGCCGAGCACGCCGATGGCGGTCCGTTCGCTGCCGGGAATCGGTTCGGCCCGCAGGCCCATGGCTTCCACCGCTCTGGTCACGGTCCGGATCTGTTCATCGGTGGCCGTGTGGTGCATGACAATCAACATGGCATGAAACTCCCGGGGGAAATGGGGCAGATGCAACAGTCACCGGCTAACACGCGCCACACCAACCACGATGACGCGGCCGGCACCACCTTACCATCAAATGACTTCCAACATTATCGACCAAGCGATTCGAATTCAAGAGATTTTCACGACAGGCCTTGGCCTGAAGCCGTTTTTTGGTTATTCTCCAGGATGTCAGGCTGCAAGGCGGTGCAAGATCGAACCGGGAGCATCATTTGCTGGATAAAATTTTGATATTTTCCGCTCTGGCGGTGTTCGGAGCTGTGCCGGCTGCCGGAGATAGCGCCCTCTCATCGGAGCAGGAAACCCTGGCCCGACGCTTATTGAATTCCCAGGGCTGCAAGGCCTGTCACCAGTTCGAAGGCGGGACCACCGAAATCGGTCCCACTCTGAGGGAAGCCAGCCGGGGCCTGACACGGAAGGAACTGACCCGCAGCCTGGTCAACCCGGAAAACAGTCACGGCGACGGTTTGATCCCCGCCTTCAGCCACCTGACACCGGAAGAGGTCAAAGCCCTGGTTGCCTTTCTTCGTCATCTTGAACCTGAAGAGTGAGCCGCCATCCCAACCCAGGAGCCCGGGACGACTGGATGTTCCGGGCAGAATCCGATTGCCATGACGCAGCGAGTTATCTACATACAATCACCGAATTTCCTCTCTCCGATGCAAGTAGAGCAGGGGATGGACTGGTCGGAGCTGTTCGGCAACGACAACCCGCTGGCCCTGGAAATCGGCTGCGGAACCGGGCATTTCGTCATCCAGCGCGCCCTTCAGCAGCCGGAGGTCAACTTCGTGGCCATCGATATCTACAATAAAGGCTGCTGGAAGACCTGCAAGAAAATCGATGCGCTCGAGATGAGCAACATCCGGGTCGCCAGAACCGAAGCCGGCGCCCTGCTGAAAAAGGGCTTCGCGCCCGGCCAGCTGCAGGCTATCTACATCAACTGCCCGGACCCCTGGCCGAAAAAACGCCACCGCAAGCGTCGCCTGGTCAATCAAAACTTTCTGGCGACAGCTCTCTTGCGTCTCGCCCCGGCCGGCGATTTCTACTTCAGCAGCGATGTCGCCGACTACGCCATGGACGTGGCCGCCCTCCTCAAGAGTCATTGCGCCTTCCGCAACTGCCTGGAGCGGCCTTTGGTCAACCGCTTGCCGGACTACCCGATTTCCAAGTACATGCAGCGCTTTCTGGACAAGGGTCAGTTGATTTATTTTGCTCATTTCCAGCGGGACCCGAATGTTTCCGAACAGGAAATCCGCGAGATTTCCCCGCCGGAACCGGCGAGTGGATTCCGCAGCCGCCGGCTCAGGGTTCATAATGAATGAATACCTGACCTCAGCCCTGCCGGGCATCGGCGGCGCCCTCGGCGAAGACCCCGCCGATTTCTTCGTCGAGGAGATCCCGCTTTACCAGCCCTGCGGCTCCGGCGAACATCTCTACCTGACCGTCGAGAAGCGGGGCCTGACCACCTACGAACTCCTGAACAGGGTGGCCAGGCGGCTGGGCATCAGAGAACGAGACCTGGGCTATGCCGGGCTCAAAGATGCGCGGGCCGTGACCCGGCAGACCATTTCCATACCCGGCGTCCGTCCGGAGGAGGTCAGCAGATTCGATATCCCCGGTGTTCGGGTCCTTGCCGTCGCACTGCATACCAACAAGCTTCGTCCCGGCCATCTCTCCGGCAACCGGTTCGTCATCCGGCTGTCCGGAACCGGCGAAAACGCCGTTGCGCGCGCCGCGGCCATTCTCGATGTCCTCGAGGACCTGGGCGTGCCCAACCGTTTCGGCCGGCAGCGCTACGGCCTGCTGGGCAACTCCCACCGAATCGGCAATGCTCTTCTGCGGAAAGATTACCGGACCGCCATCACCGAAATCGTCGGCGACCCCGAGCAGATTGAGCACCCGGGCTGGCGCGAGGCTGCACAGGCCTTCCGGGAAGGCCAAACCACCGCGGCCATCCCCCTGCTGCCCCGGCACTGCCGCAACGAACGACTATTGCTGGAATGTCTGGCCCGCGGCGAATCTCCTGAAAAATGCGTCCTCGACATGCCACGCAAACTGTTGCGGCTCTACCTTTCGGCCTGCCAGTCTGCCCTTTTCGACCGGATTGTCTTGATGCGGCTGGAATCCCTCGGACGGATCTGGCCCGGCGACCTGGCCTACAAGCACATCAACGGCGCCTGTTTCCTGGTCGAAGATCCTGGTGTCGAACAGGCCCGGGCCGACGTTTTCGAAATCAGCTCCAGCGGTCCCCTCTTCGGCTTCAAGACCCGGCTGGCCCAGGGGCAGGCGGGCCTTCTCGAACAGGCCCTGCTTGACAAAGAAAAATTGACTCTGAACGATTTCCGGGTCGGCCGGGGCCTCTCGATGGAAGGCGCCCGCCGACCCTTGCGGGTGCCCTTGCTGGCACCGAAGGTTGTCGCCGCAGGCGACGGCATTCAGGTTGCGTTCCAACTGCCCAAGGGCAGTTACGCAACCGCTGTCCTCCACGAGCTGATGAAAACCGAGATCGACCATTCAAAATTGGCAGAGGGCTTGCAATAATGTTGAAGTTTGAGATGCCCACGAAACCTTCCGGCAGGAGGATCTGATCTCATGGCCCAACCAACACCATCCGCCACACCCGAACAGAGCGACCTGCGCGTTAATTTTTTCCGGCCACGGGCCGGCTTCATGCGCAGGGAAGTCAGCGTCATCTGGCTGACCCTGCTGGCCTGGGCTCTGGTCTCGGTCGGGTTCCCCCTCAGCCTCGGCATAACCGCCGATGATCCAGCCGCTTCGCTCTCGACCGGCCGATGGATTTTCGGCATGCCCTGGCATTACTGGTTCAGCGGGCACTTTCTGATCGTATGGTTCATATTCATTTGTGCCATGTTCAATATTCTGATCGACTGGCTGACGAAAAGCTACCGCAAGCGCCGCTAGGAGACATCATGGCCATAACCAGCATCAAAATTCTGCCCGTCTGTGTCCTGCTGGCCGCCCTCGCTCTTTCCCTGGTGGCCGGCCTGAGCAGTCGTCGCTACCTGCGCGGCGGCTACGGCATCGAGGGTCGCCCCATGGGCCATTCCGGTATCGGCGCCGCCATCGCGTCCAACTGGATGAGTGCCGCTTCCTTCCTTGGCATAGCGGGTATCTTCTTCGTCAAGGGGTATTTTGCTTTTGCCTATGTCCTCGGCTGGACTGGGGGCTATGTGCTGCTGCTGGTCCTGATGGGAGGCCAGCTGCGCCGCTTCGGCAAATATACGGCACCCGATTTCGTCGAAGCCAGGTTCGAGTCCTCAGGCGCCCGCATCTGTTCTGCGGCCATCACCATTTTGATCAGCCTGATCTACTGCGTCGCCCAGTACAAAGGGATCGGGCTGGTGTTCTCCTGGATTCTCGGTGTCGACTACTCTGGAGCCCTGATTTTCGGCACCGTGGTCGTCATCAGCTATCTGGTGATCGCCGGCGCCCTCGGCGCCAAAAAAAACCAGCAGTTCCACTACCTGCTGGTGATTCTCTCGTTTGTCATCCCACTGATGTTCGTCGCGAAAAAACTGGGTTACTCCTGGCTGGTGCCGCAATTCAGTTACGGCGCCGCTCTCCGCGACCTGCCGCCAGAGACGGCGCAGCAGTATCTGTTTCCCTGGACCTTCGGCACCCCCTACCAGTGGATCGCTCTGAGCGTGACCCTGATGGTGGGAACCGCGGGGCTGCCCCACGTTCTGTCCCGCTTTTATACGGTGTCCAACAACCGCGACGCTCGCTGGGGTGTGGTCTGGGGCCTGTTTTTCATTGGCCTGCTCTACTGGAGCGCCCCGGCCTTTGCCGCCTTTGCCAAAGCCTGGCAGGCACGGACCGGGGTGGAACTCGACCCCGATGCGGCACGGGCGGTAGCGGACCTGATTATCGTCAAGGCGAGTGAATGGATCGGCATTCCTGATTTTCTGGTCGCCGTTCTCGCGGTCGGTGCGATTCTCGCCGCTTTCAGCACCATCACCGGACTCCTGGTCACTGGAGCCGGAGCTTTCGCCTACGATATCTATTTCCGGTTGATCAATCCCCGGGCCAGTGAACGTCAATTGGTGAAAGTGGCGAAGGGCGTGACTCTGTTGATGGCCATTCTGATTCTGCTCATCGCCGTCAACCCTCCCGGCCTGATCGCTGAAATCACAGCAGTGGCCTTCGCCCTGGCCGGCAATACCCTGTTTCCGGTCTTCCTGCTCGGTATCTGGTGGGATCGTACCAACAAACACGGCGTAATCGCCGGCATGACGGTGGGCATAATCGTCACTTTCATACCGGTTCTCTTCGGTCACCTGCTGCCGGAAATCGTGCGGACCCTGCTGCCGGCGACTTCTTCTGCTCTGATCGGCGCCCCGCTGGTCCTCCTGGTCATCATTCTGGTGTCTCTGGTGACTCCGCCGCCTTCGGAATCGGTTCGGCGCTTTCTGGTGGAAAATGTGCACAGCCCCTGAGGAGGGGTATTATTTTCTTAGTCAATAAAAACGCGTTCTATTTTTACTCTCCGATTTTGCAATGAAATTGATTTTTTCGGCAGGCAGTCTTTATACTCTACCCGCGGAGACGGTTTTCGAGATGGCTCGCGACGTCGGCTTCGACGGCATGGAAGTCATCATTAACCATGATTTCGGTTGGCGGGACAACCTTGCCTACCTGACAAGTCTCAGTGAAATCCTGCCGATCAATTCCCTGCATGCCCCCTTTTTCGAGATCGATGGCTGGGGCAACAAGATCGATCAACTGAAAAAGTGCGCCGACCTGGCTCTGCGTGCCGAGATTCCCCTCATCAATTTCCATCCGCCGTCATGGATGCTTTTCGAATTCAAATTCTGGTCATGGCTCAAAAAAATCAACGACTTTCAGGAAGAGATCGGTCAGAACAGGGTGGTTATCACTATTGAAAACATGCCCTGTCTGCCCAGGCCCAAGATCAACCCTTACCTGCTGTCGAAGACGGAAAAATTAATCGCCTTCATGGAGGACAGAAACCTGTTCCTGACCTTCGACACGGCCCACTCCGGATCCTTCCGGTCCGATTTTCTCGAAGATTTTCATATTTTTTACGACTCGGGCCTGATGCGAAACATTCATTTTTCGGATTACACGAACGGAGTCGAGCATCTTATGCCGGGCCACGGCGGCCTGCCGCTGACACGTTTTCTGAACCATCTGCGCGAAACCCGTTATGACCACAGCCTGGTCCTCGAGCTTTCACCCCGGGAATTTCCGGAAGAACAGGAATTGATCAAGGAGACTTTGCACGAGGTGTTCGATTATCTGTGCAGCGAGACCAAGCGCTTCAAATGCGTCAGGGGGACTTCGCCGCTGGGCCAGCAAAGTGAAGCGGCAGAACCCGCGGGGGGGGAGGACGGTCAGCGAACGATATAAACCGAGCAATGGGCATGCAAGGCGACTTTGGTGGAAACGCTGCCCAGAAAGGTTCGTTTCATCCGGCCCTTGCCTGAAGAGCCGATGACGATGACGTCGCACTCGCGCTCTTCAGCCATGTGGATCAGTTCTTCGGCAGGATCGCCATAGACCACCAGGGATTCCAGCGGGACATCGATTTCGGCAGCGACTTTTTCAACCACGTAGAACAGACGATCCCGCTTCTGCTGCCAATCCGGCTGCTCGGTCGGCGGTCGTGACGGCAGAAATTCCGTGAAGGAGGAAGACTTCATATTCGGCAGCACCAGCACTGCAAATACTTTACTTTTGAACCGGCTGCCCGAAATGGAGGCCAGCCGGACAGCTTCTTCAGCAGCCTTGTCCGACTGGGGTGAGCCATCGATGGCGACCAGAATTTTTTTACTCAGGGTCAGCATGGTTCATATCCGTATTTTCGAGTTCGCAGCTGTTCTAAAATTAACCTTGCGGGCGTGCTCCTGTCAATATTTCCCGACCAATTCAGCACTTCAGTTGTCTTATCTGTTTGACAAAGATAAAACACTATTTTAAAATGACCAGGAAAGCGCTGAGGTCAATAAGCAGAGCATACCAATAAATCGTCTGGCTGTGCGGAAGCCTCGGCGTTCTTGCTTGACAGGACTCGTGGCATCCGTTAGAAAATACCAGATTGCGCTCCAGTGACACTATGAAGGGGACCCCCGAATATGGCCAGAAAAGACAAGTCTGAATATATCATACAGGCTGTTTCTCATGCTCTAGACTTGCTTGAGCAATTTCATGAAGACGTCGACGAATTGGGCGTCACCGAATTGAGTAAACGCCTCAAACTTCATAAAAATAACGTGTTCCGCCTGCTGGCGACCCTGGAATCACGTGGTTACATCGAACAGAACCGGGCGACGGAGAACTATCGTCTCGGTCTCAAGTCGCTGGAACTGGGACAGACTTTCATCAAGCAGATGGGCCTGCTGCGCCAGGCCAAGCCGATCCTCGAGAAAATCGTCGAGGATTGCAATGAAACCTCCTATGTCACCATCTTCAAGGAAGGTCACGTCGTTTATCTCGATGTCGTGGAAACCGATATGACCGTCAGGGTCGTTTCCCGGGTTGGCTCCCGCCTGCCGGCCTATTGCACGGCATCGGGCAAAGTCCATCTGGCCTACCTCTCGGATGAGGAAATCAACGAGATATTGCCGAGCGAAGAAATGAAAAAGTACACCCCGACAACCATCGTTTCCCGCTCCGAACTCAAAAAGCAGCTCAAGACAATCGCCGAGCAGGGGTACGCTATCGACGACGAAGAACTTGACGAGGGCGTTCGTTGCGTTGCCGCCCCGATTCGGGATTACACCCGCCGGATCGTCGGTGCGATCAGTATCTCCGGGCCGTCCATGCGCTTGAGCAACGAGCGCTTGACAGAGGAACTGGTGCCCCTGGTCCTGCAGGCCGCCGAAGATCTTTCCACCCGGCTCGGCTATTACAAGTAGCCGTCGCCCCGAGATAAACACACCATCAAAGCCTCCGTTTGCTGACGGGGGCTTTTTTACACCCGGACCGAAAAAGTTGCCCTAGGAGGCTGTCGGACTATACGGACTGAAGCGAAAATTCGAGCCTTCGAGAACAGATTTCAGCTCGTTTGCAGGCTCATAGCCGTAGCTATGGGGCAAAAAGGCGCTGAAATATGGGCCGAAGAATCGGATTTGCAGCCAGTTCATGGATAGTCCGACATCCTCCCAGGGACAAAGTCGGGGCGGAAGTCGGCTATGGATACGTCAGAATTCCTGGAGCACATCCACAGCACTGAAGACGTTCAGGAAGCCCATCGTCCTTTCTTTCTTCAGGCGGGCCCTGCTTCGCCCGCAGCCCTCCTCGTGCATGGCTTTACGGCCAACCCGGGAGAGATGCGCGAGATTGCCGAATACCTGCATGGCCGGGGCACGACCTGCCTGGCTGTCCGCCTGCCCGGCCATGCAACCAGCCCCGAAGACCTGGCCGGCAGGACCTGGGAGGAATGGCTCGAGGCTGTCGAACAGGGGTTTCTTTTCCTCTCTGAATTTTCCGACAGAATTTACGGGGTCGGCATGAGTACCGGCAGCCTGCTTCTCCTGGCCCTGGCCATGAAACAGGACCCGGCTGGCCTGGTCCTCTGCTCGCCCTATCTCAAAGTCCAGCACAGACTGGCCGCGCATGCAGGCTGGCTGCGCTATTTTCGCCCCTACCACATGTCACCCAGGACCGAAACCAGGGCCGGTTATTACAACAAACGGCCCCTGGCCGGGGTGCATCAGATCAACCGCCTGATAAGACTGGTAAAGCGTCACTTGAGAGACATTACAGTCCCGGTCCTGGCCATGAACGGTGCCGGCGATGCGACCATTGAAATCGACAGCGGCCGGCAGCTTTATGCCGAATTGGGGAGCGAACTGAAAATTTACCTGCGCTTCGGCCCCGAAGCACCGCATGTCCTGACCGGTCGCGAGAACCCCCATCAAGAGTCGGTGTTCGCTTTGGCCCACTGGTTTATCCGGGCTCTCGAGGCCCACTAGTACACTGTAACCCATAAACTGTCGCACCTTGCTGGTCCTTTGACGCGTCAACTGCGTTGTGACAAACGATACGTAGCTACGGCTATGCATCGTTCGTCACGCCTTGTTGCCCCGCCAAATTCCTGCGCAATTTTGCGACATTCTATCAGTTACAGGGTACTAGTGAGATAATGGAACAGGGCCCGAACGGCGCGGCAGGTCTCTTCGATTGAACCGGAATTGTCAATCACATAATCGGATCGGGAGATTTTTTCATGCTGGCGCCATTGGGCCTCGACTCTCGCCCGGGCCGCTTCGCGACTGATGGCATCTCTGGCACATAATCGATCCAACTGGCTTTCCGGATCGATGAAAACGGTCAGAATCCGGTCGACCCTGTTTTCAGCCCCGGCTTCAAAAAGCAGCGGCGCTTCATAAACGATCAGCGGGACCTTGCTCCGCCGCAGATCTCGAAGGCGCTGCTCGGAGATCCTGGCAATCGCCGGATGCATAATGGCATTCAATTGCCGGCGCTTGTCGGGATCCCGAAAAACAATCCCGGCAAGCCGGCCGCGGTCCAGTTCACCGGCTGAATTCAGGATATCATCGCCGAACAGGGCAACCAGTTCAGCCAATGTCCCTTCGCCCGGCTGGACAACCTCTCTGGCGATGCTGTCGGCACTTACCAGCGCGGCACCCATTTCCACCATACAGTTGGCGACCAGACTCTTTCCCGAAGCGATACTGCCGGTGACACCCAGAACCCATCTCGTGAACATATGCCGACCTCCTGGCCATTCACACCCGGCCCAGGTTTTAGAAACACTGCCGCAGTTGACATGAACTCTATCATAACGACAACTCGCCTGACCAATCCTGTAAAATTCGCATTGAGCTTCAGACTGGCAAAAAACCTGCAAATCATTTAAGATTGCGGTCAGTTTGATACACGCCCTGCCTCGAAAGTTCAGGCTCGTTGGAGTTGCAGAAAACGTGGAAATAGCCATTCTCATAACCCATGCATTGACCGGCCTGATCAAACAGATCAAGGCGGTCCGCTACTATCCTCCCAGGCATCCTGCCCTGCAGGCGGCTGCCAGACAGAGCCTCAAGGGCATCGCACCCCTCCTGGAAGACTCCCGGCATTTCAGCTTGACCATTCGCAAGGAAGCTTTTCTTTTCGACGGCCAGCCTGTCGCCAAATCACAGCAACTGCTGGCCCAATTTGCGACCTTTTGCTTCGCCCGGCGGGTTCAGTATCTGACCCTGTTGCCGGAACTGAGAGCCGAAGAGCTCAACCAGTTTATTCAATTTCTGGTTATGGACCCCCAGGAAATTCAACGCCTGGGCGGTCTCCAGAGTCTCCTGGAGCGTGCTCACCTCACCAACATCTGGATCAATGAACAGGATCTGGACACCATCCTCGAGAAAAAGCAAAAAATTGAAGCCCAGCCGGCTCCCGACGAGGCCAAGATTGCTAGCATGCTGGCTCAGGAGATGCCGCCCCAACCGGAAGCGGATGCCCGCAACCTGAAAACAGTTCTAAAGAAACTCCAGCAGGAGCGCGACGATCAGAAGTTCTGGCAGCTGCTCCAGGAGTTGATTCCTTTGCTGCGCCTGAATCTGACCGAGGAAAACCGGTCCCTGGTTCTACAGGCCTTCGTAATGATCTGCGGGTTTGCTTCCGGAAAAAGCACCTCGGATGCGCGTCAGGAGCACGCACAGAATGCGCTCCGGCAATTGGCGACCGATGAAGTCATCGACTACCTGGCCATTTCCCTGCTGGCCGCCCAGGGCAAAGAGAAAACCCGAACCGCCTTGATCCGGGTCCTGGCTTATCTCGGCGAGAAAGCGGCCGGTCGCATCATGGATCTTTTGACCCGGGAAAACTCGGCCGGCAAACGCAAGCTGCTGGCCTCGGTTCTGGTTCTCTCCGGCGATGTGGCCGTACCGACCCTGCAGGAGCATCTGTTCGACCATCGCTGGTATGTGGTCAGAAATGCAGTCGCCATCCTGGGAGAAATTCGTCAGCAGGAGTCGCTGGTCCACCTGACACCCCTGCTTCAACATAATGATATCAGGGTCCGGCGGGAGACTATTCGCTCACTGACGAAAATCGGCGGCCCACGCGCTGTCAACATCCTTCTGCAGACCACCTGCTCCGACGATCAGGAACTTCGCCGCCAGGCCTTGTTGTCGCTTGGTGCCATTCGCGCTGCCAGCGCTGTTCCGACCTTGATAAAAATCGTCAAAAAGTCCGGTCTGAGCCGCGGCAAAATCGACCTTCGCAGGGACGCCATCCGCTCCCTGGGAGAAATCCGCTCGGCCGACGCCGTGCCGCTCCTTGAACAAATCCTTGCCAAACGCAAACTCTTCCGGCGCCTACGCTATGATGAATTGCGGGTCGCCGCAGCTTCGGCACTCGGCGAAATCGGCGAGGATTCATCCCGGGCAATCCTGGAAAAAGCGACTCACGACCCATCGGCCAGTGTGGCGCGGGCCGCCAACCAGGCACTTAAACACATTGACAAGGGCATATCATGAAGGTGGATGAAATGAAGCAAGTGGTCCAGGTTCTGGCAGCTGCAATCAAAGGGTTGCGTCTCTATTCTCTGGATCATCCGGCCACCAGGAAACAGGTCCAGACCCTGCAGGACGGACTGTTCGGCCTGCTGCAGCACAAACAGAAAATCAAGATGGGTCTGCTTGAAGGAACCCTGTTCATCGAAGACCACTTGTTCATTCAGGAATTCCCTGCTGCCTCCGAACTCGCCGGGCTGCTTGAAAGCAGGGCATTGAGCGGCATCGAGTTTCATGCCGGGTTGTCGGCAACGGAGCTGCAAATTCTACTGAATACCCTGTATGCGGGCGAGCTCAAAGGGCGTGCTTTTGCCGAGGCTCTCGAATCCAACCAGGTCGAGAAGATCAAGGCTTTTACGCCTCAAGACGATGAGGAAGAAGAGGACGGCCAGCCGCGCAAGGTCTATCGCAAAGCTCTCAAGGTCGTCGACCAGATCTTCACCGATGTGCGGATGGGCCAGATACCCTCCTCCACGGAAGCTCTCAAGGTCGTCAAGAGCATGGCTCGCCTGACCCTGACCGAGCCGCATGCCCTGTTCGCTTTGTCCATGCTGAAAGACTATGACAATTACACCTTCACCCATTCGGTCAACGTATCGGTCATTTCCCTCGCCGTCGGCAGGGCCTGCGGCGTTTCGGAGCAGGATTTGCGGATTCTCGGTCTGGGCGGGTTGCTGCATGATCTGGGCAAGCTCAAGGTCGATGTCAAGATCATTACCAAACCGGGGCGCCTGACTGAGATCGAATTCGAGGAAATCAAGCAACATCCGACTTTCGGCGCGGAGATTATCCAGGAAATGGAAGGGGTCACCCAGGAGGTCATGGATATCGTCCTTTGTCATCACAGCCGTTACGATCGCAAGGGTTATCCCCTGCTTGAGAATGACAGAAATCTTTCCAGACTGGTCGACATGACGGCCATCGCCGATTCCTACGATGCCATGACCACCTTGCGCTCCTACCAGCGCCCCTTGACCCCGCGCGGTGCCATCAACCGTCTCCGCGAGGTGGCCGGAACTTTCCTCAACCCTGATTACGTAACAAGCTTCATTGTTTCACTGGGGCCCTTTCCCGTCGGCAGCCTGGTGCGCCTTGATACCAATGAAATCGGCCTGGTCACCAAGGTCGACGCTAAAGATCCAAGTCTTGCCGACATCAAACTGCTTTTTGACCCTTCCGGAGACCTGGTCCGGGAAACCACGTACCGGTACATTCGTCCCACTGGGACTTGCCGGATTGTCGCCGAAGTCGATCCCGTAACCAAAGGCATGGATGTGGCTGATTTTCTGGACTGAATGAGTCTTACGGCCAGTACCGAAATCGACCGAGGTGATCCTGGGGGAGTCTCTGCGGAGAGGCTTTGATCGAGCCGGAGGCCGACCCCGTCGGAGACGATTAGAGGGGAATGGCACCCAGAGCCTCTGCGGCTGCCCGTCGGACCACGGCCCGTTGATCCTTACACTGGGTTTCGACGC
>DATFJP010000069.1:0-6624 GCA_035269105.1 Desulfuromonadales bacterium
AGAGCGGTGATCCGTGATCTGTAAACCGTGATCCGTGATCCGTAAACCCGTAAACCGTGATCCGTAAACCGTGATCCGTAATCAGTAGGCCGTCAATTGCAGGCCAAAGCTAATCACCAATCACGGATCACGGATCACCGATCACCGATCACGGATCACGGATCACCGATCACGGATCACCGATCACGGATCACCGATCACGGATCACCGATCACCGATCACACAATCCAAACAAGGTCATTCCATGCGCTACTCCCAGTATCTGCTGCCCACTCTCAAGGAAACACCCGGCGACGCCGAGGTGATAAGCCATCAGCTGATGCTGCGCTCCGGCCTGATCCGCAAGGTGGCCGCCGGCATCTATGACTACCTGCCGCTCGGTCTGCGGGTGATCCGCAAGATTGAAGAGATCGTCCGCGAGGAGATGAACCGTGCCGGAGCCATCGAACTGCTGATGCCGGCTGTGGTGCCCGCCGACCTCTGGCATGAATCCGGGCGCTGGCAGCAGTACGGCCGTGAGTTGCTGCGAATCACGGACCGCAAAGGCAACGATTTCTGCTTCGGCCCCACCCACGAGGAGGTCATCACCGAGATCGTGCGCGGCACCATCCGCTCCTACCGGCAGCTGCCGATCAATCTCTACCAGATCCAGACCAAGTTCCGCGACGAGATCCGGCCCCGCTTCGGTCTGATGCGCGGCCGCGAATTCATCATGAAGGACGCCTATTCCTTCGACCTCGACGATGCCGGCGCCGACGTTGCATACGACAAGATGTACCAGGCCTATCGGCGCATCTTCGAGCGCTGCGGACTGCGGTTCCGGGCGGTGGAAGCGGACTCAGGCGCGATCGGCGGCTCCTTCTCCCACGAGTTCATGGTGCTGGCCGAATCCGGCGAGGACGCCATCGTTTCCTGCGCCGACTGCGAATATGCCGCCAACGTCGAGAAGGCCGAACTGCGCCGTCCCGAAGGCGAGGCTCCCCCGCCGGCTCTGCCGCTGGAAAAGGTTGAAACGCCCAACCTGAAGACTATCGAAGAGGTCGCCAGGTTCCTGGGCGAGGATCCGCGCAAGATGGTCAAGACCCTGGTCCTGCAGACCGACGAGGAGGAGGTCGTGGCCGTCCTGCTGCGCGGCGACCATACTCTGAACCAGATCAAGTTGTGCAATTACCTGGGCTGCAACCAGGTGCAGCTGGCGGATGAAGAACTGGTCCGCAAGACCACCGGCGCGCCGACCGGATTCTCGGGGCCGATCGGCCTGTCATGCCGGGTTCTGGCCGACCAGGCCCTGGCGTTGCTGGGCGACTTCGGCCTGGGGGCCAACGAGGAGAACTATCATTTGACCGGGGCCAATGTCGGCCGGGATTTCGTGGTCGAGGCTTTTGCCGACCTGCGCGAAGCCGAGGCCGGCGATCCCTGCCCGCGCTGCGGGGGTTCCCTGGAGAGCTGGCGGGGCATCGAGGTCGGCCATGTCTTCAAGCTGGGGACCAAGTATTCCGAAGCGATGACAGCGACCGTGCTCGACGATCAGGGCAAAGAACGAACACTGGTCATGGGCTGCTACGGCATCGGCGTGGGCCGGACCGCGGCAGCGGCTATCGAACAGAATCACGACGGCAACGGCATCATCTGGCCGATGCCGATCGCCCCCTTCCAGGTGGTGGTGACCCTCCTCAACCCGAATGACGAATCCGTTCTGCAGGCCGGGGAAGCTCTTTATGGACAGCTTCTGGATCACGGCATCGAAGTTCTGCTCGACGATCGCGACGAACGGCCGGGCAGCAAGTTCAAGGACGCCGACCTGCTGGGTATTCCGTTGCGGATCAATGTCGGCGCCCGCGGCCTGAAAGCGCAGTCTTTCGAACTGCAGGAGCGCCGCAGCGGCGAGCAGGTCATGCTGCCGGTCGCGGCGGCGGCCGAACAGGTGGCCGAGCGGGTGCGGCAGGTCCTTCAGGGGAAAACCGCCTGAATGGGGCCGCGGCCCGCAAAGGGGATTGGATGAATCGCATCAAGATCGGCAAAGACGGGACCCTGGTCCTGCCGTCCGCTGTCGCGAGCAAGCTGGCCGGCCGCGAGCTGCAGGTGGATTCTTTTTCTGCGGAGCATCTCTGTCTGGGACCGGGAGACCGGGAAGCTGGCATCCAGATGGCTGGCACCCTGGGCGACATCGCCATCGTCGACCTGCTTTCCTTTTTGAACATGTTCCGAAAAAGCGGCAGGTTGCGGTTCGGCCTGGCCGGCGGCGACAAGGACCTGTTTTTCCGCAATGGTGAAATCGTTTACGCAGCTTCGACTTTCCCGGGCGAGGAGCTCGGCGAAATCTTATACGGTCTCGGTAAATTTGACCGCGACCTGCTCAAGATGGCCAGGCAGCAGGCCGGGACAGGTTCGACCCTCGGCAGCCTTTTGGTCGAGCAGGGAATGATCTCCAACCAGGACCTCTGGACGGCCGTTCGCAGCCAGGTCGAAACCATCATCTACCATCTGTTCACTTTCCACGAGGGTCACTTCCTGTTCGTCGACGAGCCGATCGAGGAGGAACGAGTGGTCAGCCTGTCGATGAACACCCAGAACCTGATCATGGAGGGGTTGCGACGGGTCGACGAGCGCGCCCTCTACATGCAGAAGATCAAGTCCTTCGACGCCGTGCCGGTGGCCAGCGGCAAGACGCCGAACGACCTGGACAGCACCTCCCAGCGGATGGTGGCGCTGATTCAGGCCGGCACCGGCAATGTCGCCGAAATCCTGAGGCGGGCCGGGGTCGGTGAATTCGATGGTCTGCGGCTGCTCAGTCAGCTGGTTGACCGCGGCGTGGTGGTCATGGAAGAGGCGCCCACGGTCGAGGTCGAGGGCAGCTTCAGCGAAGTGATCACCATTTTCAACGGGGTTTTGACTGCGATGTACAAGGTTGTCTCCAAGCGGAACCCGCATTTCCTGGAGGAAGTCAACCGGTTTCTGGTCGATCTACCCCAGCCCTTTTCCTACGTGTTCCGGCAGGTTTCCCTCAAGGCGGACGGCTCCCTGGACGGCGGCCGGATTCTGGCCAACCTGGCTGGTCTCGAGGAGGGCGACAAGCTGCGCCTGCTGACCGAAGCCCTGAGCGAACTGGTTTACATGGAGTGCGTGGCCGCCCGCCGCGAGCTGGGGGCGGCCGATTCCGCCGATCTGATCAAGCGGGTCCAGGAGGTCTCGCAGCGGGTCCAGACCCTTACCGGGAGACAAAAACATGGATGATGTCAGAGACCGGCTGATTTTCGCCCTGGATGTCGATAATCTTGAAGATGCCGAGCAGTGGGTTGAGCGGCTGACCGGCAAGGTCGGCATTTTCAAGATCGGCAAACAGCTGTTCACGCGCTGCGGGCCGCAGGTGGTGAAAATGGCCGCCGGGCACGGTGCCGAGGTGTTTCTCGATCTCAAATACCACGACATCCCCAATACCGTCGCCAGTGCCGGACGGGAAGCGGCCCGCCTGGGCGTCCGCATGTTCAACGTGCATGCGCTCGGCGGGCGGGAGATGATGCAGGCTCTGGCCGCCGAAATCGACGCGGTTGCTCCGCGCGGCGCACCCGGCCGGCCGCTGCTGCTGGCGGTCACTATCCTGACCTCGGCCGATGATGCGACCCTGCGCGAAGTCGGCATCGACCGGCCGGTCGCCGAAATGGTGCCGCGGCTGGCGAAACTGGCCCAAGAGTCCGGCATGGACGGTGTGGTCGCCTCGCCCCGGGAAGTCGGTTTGATCCGCGCGGCCTGCGGCCCGGATTTCGCGATCGTAACGCCGGGTGTGCGCCCGGCATTTGCCGCCGCCAACGATCAGAAGCGGGTGACGACCCCCGCCGATGCCCTGCGCGCGGGCGCCGATTACCTCGTCATCGGCCGGCCGATTTCTGCGGCCGCCGACCCCGGCGAGGCGGCTGAGAATATTCTCGCTGAAATGCGTCAGGCGCTATAAACATGAGATTCTGCAACGGAAAAGGTTGGCATGGCTGATTTCATCTACGGCATCAATCCCGTTAAAGAAGGACTGGTCGGGCGCCGCCGGCCCCAGGAATTGTTTGTCGATGAGGGTGGTGAGCGGGCGCGTATCGATGAACTTCTCGATCTCGCCGGGGAACAGGGCGTTCCGGTCCGCCGCCGTCGCCGGGAGGACCTGACCCGGCTGGTCGGCAATGCCCACCATCAGGGCGCTGTGCTGCGGATTGAAGAATTCAAATATGTCCCTTTCGAGGAACTGCTGGCCGACTGGCAGGCTTCCGCCAAGACCGGCTTGTTCCTGCTGGTAGACGGCATCACCGATCCGCACAACCTCGGCGCCATCCTGCGCAACGCCGATGCGGCCGGCTGCCAGGGCGTGGTCATCCCCAAGGACCGCAACTGTCCGATCACCAACGTGGTCGACAAGGCTTCGGCCGGCGCGGTCGAGCACCTGCCGGTCTGCCAGATCGTCAACCTGGCCCGGACCATCCAGCAGCTCAAGGAGGCCGGGGTCTGGGTCTACGGACTGGCTACCGAACAAGCGGGGACGTCCCTCTACACCGAAAACCTGCAGGGGCACCTGGCCCTGGTGGTCGGCAGCGAAGGGCAGGGTTTGCGACAGAGGACCCGCCAATTGTGCGACGGGCTGCTGGAAATCCCCATGCGGGGTGGAGTCGCCTCTCTCAATGCTTCTGCCGCCACCGCGGTCGCCCTGTTCGAGGTGGTGCGGCAGAGGCTCACCCGGTAGCAGCGACCTCCCGGTCGCGAATTGCGGTGTTGCCAAGTCAGGGAGTTGGCAAGTTCGCGGTCTGAAGATCGCTCCTGCCGCGGTGTGGCGAGATCTGTTGTAGGAGCGACCTCCCGGTCGCGAACCAGACAGGTCAGCGTTCTCGCCAACAGTTAATCCCGATGCGGCCCCGGCTGCCAGGTAATGTCGGCCCGGCCGCAGTCGTTGCACAACCGGGCCCAGACGAAGCAGAGGTCGGAGAGGCGGTTCAGAAACTGCAGGCAGCAGGGGTTGACGGCGGCGCCTTCCTCGATCAGGGCGACCAGCTCCCGTTCGCAGCGACGCGCCACGGTGCGGGCCAGGTGCAGGGCCGCCGCGGCCCGGGTCCCGCCCGGCAGCACGAAATTGCGGGCCGGCTGCAGCTGGCGGGTGCCTTCTTCAACCCAGCCTTCCAGCAGGTCGACCTGGAACTGGCGGACGTTGGGAATGGTCTCGGCCAGTTCGCTCTCGGCCGGGGTTGCCAGTTCGCAGCCCAGGTCGAACAGTTCGTTCTGCAGCTGCAGTAATTTTTCATTCAGGCCGGCCGGCAGCGCTTCGCAGCGTACCAGCCCCAGGACGGCATTCAGTTCGTCCACGGCACCATAGGTGCTGACCCGCCGGGAGCATTTTGGAATCCGGGTGCCGTCGGCCAGGCTGGTTTCTCCCTTGTCCCCGCCCTTGGTGACGATTTTATCGAGTTTAGGCATCATCCTGTCCTTGCGTTTGATGAGGAGACCACGGCCGTGGGCGGCGGTGCCTCCTCGGTGAAAGCCGATGCTTGGTGCATACGAAGTTTATCCAATACCGCGGGAAACGACAACTGAGAGATGGGAAAAAGGCGGAAGGCGGAAGGCGGACAAAAAAGTGGGGTGCCTCCAGGAGGGAGAGAGGCACCCCGAAATACGGGTTTCTGTGTTGGCTATAAATATAACCAAAACCATCGTTCTTGTCAAATAGATTTTTTGGTTCCCGGACCCAGATGAGATTTGACAAACGGGCAGGCATCCGCTATAAATGCCCACTTGTCGATGCGCACGCAAACAGGCGAAAAAATGTCTTGCATTTTGCAGTACGACATTGTATATAACGCCCCTTGTGCTGGCGTAGCTCAATTGGTAGAGCAGCTGACTTGTAATCAGCAGGTTGCGGGTTCAATTCCTGTCGCCAGCTCCATTTGAGCTGACAGGGAAGGCAGCTTCCCAAAAATCTGAAGAAGACTGATCCCCTGGAGGGGTTCCCGAGTGGCCAAAGGGAGCAGACTGTAAATCTGCCGTCGACGACTTCGGAGGTTCGAATCCTCCCCCCTCCACCACAATCATTACTTGCCGGACAAAGCTGTCGGCGGGCATCGCAGGAGGGTGAAACCGCATAAACTGCGAAGATGCTGACATCGGAGTCCAAACAGAAGGCTTCAAGCGGAGAAGACATTCTGGAATGCTCAGGCGGGAATAGCTCAGTTGGCTAGAGCATCAGCCTTCCAAGCTGAGGGTCGCGGGTTCGAGTCCCGTTTCCCGCTCCAAATTCAGAACGTTTTCGGAAACAGGATCAAGCCCACATAGCTCAGCAGGTAGAGCACATCCTTGGTAAGGATGAGGTCACCGGTTCAAGTCCGGTTGTGGGCTCCATTTCCCTTTTCGAAACCGTCACCGAACATATGTCTTGGCATTGCGTTTGGAACCGGCGGGCCCGCAGGCAACCTGGGGCCGACGAGAAAGAGTCAATTAAAAATCAAAAGGAGACGGAACGATGGCCAAAGCCAAGTTTGAGCGGACCAAGCCCCACGTCAACATCGGGACGATCGGTCATGTTGACCACGGCAAGACGACGTTGACTGCGGCGATCACGAAGGTATTGTCCACAACCGGCGGCGCGACCTTCATGGCGTT